>CAVXTE010000034.1:0-57738 GCA_963764475.1 uncultured Bacteroidales bacterium
GAACGCATCGAAAATACGATATTAATTCATTGGGACTGATTTTTCCGGCCGGTTTGCCAATTTTTTAGAACTTGGTTCGGTTCGCAAAATAAATAACATTAATTTTGAACCCTTTGTGAATTTACCGGAACACTGATATGACAAAAACATCAGAACAGTTTGAAGTGGCAATGGCTCAGTGCAGGGAAGTGTACCTGAAAAAAATGGAGGATTATGGCAGTGCATGGCGTATTCTTCGGACACCTTCGCTCACCGATCAGATTTATATCAAAGCCAACCGAATCAGAAGCATCGAGGAAAAAGGAATGCAAAAGATTAACGAGGGGATTAAACCCGAATTTATCGGCATCGTCAACTATTCAGTGATGGCTCTGGTTCAGCTTGAACTGGGAACCGGTGAGGAGGTTGAAATGGATAAAGAAAATGCAATAAAACTTTACGAAAAATATATTTACGGAGCAAAGGCGTTGATGGAGGATAAAAATCACGATTACGGAGAAGCCTGGCGAAACATGCGCATTTCATCGCTTACCGATATTATCCTGATGAAGCTTTTACGTATTAAGCAAATTGAAGATAACAAGGGAAAAACCTTTGTGTCGGAAGGTGTTGATGCCAATTACAACGACATTATCAATTATTCGCTTTTTGCACTCATCAAACTGAATGAAGGGGAAATTGCCTGATCACCAGGCAGTTTAATTTTATAAATGGAAGAATTAATCAAAAACAAAGCAAAGACAACCAGTTGGGTTATATTCATCGTGATTCTGCTTTCGGGTTTCATGATTATTAATTATGAAAGCCTGAACCTTGCTTTCCTTTCATTATTGATCGCAGAACTAATTACGGTTATCTTATTTTTCAAAAAATTTTCAGTCACCCAGATTCATATCAGCAGATTACTCATTGGCTGCCTTTTCATATTCTCCGGTTTTGTTAAAGGTGTTGATCCGGTGGGCACCAATTACCGGATTATCGATTACTTTATTGCTTTTGGAACTGACTGGGCTATGCCGGTGGCCATGCCGCTTTCCATCCTCTTGAATGCCACGGAATTTATGCTTGGAATTGTATTTCTGCTGAATATCAGGATACGGTTTACTTCGTGGCTGGTGCTTATCATGATGGTATTTTTTACGCTGATCACGCTGAATGATGCCCTTAACAACCCGGTTCCCGATTGCGGTTGTTTTGGTGATGCGCTTCTCATTTCGAACTGGCAGACGATCTATAAAAATCTCGTAATTGATGCGTTGTTACTGATTGTTTTTTTATCGCGAAAGAGGATTCGTCCGGCATTCGGCAGCAGTACGGAAGGCGTGCTTGTAATATTGTTTCTCGCCGGATTTGTGTTTTTCGAAGTGTATAATATTCGTCATTTGCCGGTAATCGATTTTCGGGCGTGGAAAATCGGGAACAGCGTCGTAAACGAAAACCCGCTGCCTTCGAAATTTTATGTAACATACCGGAATAAAGCAACAGGCGAAACCCGTGAATATTTATCACCTGATTATCCGTACAACGATTCAACATGGGTTAAGCACTGGGAATTTGTCGGTCAACGGGTTGTGAATCCGAATCCACCGGCCAATAGCCTGATGCTTGAAGACTCATTAAAAGAGGATGTAACTTCGGAAATCCTTGAAAACCCGGACTGGCAGTTTATGCTGATCTCGTATGACCTTTCCAAAGCCAGCCTGAAAAATATAAAGCGAATTCGTGATCTCATAAAGGATTGCAATAACAAAGGCATCTCCTTTGTACTTGTCACTGCCAGCCAGCCTGAAACAGCCAGCGAATTTATTATGAATCATCGTCTCGATGTGGATGTTTATTTTGCTGATGATGTCACGCTCATGGCGATGATACGATCGAATCCTGGATTAATCCTGTTGAAAAATGGTGTGGTGATGGGAAAATGGCATAACAACGACATACCAGATTTCAATTATTTCCGGATGAACTTCTTCAGTAAGTCCAGCCCGTGATTCTGAACCTTTTCTTAATTCAATTATTTGAATAAGTTTAATTTTTTAGCAGATACAGTCGGATGATTGTTGAAAATTAAATTAAAAGTTTTATACCCACTTTTTCTTTCCATCACGTTATACTTATAATTTTGGCTGTAATGAGGAAAGTAAAATCCTGCAAACATAAATTCAGTAACTATGAGAACGTATATTGTAGCCGGAAACTGGAAAATGAACAAGACTTTTGAGGAAGCCGATGACCTGATCCACAGCCTGGCAGTATTTGTAAAAGAAAATCCATTGAGCCATACAGCAATGGTTATTTTTCCACCATTTGTATACCTTGAACTTGCGACCGATCTGGCACAGGATACGAATCTGCTGATTGGTGCACAGAATATCAGCAGTTTCGAGTCGGGAGCCTATACGGGTGAAATATCCGCAGCTATGCTCGACTCGATGGATGTTGATTATTGCCTTATCGGGCATTCGGAACGGAGAAAATATTTTAACGAAAGTCATGAAATGCTTGCCCAAAAGGTAAACATTGCGTTGAAGAATAATATTTCGCCGATTTTTTGTTGTGGTGAATTATTACCTGAACGGGAATCCGGAAATCATTTCGATGTAGTAAAAAAACAACTCACAGAATCAGTTTTCCATCTGGCAAAAGGCGATTTTATGAACCTTGTTATCGCATATGAACCTGTCTGGGCAATCGGCACAGGTCTTAATGCATCCCCGGAGCAGGCTCAGGAAATGCATGCTTTTATCCGCAATCTAATCAGGGAAAAATACGATGCCAGTACAGCTGAAAACACATCCATACTTTATGGCGGAAGCTGCAATTCAAAAAATGCTGCCGAACTCTTTGCTAAACCTGATGTAGACGGAGGTTTGATTGGAGGGGCTTCGCTTGATGCAGAGGAATTCATTAAAATTTTTCAATCGGTGAAGGCTTGAATTGATCGTATGACAGAGAGTATGAAATTTAGTACCCGGCCAATTCGAATTAATCAATTCAAACTGTACCTTAATAATGTAGAAGTGCAGCTTCTTATTCATAAACCAACTTCAGTAAAACAGGCTGATTAATGGATTACATGGAAGTGACATTCAGCTTAAGAGACAATTCTACGGGAATGGATATATTGCCGGCTTATTTATCAGAAATTGGATATGAAAGTTTTATGGAGGCTGATGAAAATCTGAAAGCATACATTCCAGCCGATTTATTTCAAAAGGACAAATTAACCGAATTGACTGATACTTTACCATCTGATCTTAGATTTTCATTTTTAGTAAAAACAATCAAGGATCAAAACTGGAATGAAGTTTGGGAAAGCAATTTTGAACCCGTAAGGATAAAAGATACGGTTTATGTACGGGCTCCCTTTCATAAACCGGATGGTAAAGCAAGGTACAACATTATAATTGAACCACAAATGTCATTTGGTACTGCACATCACGAAACGACTTCCCTTTTGCTCGAACTGATGCTTGAAGAGAATATGACGGGTAAGGCAGTACTCGATATGGGTTGTGGTACGGGTATTCTTGCCATATTTGCGGAAATGCTGGGTGCCTCCGAAATTGCAGCCATCGATAATGATGAATGGGCTTATAGGAACTCTCTGGAAAACGTTGTAAAAAATAAATGTAAAAAAATCAGCGTTCATTTAGGCGATGCAGAGATACTTGGGAATATGCGATTTGATATTATCCTGGCCAATATCAACAGGAATGTAATTATAAACGACATGGCCGAATATGCAAAACATTTGAAAACAGGGGGTGCTATTTTATTCAGCGGTTTTTACAGCGAAGATTTGCCTTTAGTTGAAATTTCGGCAAAAAATTCAGGGCTGACTGCCGTCAAGGTATCCACCAAAAATAATTGGATCGCGGTACGCTTTGTTAAATCAGAGAAATAACAACGATGAGAAAACTTCGGATTGTTTTTACTCATATCATTTTATTGTTTTTTATTACAGGTCTTTCAGGACAGAACTTCAAAGAATTTTCAAATGATTCGGAGAAATTTCTGGGTCAGTTAAATGGTTTGTTCTCCAAAATCAGTTTGAAAGAAAGAAAAGAGGACTGTGAGACCATGATGAAGAAATTCACAGAATTCTGGAATACAGGTGTATTTACCAAGGAGATAAAAGAGAATATCCGTGAAAACTGTAACCTGATGCTGACCCGAAGGCTGAAAGCATACCCTTATTATTACTATTACCTTTCCAGTGTAGGCGGCATGATGGAAATGGATCAGCCGCCTGACAGCTATAAAGCCTGGAATAAAAGCGTGATAGAACTAATTAATGACAGACGAAGCGCCAAACCAATCTCTTCTTTTCTAACCACCACCTATGATTTGCTATACGAAAATATTTTGTACACTTCGAATGCAACTACATGGAAATCGGGTTCGTCCAATTTTGTATTCAGATACGATACAGTCCCTGAGGTAACATTCGATAAACTCGACCTGTATTGTTATGCGAATAAGGACAGTTCGATCATTTACGATACCAAAGGAGTTTTTTTTCCACTGAATTCAAACTGGATTGGGAAAAAAGGAAAGGTTAACTGGGTGCGTGCCGGTTTCGGAACGGAAGATGTCTATGCATTTCTTGATGACTACGAGATTTATCTTGGTTTTTCAAAGTTTGCTGCAGACTCAGTTCAGTTTTATTATAAAAAGTACTGGAGCAGGCCTTTGCTTGGATCCTTTGAAGAAAAAGTACTCGCTAATGTGACACCGGAAAATGCTACGTATCCGCGCTTTCATTCATACGATGTAAGCATTGTCATAAAAGATGTGTTTCCCGATATTAATTTTATAGGTGGTATCGAAATGAGAGGGGTAAAACTTATCGGCACAGGAAATGAAAAAAGTGATGCATTCCTTTCTTTCTCGAAGGGAGACAAACCATTTATAAAGATCTTTTCCAAAAACTTCGTCATTTATCCTGATAAAATCGCATCGTCACTTGCATCAGCTACTATGATCTGTGAAGATGATTCGATTTATCATCCCGGACTTCAAATGAATTATAACCAGGAAAGTAGAGAATTGTCCCTTGTAAGATCGGGAGAAGGCGAAACAAAAAGCCCGTTTTATGATTCGTTTCATAACCTTGATATTTATTCGGAAGCGATCTACTGGAAGATGGACGAACCTACTGTCAATTTTCAGAATATAAAAGGGGTTTCGGGTTTAGCTTCAGCTGAATTTGAATCGAGCAATTATTTTGCGTTGGGGAGGTTTTTGAAACTGCAGGGGATTGATCCTATCAATCCATTGATCCGGATCAGGAATTTTGCCGTTAAATACAACGTTAGTGAAATTCCCGTTCAGGCACTTGCTGAAGAAATGGTGATGCCGCAGAATCAGGTTATTGCCATGCTGGTGAATTTATCCAACAAAGGTTTTGTGATCTATAACCGCGATAAAAAATCTGCACGCATAAAAGATAAACTTTACGATTATATCGATGCTGTAAACAAGAAAGTTGATTACGATGTCATTCAGTTTAATTCGGAAACCTACCGTTATCAGAATGCCTCCCTCGAACTTGATAGTTTTGGCTTAAAATTGTTTGGTGTTCCGCTGGTTCACCTGAGCGATTCACAGAATGTTCTGATCTATCCGACCGATAAGCAGTTGATCATAAAAAAGGGGATGGACTTTGTTTTTTCAGGCAGAATTCGTGCCGGGACATTTGATTTTTATGCACGTGGATGCGAGTTCAATTACGATCAGTTTAAGCTCGACATGCCTGTCATCGACTCGGTGAGTCTGATGGTGAAAAGCTTTGAAACAAATGAATACGGCGATCATTATCCGGTAAAGGTTAAGAATGTAATTTCCGATTTGGGGGGCGATTTGTATATTGATGATCCCAATAATAAGTCGGGGCTTAAAGACTTTCCGACATATCCGATTTTTACAAGCACTAAGGATGCATACGTCTATTATGATAATCCTTCGATATTTAACGGCGTCTACAAGCGAGACAAGTTTTATTTTTACCTCTACCCGTTTACCATTGATAGTCTGGATAATTTCAAAACGGAGTTGCTTGAATTTAGCGGTTATCTTGCTTCGGCTGGTATTTTCCCTGATTGGGAGGATACGCTGCGGGTCCAGCGTGATTATGCACTGGGTTTCCAGAGTTCGACCGGACCCAATGGTCTTCCGGTTTATGGTGGAAAGGGAACCTATTTTGCTGATTTTAGCTTAAACAGTGCAGGTTTGCGTGGAAAAGGATCAGTGGAATACATAACATCGATATCCCATTCGGACGATTATATGTTTTTCCCCGATTCGCTGAATGCACTCGCAAAGGATTTTGTAATAAACGAGCAGTTTACTCCGGTCGAATATCCTGCCGTTCAGGCGACCGATGTGTGGCAGCACTGGATACCGTATGAAGATATGATGATCGTTTATCAGCGTATCGTACCCTTTACGATGTTTAATTCGCAGTCGAACCTGAACGGTATGCTTGTACTTACACCTAATGAACTCAGGGGTGCCGGCAAAATGGCTTTTGAAGATGCCGCGATGACTTCAAAGCTTTATACTTTTAAACAGCACGAAATTTTTGCCGACTCTGCAGATTTTACACTTACGTCGAATCAATATCATCAATCGGCTTTTTCAACTTCAAATTATAAATCGCATATAGATTTTAATGAGCGTCTCGGCGAATTTGTTTCAAACGGCGGAGCTTCTTATGTTGAGTTCCCCGTAAATAAATACATCTGCTTACTTGATGAATTCAGGTGGTATATGGATTCGTACCAAATCGCCATTGGTAGTTCTGAAAAGGAGACCCAAATGGCCCAATACGACAATATGCCTATCAATGAGCTGATCGATGTGCCTTTGCAAGGCTCCGAATTTATTTCCATCCATCCTGATCAGGATTCACTGAGCTTCATTTCTACGATTGCTACCTACAACTTAAAAGACTTTACACTGAATGCTGAGGATGTAAAATACATCCGGGTGGCTGATGCAGCTATTTTCCCAGTCGACAGAACGATTATTATTAAACCGGATGCCAAAATGAATACGCTGGCAGATGCCAAAATCCTCGCAAATACCGTGACAAGATATCACGAGATATACGATGCCGTTGTGGACATAAAAAGCAAAAATAATTATATCGGTATCGGCGATTATGATTATGTGGATGAAAAAGGAACACGGCAGAAAATTTTCCTGAAAAATGTTGGTGTCGATCCTACGCATCAGACAGTGGGTGATGGGACGGTGTCAGATACAACGGGATTTAAAATCAGCAACGACTTTAATTTTACAGGTCGGGTTTTTCTTTCGGCAAACAATCAATTTCTCAATTTCGACGGTGGGTTTATGATCCATGAATCCTGTAATCCCGGTAGAGATAGTTGGGTGAAATTTAAATCGGATATCAATCCGCAGGATATTTACATCGATGTTGCAGATAGCCTTGCAAACATAAAGAAAGAACCCATTGAAGCGGCCCTGATGTTCTCGAATGAACAAAACACCTTCTACACCGCGTTCCTTTCCAAAAAGAGAGCGTCATCCGATCAGCGGATTATTTCTGCCCATGGCTTTATTCATTTTGACAAGGAAACGCAGAAGTTTAACATCGCCGGAATGGGAAAATTAAAGGGTACCACTCTTCAGGGCAATGAAGTTTCACTGGATCGGAAAAAATGTATTTTAAATACCGAAGGGAAGATGGACTTTGGTGCCGAGCTCGGCATGCTGAAATTAGGTACGTATGGAAGTGCTACGCATTACATCATACCGGATTCGGTTGGGTTCGATCTGGTAATGACAATGGACTTTGCCTTTGATGATAAGCTGCTGGAACTGATGGGTGAGAAAATGAACTCGAAAAACCTGCAGGGTGTCAATCTTACGCGGCCTGTTTACTTAAAAGCACTCACCGATTTGTTGGGTGAAAAAAGTGCCGAAAAGATAATTGCAGATGTTAAACTCATGGGTAAATTCAGGAAATATCCTGATGAATTGCAGCACACTTTAATGTTTTCCGATGTTAAACTCAAATGGAATGATGCATCCCGTTCATTTGTTTCGTATGGCCCGATCGGTATAGGAAGCATCGGCAAAACCCAGGTAAACAAATACGTCGACGGATTTATTGAAATTGAACGAAAACGTACGGGTGATGTCATCAATATCTACCTTGAATTCGATAAGGGGAATGACTGGTATTTCTTCAACTTCAGGAATAACCTTATGCAATCCATATCATCCAGTTCGGATTATAACAACATAATCCGCGACCTGAAAGAGGATAAGCGGACTGTAAAAGGCGGCAAAGGAGAGGAGGATTACAAATATATAATTTCAGATTTGCGAAAGAAAACGGATTTTCTAAGGAGAATGGGTAAATAACTGATTTTTTTAATGCTGACTGTAAAACTGATTATTGCAATAATTTTAGCCTATTTGATCGGTTCTATTCCGACATCGGTATGGATTGGACGGATTTTTTATAAGGTAGATGTCCGGACGAAAGGAAGCGGCAATGCAGGTGCTACAAACACCATTCGGGTGCTTGGACTGAAAGCCGGGATACCGGTACTGCTTTTTGATGTGTTCAAAGGCTGGCTGGCAGTTTTTATGGCACATTTCTTTTATGATCCGTCACTCTCGTTTCCCGACCTGATAGATTTTAAGATTATCCTTGCAATGGCTGCTGTTCTGGGACATGTATTTCCTGTTTATGTTGGATTTAAAGGAGGAAAAGGGATTGCAACTCTGTTTGGAATGGGCATCGCTTTGTTTCCGTTAGCAGCGGTGTTTGCAGTTGTTATTTTTGCACTCGTCCTCATTCTGTCCGGATATGTTTCACTGTCTTCCATCGTTGCTTCTGTTACATTTCCGTTTGTCGATATTTTTATCCTCGGACATGACCAATATCCTTCCATGATCATATTGTCAATTGCAGTCGCTGTGTTTGTTCCGGTTACACACCGTAAAAATATTGTGAGGTTACTTCACGGAGAAGAATCGAAATTTACAGTTAGTAAAAAATCAAAAATTGATTGAGGAAGGGCTAAGTATAATTTAAATTTGCTTTGCTGAAATTTCCTAAAAAAATTTATTCTATCCCTGAACCGATAGTTTACATGTTTTCATCATACTGCAGTAGTTTCTACGAAACCGGATATTGATTGTCAATTGGTTCCATTTTACTTTAAATAGTAAAACATTAAATTTCAGTACTTTATATGATACCACTGGTATACAGACAATTAAATATTTAAATGTGATTTTAAAAACAGTTTGTAACTAGCTGTAATTTAAATTATTGTAAATTTTGGTATAAACATTGAAAAAGTAGGATACCACTTTTTACAACGAGTTAAAGAAACAGATCACTAGTTATGAGCATAAAATTTATAACTAATAAGATAAGTCGCTGCACAGAATTACTGCTAATTCTGCTGATGGTGGCTATGATCAAAGTCTCTTTTGGCCAACCATCGAATCTTACCGAAAAAGACATTATTTCCAAAGCAAAAGACTTCTTTGCTAAAAAAGATTACCAGGGCGCCATGTCGCTCTATGCGCAGTTAGTAAGTGTACATCCTGACGATCCGGAATTTAATTTGCGATTTGGAGAATGTAAATTATTCGGTGACAGAAAGGACAAAAAAAGCCCGATACGATATTTAAACATTGCCGCTAAAACCCTGAAAGATGATCCGGCATTACTTTACGATCTGGGCCTTGCATACCATCAGAATCAGGAGTTTGCCAATGCGATGAAATACTATAATTTATACCTGGGCAAATTGGCGGCTTCGGACCCGAACCGGCAGCATATCCTCGAACTGGTGAACCAGTGTCTGAACGGAATAAACCTTGCGGATAAGAATTTAATCTCCCAGATCATTTCATCATCCGAATATCAAAAAGATAATTTTCACAGGGCTTACCGGGCTGATGAACTGGACGGGATGTTGTTGCTTAAACCGGAGAATCTTCAGTCGAATCGGGAGAAAAAGGCCAATATGCGAAGTTTTGTTTTTGTTACTGAACCCAGAAATATTCTTTATTATGCAGGGTATGAAAATGAACAGTCTAATAATCTCGATATTTTTAAAGTTTCCATCGACGAAAAAGGCAACTGGGGTAAACCCGAAAAACTTCCCTCCGAAATTAATACACTTTCGGATGAAAACTATCCGGTTTTAACCAATTTCGGTACGACTCTCTATTTTTGTTCGAAAGGTCGCAATACGTTGGGAGGATATGATATTTTCAAAACAGAGATCGATACGGCAAAAAATACATACAGCGAACCGGAGAACATGGGCCCGGGCATCAATTCACCCTTCGATGATATTTTATTCATACCTGCGAAGGACAAAGGGCAAGCCTATTTCGCCTCCGACCGGGATGATTTGAATGGTGCGATCAATGTTTATAAAGTTAAACTGATTGGTCAGGGTGACGAAAACAATATGGTTGCTCAGAATGTAAAAAATGATCAGTCTCAAAATATATCAGAACAAAAGAAAACCGTTTCTGAAAATACATCTACTATCGCAGGTAATCAGCATCCTGCGCATAAAGTTGCCGAAAATCAGATTGTAACAGATCCATCGAAACGGGCTTCTGAAATTTTAAATGACCGGACAAAATCGCATCTACTGGCCGACAGCGCATACCGGATGATTACCGAAATAAAAGATTTGGTAAGAAATCTGACCAATAAAAGAGATCGTGCTAATAGTATTTCACAACGAAAGACTGATGAAGCAAGGACGATGGAATCCAGGTTTCAGGACGGCATTGCAAAATTAGCGATTATCAAAGACGAAAAAGAATTTAACGAAGCATTGGGACGCGCTGTCAAACTGAAAGAAGAAACCTTTCAATTGTATTCAAGGGCTAATCAGGCCAACCTGATCGCCTGGCTGGTAGGTAAACAAATCAAAAATAAAAATCAGGAACTCGAGGATTTAAAAATGATAGCTGGTAAAATTCAATCAAGCTCTGTGTCCGCAACGTTTGAAGAGACACTGATTTTATATACCGGATTTAGAAATAATTACATAAAGGCTGACACGCTTACAGAGTTTTCTGAAGAATTGACAACCATTACGAATAATGCAACCAGCTATGAAGTTCCGAAAACTGAATATGCGTTTGTGGACAAACTTAAAATGGGATTTAAAAACAACACCTTACTGGCAGACACCAAAACCGAAAATCCTTCTATAAATCCCAAAATCCCGATTGTAGTGGTTGATAAACGGACCATTGCATCAAATAATAACAATTCAGTTTCTGAACCACCGGCAAAACCGGTAATAAAACTGGTAAAACAGGCAGAACAAATTCCGCTGGAAAACCTGGCCATAGCTGATGTACAAACGAATGAAGAGGCACTTGAAATTAATTTTAGCATTGATAACCCGGTAATCGTTCCGGCAAAAGTTGTCGAACCTGTTTATTATGATCAGCTTGCTTCCGGCAACATATTGTTCGACGAGGATGAAATCGAGATTAATTTTATTGTCGATACACGAATCCCCGAAATTATTCAGCCTATTTATCTGGAAAAAATGGCCTACGCTGATCCCATAAATGATGAAGGAACACTCGATATTAGTTTTGCTGTTGACAAACCAAAAATTGTTGTTTCTCAGGTTGCAGACCAAATAGATATAAATCCAATTGCATTCAACGATATACCTGATGAGGATCATCTTGAAATAAATTTTAATGCAGATAAGCCGGACCTGATCGTACCGGATGTTGTGAAACAGGTTTCGGTTGGCAACCTCGCTTTTGACGACCCGGGACTGATCGATGAAAATCTGGAAATAAATTATAATGTGGATAGAAAGACTGTGATCGCATTGAAAAATGCCGAAACAGTCGATGTAAATTCACTGGCAATTGCGGATGTTACTCCTGATGAAGGCAAACTTGAAATAAATTTTTCAGTCGATCAGAAGAAAGCTGTTGCTATGGAAATCGTCCATCCGGTTGACGTAAATGAGCTGGAGGATAATGATTTGGTATTATCCGATGATCATTTGGAGATTAATTTTAATGCAGATAAACCAAATTTGGTTGTGCTGAAAAATACAATTCCTGTAGATTTGGCTTCAGTGACTTCAACCGAAGTGATTCAGGATGAAGGTAGTCTTGATATAAACTTTAATGTTGATAAGAAAACACCGGTTGTTTCGAAAATGGTCGAACCTGTTAGCAATGATGCGCTGGCGTATAATGAGATGAGTGTTCAGGACGAACCGCTTGATATGAATTTTGCGATTGATAAGAAAAATCCGGTTAAAACTATCCTTGCAGTACCGGTAAATTTGAGTTCACTTGCGTTGAACGATGTAGTTCAGGATGACGACAAACTGGATATAAATTTCTCGGCTGATGAAATAGACCCTGTAAACATTGCTGATCAGGTAGAAACTGTGAACTTAAATCTTGCGTCATATAATGCTCCTTCTTTAATGGACGATAAACTTGAGATCAAAACAGATATCGAAAAGGTGTTTATGGCCACAAAGATTGTCCAACCTGTCTATAACACTGATCTTGCATCTAATACTGTCTTTGGTGACGAGGGAAAACTCAATATTAATTTCAATGCGGATAAAAAACCTGTTGTTATTCTTCCTGTCGTTCAGCCTGTAAAAGCTGAAAGTTTTGCATTAAATGATGAGATAGTTGATGAAGAGCATTTGGAGTTGAATTTTACAGCTGATACTAAAACTGAAATAGCAGCAAATACTTCGACAATTGGGCAAAACAAAAATCCGATTGATGAAAATTCTTTAGTAAATAGCGAAACAGAAAAAGTAATCTCAACTTCAAATATGATTACTAACCAGGCCATGAAAACGTTCATTGCACAACCTGTACAAATTGGATCGTATGATGCTTCAAGCCCAATCACAGACGACAGCAGCCTGGAGATCGATTTTGCCATCGATAAGCCACAGGTTACGATTTTAAAGCAGGTTGAGGAAGTCTATCCGAAAATAGCATACAATGAATCATCCTTGAGCGATGACAAACTTGATATTGTTTTTGATAGTGATAAAAATGAGTCATCTGAGATATTGCCACTAGTGCAGCAGGTTAATATCAATGCTATAGATTCGGAATTTACCGGAGTCAGGGATGAGAAGCTTGAAATTGCTTTTTCGGTCGATCGAAGTGAAAACTACAAGATTTTGAACCAGGTAGAAGAAATCTCCTACAATGGAATTTCAGAAGATATAACATTCAATGATGAAGAAAAGCTGGATATCGGTCTGGTTTACAACGAGGCAACCCATATGATTACGATCGACAGTATTCCGGTTGCAAAATCAAATTACTCCTATTTGGCTAATGATTTCAAAAAATCGGAAAACGCAAATATTTCCGGATTATCGCCGGTTCCGGGAACCTATTTATACTTGAGGGAATCGGTGGAAAAAGCAAAAACCATCGAAAGCAATAAATCAGATAAGGAAATTTTAGTGCTCGCACTCACCGATCCGGACCAACTCAGCTATGAGGAGTTATTATATGCTGCAAGTCTTGCAAACTCCATTCGCCAGAAGCTATCGATCTATAATCTGGCTTTTATTCATATCGACCGTGACTGGAGAGCATTTAACAATGCCGGGGTTACGGCTATAAACGGAAATGATCTCGATCAGGCTGAATGTTACCTGTACCAGGCTTCATTGATCACCTCTGATAATGGCGGCATTGAAAACAATCTTGGAATTGTTGCCTGTTACAAAAAACAATTCGACAAAGCTGAGGAATATTTTATGGCAGCCAGTAAAATGGGATTTGATGCAAAATATAACCTTCAGGTAGTATATAATATCATTAATGATTTTAAAAATTCGATTGACAAAAAATCGCCTGCAAGAGGCGGTGTTAGGGATGTGTATGGAGATGTCATCGATTACGGCACTAAAAAGCCGAAAAAATAATCATATTCTTTTTCGGTATTTATTTCATGCATTAAGCTACTTTTTCAGATCATTGGGAATATTTGTTTTCTTAGAAACTTCCTCTTTTACCCATAGACTCACGCTTTTAAGAGAATTAATCACCTAAATATTCTGTTATTTATTTCAAGCCTATTCTAATTCAAATAAGTCGTCTACCTTTGTTTGAAAATTGTTGAGAAAACAATTCCGGGTTCATCATTTGTGATTAAAAAATTAATAATTTTACACGATAATAAATCATGTAAAATCAAACAAATTAGTGCTATGAAGTTTATTGTATCGAGTACAGTGTTGTTGAAAAACCTTCAGATGATCAGTGGTGTGATCAATCCAAGCAATACCTTGCCAATCCTGGATGATTTTTTATTCGAACTTAAAGAAAAAAGCCTGTTGATCACTGCTTCGGATCTTGAAACTACAATGTCAGTGAAGGTTGCTCTCGACATGGCTGAAGATCCTGGTGTCGTTACAATTCCTGCTAAACTGATACTGGATACGCTGAAAACTTTTGCGGATGTACCGATTACCATTTCAATCGATAAAGAAACGTTGATGGTTGAAATATCAGCCGGTGAAGGTAAATTTAAATTGAGCGGGCATAAAAGCGATGAGTTTCCGCTTGCACCTTCAATTGAAGATCCTACCGCTGTTACCTTTAAATCAGATGTTCTGAAGAATGCTTTCAACAAGACGTTGTTTGCGGCAGGCAATGATGAATTGAGGCCGGTTATGTCCGGAGTATTCTGTGAATTTTCTCCGGAAGATGTGACGTTTGTTGCAACCGATGCCCACAAACTTGTTCGCTACAAACGTACTGATGCACATGCAGAAATCGCTACATCATTTATACTGCCAAAAAAACCATTGAACCAGTTAAGAAATATTTTGCCGCAGGATATTGATGTAGTGGTCGAATATGATCAGACCAATGCAGCATTTACATATGAAAATGTAAATTTAATTTGCCGCCTTATCGACGGGAAATACCCGAATTATGAAGCGGTTATACCCAAAGAAAATCCGAATGTTCTTACTGTTGACCGTACACCTTTCATTAATTCAATAAAACGTGTTGCGTTGTATGCAAATCAATCGACCAATCAGGTAAGGTTGAAAATCAGTGGCCAGGAACTCGTGCTTTCTGCCGAAGATATTGATTATGCAAACGAGGCGAAGGAAAGGTTGACCTGTAGTTATTCAGGTGAAGATATGGAAATTGGGTTCAATTCCAAATTCCTGCTCGACATGTTAAACAATCTGGGCTCCGATACTGTTAAAATAGAAATGTCAGCGCCTAACAGGGCGGGAATTCTTATTCCGGTTGACGATGATAATAAGGAGGAAGATGTGTTAATGCTGGTCATGCCGGTTATGCTAAATCAGTAAGGTTTATGAATTATAATTACCTCAAGCAAGCCAAATGGCTTGCTTTTTTTATCAAAGCGAATTGTTGATTCGCATCATCAGGCTAATTTTGTAGATTATGCAAGTTTTGATTTTTGGAGGAACGGGAATGATAGGGAGTTATTTGATTCCTGAACTGAAAAAGCAAAACTTTGAAATCATCCTGTTTACGCGAAGTCTGGATACGGTGAAAAGAATTTACAGTAATGGAATAAAAGCCGTCGAATGGGATGCAGAGAATCCGGATCAGATTGTCCCTCATATGACGGGAAAGTATTGTATCATCAATCTTTCCGGAGAGAATATTGGTGATAAACCCTGGACTGCCAAACAAAAAAGGAGAATCCTTACCAGCCGAATAATAGTTTCATCTTCTATTGCTACTGCTATAAACCGGATAAAAGTAAAGCCTGCTTGTGTTTTGCAGGCTTCTGCAGTTGGTTATTACGGTTCAAAGGGAGATATCAAACTAACCGAAGATTCACCGCAAGGTGAAGGATATCTGGCCCGTGTTGCACAAGAATGGGAAAAAGCCATGAACCTTTCGGAACCTTTGAAAACAAGGGTAATTTTTTTAAGAACCGGCATAGTGCTGGATTCGCATAATGGATTACTGCCGCGGTTAATTTTGCCATATAAACTTTTCACCGGATTGCATCTGGGAAACGGAAATGACTGGGTGCCGTGGATTCACATCCGGGATGTCATCCGCGCAATCGTTTTTCTTATAAACACGGAGAAATCACGAGGAGTTTATAATTTGTCAAATCCTCAGCCTGTTACGAAACGGGATTTTGGCAGAAAGTTAGGTGAAGTTTTAAATCGACCTTACTGGTTCAATGTATCGTCCTTTCTGCTTAAAATTATTTTTGGTGAACGGGCGGTTAACCTTATGTTGGTCAGCCAACGCGTATATCCGGAGCGACTTTTGAAAGAAGGCTTCGAATTTAATTACACGGATTTGAAAAATGCATTGGATGATTTATTAAGAACCAATTGAAACATGCACGATTGCATTGGCAAAAAATATATTGTTAACGGCAAGGAGAAGCGGGTAGCCCTTTTCGCAAATGAAAGGTTGACGACCAATAATCCGGTTTACGAAGTAATTCGGATAGTGGAAGGTATTCCGCTTTTTATTGAGGATCATCTCGACAGGCTTGAATCATCATTCAGAATTTCCAAACGCACGTATAGATTCGAACGTGAAAAACTTATAAAATTAACTCATCGGCTTGTCTCTATCAATCAGTGTGAAGAGGGGGCGGTAAAATATATCTTCGATGAGTCGGGGTATATTCTTCATTTGATGAAATTGTATTTACCGAAACCCCATGAGTATAAGACCGGAGTAAAAACCATCTTTTTTGAAGCCGAAAGACAAACTCCGAACGCCAAGGTCTGGAATGGTTTTCTTAGGGAAAAAATCGTGAAAGCGATGCAGGATAAGGATGCATATGAAGCGATTTTGATCGATCAGGAAGGCTTTATCACAGAGGGTAGCCGGTCGAATGTGTTTTTTATCCGGGAGGACAAAGTATTTACAACACCTTCAGATTTAGTTCTTCAGGGAATAACACGTCAAAAAGTGATGATGATTTGCAGGAATCTTTCGATCAGTGTAACGGAGGAAAGGGTAGGGAAATCAAAAGTATCGGATTACGATGCATTATTTCTTACCGGTACCACAAGGAAAATAGTGGTGGTACGAAGTATAGATGAATGTTCGTTTTCTGTTGAAAATGACCTTGTAAAATTAATAACCCATGAATTCGAACAACTTGTTGCTGATTATGTCAGAAAATCAAGAATGAAGCAGATTAAAAGTGGTAATTAATAAGATAACCGGGGAGTTAAAGTTGACAGGGAAGTACATCTGGTTTAACAACAGATTGGTTAAATAATTTCACCTTAATGGCAATTGTTATTGCAATCTTATTTCTGGGTTCTCTACTTGCTGGCTTGTTAGGATCACTTACAGGTCTTGGAGGCGGTGTGATTATTGTTCCTCTGCTGACATTGGCAATGGGGGTTGATATACGATATGCCATCGGAACGTCTCTGGTCGCCGTAATCGCAACGTCTTCCGGAGCAGCAGCAGCATATGTAAAAGAAGGAATTACAAACATCCGAATCGCTATGTTCCTTGAAATTGCAACAACCTGTGGTGCTATTGGCGGAGCAGCTCTTGCCATTATAGCACCGACACATATAGTTGCTGTTATTTTTGGTATCGTCCTTTTCTATTCAGGTATCAATTCTTTCAAAAACAGGGAACAGGAAATCAGACCACTAAAAAACCCGGATAAAAAGCCGGGAATACTAATTAATGCATTAAAACTGAAAAGTTCTTATAAAACAGGCCGGGAAGATATTCCTTATAATGTTTATAATCTGGGTGGCGGTTGGCTGATGATGTCGGTTGCAGGAATACTGTCCGGTTTATTGGGTATCGGATCAGGTGCTTTTAAAGTCATTGCCATGGACTCGATCATGAAGCTGCCGTTTAAAGTTTCATCGGCTACAAGTAATTTTATGATTGGAGTGACGGCTGCTGCCAGTGCCGGAGTTTACCTTTCCCGTGGTTACATCGATCCGGTTCTTTCAATGCCGGTGGTACTGGGTGTCCTTAGCGGCTCGCTGATTGGTGCCAGGACCCTGATGAAATCAAAAACCAGGAACCTAAGGATCGTTTTTGCTTTTGTTATAACCCTGCTTGCCATCGAAATGATTTATAACGGCATGTCTAAAATCTTGTAACGATGAATAAATCAAGGCAAAATAAAAAGGATGTTACGATGGGTACCCGGATGAGCAGGATATTGAGGACCGGTGTATTTTCGTCAGCTATAATCATCATTACGGGTGGGGTACTCTATTTTTTCCAGCACCCCAATTCTTTATTTGTTTACGACACATTTAACAGCGAACCGGCCCGGCTGCGGCAGGTTCATGAAATCATCCGGGAGACTCTGACTTTTCGGAGCAGGGCAGTCATTCAGTTTGGAATTCTTGTATTAATAGCAACACCAGTTTTTAGAGTACTTTTTTCGATGGTGGGTTTCATTATTGAAAAAGACAGTAAATTCGCTATTATTACAGGAATCGTAACCATCATTCTTTTATTCAGCTTGTTTGGAACCGGATTTTTGAGCTGAATAATTTGCTGAATATTCAGATTTTCCGTTAAATTTTAAAGATTACTTTTCTCTCATCAATCCGTCCGTAAGCCAGTTGGCAACTGCCTGCCTGTTGTCTTCGATAACGAATCGTTTTTGGTCGAGTGGATTTTTGATGTTGCCGAGTTCGATTAATACGGACACTGGGCGGCATTTTCTTAATACATGAAGATTTCTCGGTTCTACAGTCCCTGAATATCCCCTGTTCTTTTGGTGGTAATTGTATTTTTCATCAACCGTATTCATCAGGGTTGTGGCCAATTGTTTGCCTTTTTCACTCTTCGGCTTGAAGTAAAAAAACATATCTACGCGTTGTCCCTGTCCCCTCGAATCCAAATGCAATGTCACCATCCGCTGCAGTTTCGCACCGCTCTTTTTATTTTGTTCATATAACCTATTGATAGCCTCGCATCCCTGGTTCAGACGGGCAATCTGGTTCAAAGGCATTTTTTTATTTTCGTAACAGGTTTCATCCTTATCGGGTTTAAGGATTTTCCCATCCCTGATACCGTCATCGGGATCACTGATAATAACGTATACTTTTGCACTGTGTGTAAGCAGGTTTCGTGCAAGCCTTAGCGCAATATCGTAAGCATATTCATCTTCACAAAGCAAATGTTTGCCGTATTTGCCCATAGCTCCAGGATCGGGGCCACCATGACCTGAAAGGATGTAGTATACATTCCCCTTTAATTTTAAGTCCGTGACTTCGACCCTTTCATATTTTTTACCGAAAACCGGAAAGATCAACGTTTTTGGCAAATTATCAGTTTCTGTTTTCTCCGAACAATACACCAGATCATAAGGAACCCAAAGAATATTATCGTCACGGTAGTCTTTATTTTTCAAGCCTGCATCGACCATCTCTTCATTGTATGCCTGAATCGCCTTCGCAAGGTCCCAGTCGTTAATACCGATTGTAGAACGGATACTTTTTGCATTGTATTGGTAAATAATAATGGGCAGTTTACAGTTTTTTCCTGCTATCAGCATCAGGTCATCATCCAGGCTGTTGATCTTTTTGAAATAATTGATAGTACATGAACCGGTACTCAGTTTATAGCGGTTAAAAAGTGCGTAGACTGCATCTCCCGGCTTAATTTGTACCATCAGGAAATGCTTGTTGTCAGCGAAAGTTGTAAACGTTGAAATTACAAAAACAAATAATATGCAGTACCTCCACTTCATGGTTTATCAGTAGAATTGATTTTAGTTTGAAGAATCAGATCAGAATAAGAACCGGTGAGTAAATCAGTATCCCCGATCCCGAATTTTTTAAGATACGTTTCACACTGTAATCTTAATTTTCCTTCATCAATACGACCATTGTCGTCAAAAGCCTCAATCTCGACAAATGATCCCAACCCATTTACTGTGTCAATATGGAATTTTAGATTATCGATGTAGAATATTTTTCTTTGTTTGCTTACGATCACTTTAATTCCAAGCGATTGTACTAGAATTTCTTTAAGCAGGCTACCGGGTTCAGTTTTAAAGAGTAAAACTTCCGATTTTTTAAGACCAGGCTGGTCGGGCCTGTGGTAATGGATCAATGCATTTTCGATGAGTCCTTCACGAAGTTTTAGCCTGCCATGGGCCACATTAAAATATGTATCGGTTTGACGATCGGTTCCGATAAAGTTTGCCTGTTCATTCACAAGCAACGATTCAATTGCCTCAGGATTTTCACAACGGGCCTTTATTTCGATATTGATGAAACTCATTCGCTTAACAGATTCAAAGATATCTATCTTTAAAAAGGACCCGAAAGCCAATCTGATAAAAATATCAAAAGAATTATTAACAGGATTACAGGTTAGGTGTCAGGCTACAAACCACAAAATGAAAAGAATAAGATTACCAGGCTTCAAACTCATTTCCAACTTCTGATTTCTCGTTTCTCAATTTTCTAAAATAAGCTCTATCGCTTTTTCCATAATGTCATCGATGCCAGTAAATTCATGCTGCGGATCCATCCAAACAGCGACATCGGGCGGAACGCCGCCTTCCCAGTTCTGACCGCTGGCCGAAAATGTCCGTGAAACAGAAAACCTAAAACCCCAGCCATTAGGCAGCTCAAATCCTGCCGGAGATCCCAGTCCGCCCCCCGTTGTATCACCCACCTGCAGGACATTTGGAAATGCTTTCATCGCAGTTGCAAAAAATGAAGTTGCACTGAAACATCCCCGGTTTGTTAAAAGAATGACTCTTTTTGTATATCGATATGGACCTGCAGGTGACATAGAGACATCAGCAGGTTCACTGAAGTCTTCATGTCCTGGTCCGTTTTTTAATTCCGAAGAATAAATAAGCCTTTTCTGATCGGCAAACCGTGAACCCAATTGATAAATGTTGCTCACATCACCACCGCCGTTGCTCCGCAGATCAAGAATTATTCCCTTGGTATGCCACAGGCTGGCAATTACAAAATCGATATCGGCGCTTTGAATGGGCTTTGAAAAACTACCATAATAAATGTAACCGATATCCGTGTTATTTCTTTTGATGATCGTATTGATGAGGTAACCTGTTATTCTGTAATCCCATCCTATGTAATGGTCCTCGAGGAGTCTGAAGTTGAAATTTTCGGGAGCATTATACGAAAAACTGTACCGCGATATATCGAAAGGTGAAGTCAGGTTCACATGTCCGTCATGCAACTCATTAAGCATATTTTTCAGTACATCGAAAAGCTGAAACTGGTTCATCCCATTGTTTACTTGCGGGCGATAGGTGTTGTAAATACCATTCCAGTCAATGTTTTTATAGTTGAAAAATGAATATTTTTCATCGGCTGTCTTCCATAGATAATCAAAGTTTGTGACAGCATCATTCGCCGGATCTTTTTCCATCAGGATTTTTTCACAGGAGGTCATCGTTGCCAGAAAAATCAGTAGTAGGAATAGGAACAGATTTTTTCGGACCCTATTGTAGACCCCGAATGCTGTAAAATTGCTTAGTTTGATGGTTTGGTACCTGATATTTCTTTTTTGCCTTTTTATCCTTTTCATTGTTCTGCAGCTTTGTAGTTAAATTTGAAAATAAATGAGAATAAAAGACCATGAAATGCAGTCTGTACTTTATTATAACCCGGGTCGTGGCTAAAATAACTCCAAACATAGGACAGCTTGAACATGTTGCCGTTGTGAAGTAGATAATACAATTCCGTTTGCGAACGAACGGCAAAAGGAATGAAAATACCTCCGGTAACCTGTTCAGGCGTTATTTTTCGTTGTAGTTCCGGATCGATAAAATTCGTAATGGTAACGTATGTTGGACGGATGACAAAACTTGCAAGCGGCATGGATAACTGCCAGCTCAGCCTTAGGTTACGGTCACGGCGCTTAAAATGGATGCCCAGAAACTTAAATTCGCTGCTTTTATATCCGAACGGCAGTTCGAACCGGTTTGCAAAGCCAATCCCGTTATAATTATCAAATGTAAACGCCGAATTGTCGAATTTAAAGTTGACCCTGAAATGTCCGTTAATATTCAGCTCAGGACCCAGATACCATCGTATTTTTTTTTCTTTAAGAAACGGTAGCCTGTAAAGCCAGTTATAGCGAATAGCCAGGTAGTAGCTTGTGTTTCGTTGATCGTACCAGGGGGTTTGCGTACGTGTTTTCAGCCAGCCGAAGCTGAAATCAGTTTCCAGTGTTTTTATCACTTTTTCAGAGTGAGTTAAATAGCCCAGTGATACAAAAGGAACTTCAAATCCCTTGTAGAGAAGGGGAGAAGTAGCTTCGTCCCTGACTTTAATAAATGATGAACCTATTCCAAGGCCAAGGTATTTATCCCTTGCTTTACGTTCAGATTTTCTGAGTTCATGCTTATCCCTGTCTCCGGCATGAACCGGCCGGCTGATCAAAAAGACAATTAAGCAGAGAAATAGCACTGTCAGGAATTTATTTTTCATACGCTATCGTTTTCAATACAAAATTAACTGTTTTACTCACTTTAGCGGAAGCTTCTGAATTTATCCATAGCAAAACCGGTTTGAAGTTAATACGAATTCCAAAACTTCATTGATTAGCAGTCAATATCAGATTGATTATCATATCACTAATTTGTCCGTTATAGCATGCTGAGATTTTTGGCAAGAATTGTAGTATTTATTTTAATCTGAATTAAACTTTCGGGAGGGATTGTATGTCTAAGAGCCATTGTGAAAAGCTAAAGTTATCATGGAGGAATTCTATTGTTTTCAATTTAGAAAATAATGGTTTCTTTTGTCAGTTTATTTATAATTGGAAAAACAAATTTATAATTCGATAAATATGAAGTGTTGGATAGTGGGAGTTTTACTTATAACGTTAACTACAATTGGGTATGCACAGCATCCGGGTGGTGGAAGACCGGATTTTCAGAATATGCCGGCAGAAGGAGTAATTACCGGTAAAATTGTTGATAAAGATGCTGGCAAAGCTATGGAATATGCCAATTTTGTCATCTACCGACAAAAAGATTCTACGTTAGTAAATGGTACAGTAACAGATAGTGAAGGTAAATTCAAACTTGAAAAAGTACCGTTTGGTCGATTTTATGCTATCGCTAATTTCATAGGATATGATAAAAGCTATATCAAAGACATCAAAATAACGCCTGCCCATAAAACGGTGGATTTGGGAACCCTCACGTTGAAACTTGCCGCGACAAACCTTGAAGGGGTTGAAGTAAATGCTGATAAAGACAGGATCGAGTACAAAATCGATAAAAAGGTAATAAACGTAAGCCAGGATTTGATGGCTTCCGGGAGTTCTGCAACTGCTGTCCTTGAAAATGTTCCTTCGGTAAATGTGGATATTGAAGGAAATGTTTCTCTTCGGGGTACTTCCAATTTTACAGTCCTGATTGATGGACGACCCAGCGTACTTACAGGGAGTGATGCACTTCAGCAGATTCCGGCAAGTACTATCGACCGGATCGAGATCATTACGAACCCTTCGGCTAAATATGATCCTGATGGTGTTGGTGGTATTATCAATGTTATTCAGAAGAAAATGAAAAAACCAGGTGTCAACGGTGTTATTAATGCATCTATCGGAACCCGTGATAAATACAAGACGGATGCATTACTGAATTACCGGACCAAACATGTCAACATATTCGGGGGATTCGATTTCGACTACCGTGATTTCCATATGAAAGGACGGAATGAATATACTTCTTTTCTTACTGATACGATCAGTCACAGGAATACGGATATGAATGGGGATCATATTCGTAAGGGTTACGGATTGAAGGCTGGAATCGATTACTATCTGACCGACAATTCTACTCTTACTTTGTCCGGCCGATACGGAGGATATGGTTTCGACACCGAACATAATTCCTCGCGTGTGATTTATACCGAGCCTTTCATCTCAAACGAATATTCAAAATCGATCAGCAACTCAAACAGGAATGGGACCTTCTATGAATTAAACCTTAATTACCTGTTGAAATTCGATGATAAGGGACATCAGCTTGAGGCTATGGCATTTTATTCGAACCGGAACGGAGATGACGAAGAGATTCAAAAGGATTATAGTACTGATGCTAACTGGAACCTATACGACTCAGTCCCGCAATCGATCCGAACAACCGAAGGAGACAATTCGGAAGATTATAGAGTTAAAGTAGATTATACTAAGCCATTGGGACAGGATGGCCGTTTGGAAGCAGGTTATCAGAGCCGGTTTGAAATAGAAAACCAGGATTATATTTTTAATAATTTCGATTATGCTTTAAATGACTGGATAAATAATGATCTTTATACAAGCCAGAGTGATTTTCATCGTGAAATTCATTCGCTTTATACGACGTTTTCGAATAACTGGGGAAGTCTGGGTTATCAGTTCGGTTTACGGGGTGAGTATACATACCGCAGGATTGCAAATGAGAAATCACCCGAAACCTATGTCATCAACAGGTTGGATGTATTTCCAACCATTCATTTCAGCAAAAAGTTCGGAGATGATGATGAAATACTTGCAAGTTACGGGCGAAGGATAGACAGGCCGGACGGCTGGGACCTCGATCCATTCAGAAATTATATGGACCCTTATAATATCCGGATCGGAAACCCGGCATTAAAACCTGAATACATCGATTCTTACGAACTAAGTTATCAGAAGAGCTTCAAACAATCATTTATTTCTTTCGAGACCTATTACCGGATCGATAAAAATAACATAACGCGGATACGGACTATAGAGGATTCGACCGAGATCATTATCAATACATTTCAAAATCTTACCAAGGATTTTTCACTCGGAGCCGAATTGATGGCGAACCTGAACCTCACGAAATGGTTATTGCTAAATGCGAGCCTTGATGTTTTTAATTACAGGCTTGTAGGCTACATCGAAAATGCTGATGTTACAAAAAGCTCTAACAACTGGGACGGAAAACTGAATGCAACTTTAAAGTTTAAGCATGACTATCGTGCACAGATTTCAGGAATTTACCGGGGACCGACGGTGACTGTTCAGGGCAACAGGGAAGGCTATTTTATGGCAAATGTTGCAGTACGAAAAGATTTTTTCAATAGAAAACTTACCGCTTCACTTTCGGCACGGGATATTTTGGGAACTGCAAAACGAGTAATGACATCAACAGGTACCAATTTTATATCCTACGACAATTTTAAAAGGGAATCGCCGATTGTTATGCTGAACCTGAGCTATATCATCAATAATTACAAAAAGAAAAATGCAAATATGAACCAGGAGATGCAGGATAGTGGAAGCGATATGGAATTCTAAATCTATTTTGCTTAACGATTTTCTGCCCCTTTAACTTCATTGATAATATTAAATCCGATACTGACCTGTACGACATTATTTTGATACGTAGGTATAAATCCTCCATTTGCCGATTGATCTGCATTCATTTTAAACGGGAAACCGCTGCAATACCTTAATCCGGCGTTGAATTTGTCCGAAATATTGAATCGGGCACCGATATCGAGCCCGATGTCAAAATTCTTAACGATGGATTCGCCGGATATTAAGTAACCGAGCTCAGGACCCAGTTCAAATTCAAGTATTTTAACAGGTTTGTAAATGATAAGAAGTGGCCAGTTCAGATAATTGAGACTGATATTTTCAGATTTACCGTTTAGCTTGTGAATGTAACCTTTATTCGAAAACAAGACTTCGATCTGCCATATAAAATGGTTATTTATTGACTGGTTCACATAGGTTCCGATATGGTATGAAAGTTTAGTCTGAAACGCTTCGTCCGTCAATGCATTCCCCGAGGTTGAAACGATTAGGTTCGAAAAGTTTGCGCCTCCTTTTAAACCGACTTTAACCTGTGCATGCAATAATGTGTACACGCCTGCAATTAAGAAAACCACCAGAATAATTCGCTTCATCGACTGGAATTTTGGCAAATGTAGAATAAAAAGTTTTTTAATCTTCAATAATAAAATCCATCCGTACTAAGTAACAGATGGATTTTTATAGTGTTTCAAATCGGTTTCTTTGCCGTTATTTAGGCTTGTAAGCAAAGTAAACCATTAACGAAAAAATTCCGAACAGGATAAATGTATTCGCTGCCCAGAAAAACCAACTGAAATTTTTAACCGCCAGAAATTCGCCTGTAAAACGTCCGATTATCCCGGAAAGGATAAAAAGGCCACCAATTACACCGGAAATAAGCCCGATGAATTTACTTATCTGATCAATTTTCATAGTGATGATTTTTTAAATGGAAGACAAATATATTAAAATAATTTCATTCAGCACCAAACCTGACCATATTTAACAGCCGCCCGGGTTTCAGGTATTATAGTTTGGGATATTCTGGATTATATTCACTCATTTTCTGCAGTATACCGGATGTAATTCTTAATTCATACGGTTCAAACTAAAATACAATTCACCAGAATCGCAACACAGATAAAAACTGTTTACAAAAAATTATTTCTGGCAAATCCAGTGGTTCGGCAAATCAACGGTTTTTCCTTTTATTGCGTTTATCTTCATCATCCTTGTTGTAAGTATAAAAAACAAAAAACACAAAAAAACCAAAAAAGCCGAATAATTCGGGGTCTTTAAGGATTGATCCGAGTACACCGAGTAAACCGATAAATCCTAAATGTCCAAGGTATTTTAAATCCATTTTTAGATTTGATCAAGCCAACACAAATTTATTATTTTTTTAAATTCATATTACTTATATTTATATTAAAACATACTTTTGCATTTTTTACGAAACTTTAAAATAAGAATCATGCGAAAACTGAAAAATATGTTGTTTTCAATGGAACTGACAGGCATGCTGTTGCTGATGTTTGCTATCTCAATCGGGTACGCCACGTTTGTTGAAAATGATTTCGGAACAGTTGTTGCCAGGGCAAAAATCTATAATGCCCGTTGGTTCGAACTGTTACTCCTCTTGCTTGCTGTGAATATGATCGGCAGTATTTTCAAACATAAAATGTACGTGAAAGGGAAATGGACCATCCTTCTTTTTCATGTTGCTTTTCTTGTGATTTTGGCAGGATCTGCAGTGACACGGTTCATCGGTTTTGAAGGAATGATCCATATTCGGGAAGGAAGTATGTCGGATCAAATGACGACTGACGAAACATACATTACACTGAGTGCAAAGTCAGGAGATGCGAGTTATAACACCGATAAAAAAGTAACACCACTTGCAGAATCGGTTAAAGATTTTAGCGACAACTTCAATCTGAATGGTAAAAGTGTATCGGTTGATGTAGAAAATTATTATGCAAATGCAGGAGAAACCATAGTGGAGGGAGAAGGCGGTGAGCCCGTTCTGTGGCTTGTTATGTCGTCCGGTAATACTGGCAGACAAAATGTTTATTTCAGAGAGGGGGAAATTAAAGATTTCGGCAATTATGCCTTTGGATTCAATGCAGATACTGCAACAGCTGAAGTTCTATTTAATTACCAGGACGATACCCTGACTTTTACAGCACCTGACTCGGTAAGCTACATGAACATGGCGTCAGGGACTACGGTAATGTTGGCTCCTGATAGTATTCATCCGTTGAATATGATGTCGCTATACCGTTTTGGAGGAGTCAGCGTAGTGGTTAAACAATTCTTTAAAAAAGGGAAAACCCAGCTTGTTAGTACCGAAGGCGAGAAAGGGATGACTGCTGCAGATGCCTTTACGGCCAGAATAACAGTTGATGGCCGGTCGAGGGAGGTAAATGTTTATGGAGGAAAAGGAATCCTAAGTTCTCCAACAGCTGCAGAAGTTAACGGTGTAAGTTTTGAGATCGGTTTTGGTGCAAAAAACCGCATACTTCCATTTGCATTGATGCTGAATGATTTTCAGCTTGAACGCTATCCGGGCAGCAACAGTCCGTCCTCATATTCAAGTGAAGTGACTCTGATAGACAAATCGAGAAAACTTGAAATGCCTTTCCGGATTTATATGAACCATGTCCTTAACTACAGGGGTTACAGGTTTTTCCAGTCATCTTACGACAAAGATGAAAAGGGAACCATCCTTTCGGTGAACCATGATGCAGTGGGCACAGTGATTACCTATATCGGTTATTTGCTGTTGGCAATCGGTTTTTTCACTACTATTTTTAATAAGAACAGCCGGTTCAAAACACTGACAAGACTTTCAAAAGAATTGCGTGAATCCCGTAAGTCATTTAGTGCTGTCGTTATCGGAATCATGACTTCACTTGCCATGTTAGCTCCCGGAAGCGGAATGGCGCAGAATTCACAGACAAATGTGCCGCCTGTGATTGATAAATCGCATGCTGCTGAATTCGGAAGGTTGCTTGTACAAGGCAAAGATGGCCGTGTTGAACCCTTGAATACACTTGCATCGGAAGTCCTTCGCAAAATTGCACGAAAAACAAGTTTTAAGGGAATGGATCCCAATCAGGTTTATTTAAGCATATCTGCTTATCCTGAAATTTGGGAAAATGTCCCTTTTATAAAAATTTCAAATCCAGAACTTAAAAACTTTCTTGGGGTAACCGGAAATTATGCGACGTTCAATCAGCTTGTGGATATACATTCTTCTGCCGGATATAAAATCGGCGACTATGTGGAAAAAGCTTATGCCAAGAAAGCATCGAATCAGGATATGTTCGACAAAGAGGTGATGAAAGTGGACGAGCGTGTAAATATTTTTTACATGATCTATTCGGGCTCATTCCTCGATATTTTCCCTGTTCCGGGCGACGAGAACCATAAATGGGTGGATGCTTCGCAAGCCGATAAATACTTTCAGGGCGATGAAGCACTATTTGTTTCGGGAATTTTAGGCATGTATTACGATGCTGTCCGCGATGCTGTTAAAACGGGCGATTGGTCAAAAGCAGGTGAAAATCTTGCCTACATAAAAAGTTTTCAGAAGAAATACGGGAGTGCGATCATGCCTTCGGAGTCTGTGGTCAATCTTGAAATATTTTACAACCATTTTAATATTTTTAACAGGCTGGCAATGTACTACGGCCTGATCGGTTTTATTTTGCTTGTGCTGCATTTTATCAATATTTTAAAGCCTAAATTAAATCTCAAAAATATCATCCGCATTGCTTCGGGACTGATCATCATAATGTTTTTATTTTATACTTCTGGGTTGATTATACGCTGGTACATTTCAGGTCATGCACCCTGGAGCAATGGTTATGAATCACTGATTTATATCGGTTGGGCCACCAGTTTATCGGGTCTTATTTTCGTACGGAGATCGCAAATCACACTTGCCGTTACAGCCTTGCTGACATCACTGATCCTGGGAGTCGCTGCCTTGAGCTGGATGGATCCGGAAATTACTAATCTGGTTCCGGTTTTAAAATCTTACTGGCTCGTTATCCATGTCGCAATAATTACAGCAAGCTATGGTTTTCTTGCACTTGGTGCGTTGCTTGGTTTTTTCAACCTTGTGCTGATGATCTTTAAAACGAAGCGCAACACAGCCTATCTCAACATGACCATTACGGAACTCAAATACATCATCGAAATGACCTTGATTGTAGGTTTGTTTATGGTCACAATTGGGACGTTCCTTGGCGGTGTGTGGGCCAATGAATCCTGGGGTCGTTACTGGGGATGGGATCCTAAAGAAACGTGGGCACTTGTGACCGTATTGGTGTACTCATTCATTGCACATATGCGATTCATACCCGGCTTTAAAGGCAATTTTGCTTACAGCTTTGCAGCTCTTATTGGGTTTAGTTCGGTAATGATGACTTATTTCGGAGTGAATTATTATCTGTCGGGCTTGCATTCTTATGCAAAAGGTGATCCCGTGCCGGTTCCGACTTATGTATATTATACAGTTGCCATAGTGGCGATACTGAGTGTTCTGGCTTATTTAAATAATAACCGGAATAGGATCGCTGAAAAACAGTAAGCATTTCAGCATTCATAGAAATACGAAAAGAAGCCCGGGGTTTAAACCCCGGGCTTCTTTGTTATTTTACCGGTTATCTTAAAAGTGGATGCACAAAAAATCACTTTCATGCAATTTATAAAATTGAAATTTGACATAAACAATTCACATCGTAAATTGTTCAATTATAACGAACTAATCAGCATCACAAAAACAAAAAATCAACTAACCATGAACAGCCTGATAAAATACCGTTTCAGCGTCATTGTGACCCTGATTCTCTTGATATTTGTCTGTTTTGAAGTTTACAATTACAATCAGACGAAAAGCCTGTCGAACCGGATTGATAACCTCAACAAAAAATTTATGTATGAAGTTCACGGCGACACGGCAATTTATAAAATCAGCAAAGATGAACTGGAGAAAATTATCACAACCGATGTCGAGAAACAACTCAACCGAATCACATCTGAGGTGTTTAAGTGGCTCAGCGTTGTGATCAGCTCCGTATTGGCTATTCTGGCTTTTTTCGGAATACGCGAATTGAACAGGAGTATCAATGAAAAAATTAACAATACGGTTAAGGAAAAGGTGAATAAGGATTATGAGGAAATAAAAGATGTACAGGCGAACTTTCGCGAAAATATCGATTCAACGATCAAAGATGTACGTCATAAAGTTGAAATTGAACAGGGATCGGCAATGAATGCACTGGCTCTGAAAATCGATCTCGATGAAGCGTTGCAGAATGTCAGCCGTGACGCCCAGAATTATGCACTGCGTTTGAATAACTTTAGACAAAAACTAGCTAACCTGCAAATGGCTGACGATGAAGTAAAGAAAAATTTGCTTGAAAAAGTTTTCCTGTATATTTATCAGTCGGGAAAGGACAGCGACATGAATGTACTTCGCGATGAATACCAGGAAAAGTTTCAGTTCAATTATATCACCTGGGCGAATATTGCCATCGCCAACATGAATCTGTATGAGCTTTACAATACGGAAGTTAACAGGAAATATGCCTTCGAGGCATGTGAAAAAGCGCTCGAACTCTTATCGGGTTATGGGACAGCCTACGCGGTAAAACTGATTTTTTACGCCATTGATATCGACCGTAAAAGTCCGCTGGATAAGGAAGAGGTATTAAAGGTCTTCCGGGAGATCAACCTCGGATCTGACCAAACTCCTGCTAGGGAAACTGTTAATTATTTAAGTAAACTTACAGGCCGATGGTTAAAATATGTGGATGTATTGAATGCCGGATTCCCAAATGAAATGAAAACCATGTATGCGGCGATTAAAAGCCCGACACCTCAATAATGAATCGGCCCAATATACGGATGAAATTTTATTTTATATAAAGGTTATCACCAATCTTCAGGATTGCGTTGGCTGTAATGTGATTTGCTTCACACAATGATTTGACGCTTGTATTATATTCAAGGGCAATTTTTGACAATGTATCACCTTTTTTAATCGTATAAATGGTCAGTTCGTCATTCCCTTTTCCTACCAAAGATTTATGAGTTGAATTTATAGCGAAAAGTCCAGCATCTATAAACAGTGAATCAGACTGCAACTGCCTATTTTCATAATTAAAAATTGCCGACGGACTGAAAGGATTGTCGCGGAATCGTGTTTCAAAATGCAGATGATTGGTGGTTGCATGGCCTGTTTGTCCGACAAGACCAATTACAGTGCCGGCAGAAACAGGATCATCGGTTGCGACCATGATTTTAGAAAGATGGGCATAGTAGGTTTCCAAACCATTGTAGTGGCGAATGATAACGAGTTTGCCATAACCGTCGGATGTATTTGCTGTGAACCTTACAATCCCATCGAATGCGGACTTCACCGGAGTCCCTTTATTAGCTTTCAAGTCTACACCGGTATGATAGCCGGTAAATCCGCGGAGGTACTTAAAACTGTCCAATGGAAAAACAAAACTTCCATGTTCAAGCAAATTTAATTTTTCATCGTGCGGAATATTTTTCCTTGCTGATCCGTATGCATGAATCCCACTGGTAATCCAGTTAACGTTAAAAACAGAATCGTAACCCCCGTACTTTTTATAATCTGATAAATATTTCCACTGGTAATTACTTAGAAGAACAACCGGCCGGCCTTTAAAATCAATCGTGTCAAGAATTTCTCCGCGGTTATTTTGAGCCAAACCTGCATAACTAACCAGCAAAAATATCAGCGTAATAATTACCGGTAATCTTAACATGGACAGGAATATTGACATTTGATTCCAGCAATATTCAAAACGTGCATGGACATCCTTCATAATGTAATTATCAAACCAAAAATAAGGGAGATATAACGGTATGAATTAATATTCCAATACGTTGAGCGCTGCTTTTTTGATTTTCGCGGTATTCGGGAGAATTGCAGTTTCCAGAATTCTGTTGAACCCAACCGGTGTAAATACAGAGCCAACACGATTTACTGGTGCATCGAGATATTCAAAGCATTCTTCCATGATCATTGCTGAAATTTCACCTCCAAAACCGCTGAACACTTTGTCTTCATGAGCAACAAGGACACGGTTTGTTTTTTTAATTGAATTCAGTATGCTTTCTATATCTAACGGAATCAGCGAACGTATGTCAACGACTTCAGCTTCTTTTCCTGATTCTTTAGCGATCTGATCGGCTGCTTCAAGGCACATGTGGGTAGTGTTCCCATATGTAACGATGGTCAAATCCTTCCCTTCCCGCCGGATTCTTGCTTTTCCAAACGGTACTTCAAAATCGTCGGGAACAATAGCCATTGCTTTCGGATCATTATACAGTGCTTTGGGTTCGATAAAAAGCGTGGGGCCTTCTGACCGCATGCTTGTTCTCAATAATCCTGCAGCATCATCTGCAAATGAAGGATAAACGACACGAATACCCGGAAAAGTTGATAATGCAGCCTCCGTTGTTTGGGAATGGTACAATCCGCCTCCGATATATCCACCTGATGCCAGCCGGATTGTAACGTTCGGTGCAAACTTCCCGTTTGTTCGCCAATATTCATGTGTCATTTCTACATATTGATCCATGGCTGGCCAGAAATAATCGGCAAACTCAGCACCTTCGATCACCAGCCGGATTTTTTTATTGAATCGGCTCATTCCATTTGCAGTTCCCACAATGAAATTTTCTGCAATGGGTGCATTAAAAACACGTTCATGACCAAATTCCTGCTGCATTCCCTTTGTTACATTGAATACACCGCCTTTATCTTTATTGGCTACATCCTGCCCCCAGATGAAGGTATCGGGATTATGCCGGAATTCGGCTTTCAGGGTTTCATTGAGTGCCGTGATAAATTTTTTCTTTTCCCCTTCAGCATTATGAAGACCTTCCGGATATTTTTCCGAAATATATGGTTCGGGCATTAAAAAATCAAAAATGGATTCCGGTTTTGGATCCGGTGCTTTTAGTGCAGCTTTATGTGCTTTTGAAACCTCCTGCTTAACTTCTTCCTCAATGGCATCCAGTTCTTTTTCGGTGAACCGTTTGGCTGCAATCAATATTTTTCTGAACCTGAAAAACGGATCAGCAGCCCTGACACAATGAAGCTCATTTTCGTCGCGGTATAATTTCTGGTCATCCGAATTGGAATGTGAACCAATCCTCACGCAGGAGGCATGAACAATGGCAGGCATCTGGTTTTCCTGCACATATTTTTTCGCTTCCGCCATTGTATTCATCGCCTGGATCACATTCTTGCCGTCGCATTTAAAGATTTTTAGATTTTTAAATCCCCTGAAATTATCGGCTGCCCGGAAATTTGCCGTCTGATCTTTTTTCGGCACGGATATGCCAAACCGGTTATCCTGGATAACAAAGATGACGGGTAGTTTTTCATTGCTGGCACCATTAATCGCTTCATAAACATAGCCCTCGGAAGTGGAGGATTCTCCCTGCGAACTGATTGCCACACCTTTCGATTTGTATTTTTTTATAGCTCTTGCAACTCCGACTGCATGTTGTGTGTGGTTTCCTGTTGCTGAAGACACATTGTGAATGTTCCATTCGGGTTTGGCAAAATGGTTCGACATATGCCGGCCGCCACTCGCTACATCAGTTGCTTTCGAAATCCCGTTCAGGATGATTTCTTCAGCAGTAAGGCCTGCTGAAATCGTCGTCAGCATATCCCTGTAATACGGAAAAAGATGATCGTGTTCCTTATCGAATACTTGTCCGATGGCTAACTGAATGCCATCATGACCGGCATAAGGTGCATGATACGACCAGCCTAATGCTTGTTTCAGATAGTTTGGAGCCTTTTCATCGAGATTCCTCCCTAATGCCATGAGGTGGTACCATTTTTTTAATATTTCTTTTGAGGTTTTTTCAATACTGAATTTCCTTTTGGTGGCCATACGTGAGTAATTTCTTCTTTAATTCATGTTTATCTGAGTACAAAATTAACTCTTTTTTAACTATTTATATTTCATTCAAGCAACTCAATTTCGTTCCCGAATATTTCATTTAGTTAACATAATAGGTCGGATAAGGTTTATTTTCAGGCTCAGGAATGCCTCTATCATTTTATCAAATCGCTATACAAACGAGGAATGCGGTCGTCGAACAGATGGTTTCTTGGTGTGATCATTTTATTTCGTGCCATTGACAAGTCAAATTCCACAAATCCGACTTCCTCTTTATCACTGCTAGCGGTTAGTAATGTTTTTCCCAGAGGATCTGCAATGATTGATTTTCCGGTAAAAGTTAGGTTTTTTTCGGTTCCAATTCTGTTGGATGTGACGGTGAAGGTTCTGTTAAGCATTCCCTGCACAGGCACGGCTTGTTGCGCATACGGCAAAACAAGATTGGAAGGGTGACAAATGACATCAGCCCCTTTAAGTGCCAGAATTCTCCATACTTCAGGGAAAATCCAATCGAAACAGATCAGAATGCCGGTTTTGCATATACCGATATCAAACACAGGAAGCCCAAGATTTCCCGGTTCAAAAATATCGAATTCATTAAAAAACAAATGAATCTTCCTGTATTTTCCAATTAGTCCTGTAGGGCCTACCAACACTGCGGAATTATAGAGTTTGTTTCCCTCCCTTTCATTGATACCGGAAACAATAAAAAGGTTGTGCTCTCTTGCCTTCATGCATAAGAAATCAATGTACACGCTTCTATGGATTTCCTCCGAGAAGGAAAAAGCTTCTTCCTTCGATCTGAAATTGTAGCCGGAATTGGCGAGCTCGGGAATGACAATCAAATTGGAGTCAGCAGCATCTTTTAACAAAGAGGTCAATCGTTGAATATTGGCATCCTGCTGCCCAAGTTTCGCTTCAAACTGTATAAATCCGGCCTTGATCATGGTCTGGATGATTTACTGACGTATAATTTCGAATGTACCATTCAAGTTAAGTTTGATAATTGTCGAAGGCTTCACCTTGTTGAGTTTTTTCTGATTGTAGTCAACAATATAATCCACCTTACGTTTGAATTCCTCCGAAATATCCTTGAACATCAATGGAGCCTTTAATCCTGAAAAGTTAGCCGAAGAGGAAACAACTGGTTTATTCAATTTTTCGATCAGCTTTTTACAGAATTCATCTCTAATAAGACGGATAGCAACACTTTTGTCGGAACCGATCACGTTTTTTGGGAGATTTTTTGCCTTCGGATAAATGATTGTCGTCGGTGCTTCGATACCACTCAGCAAGTCCCACAAAATACCTGGAATTTCAGCAACATATTCTTTCAATCGTTCTTCTTTTTCAATTAAAATAATAAAACTGCTTAAAAGAGGACGGTTTTTAATGTTAATCAATTTTTGCACTGCCCTGCTGTTTGTTGCATCGCAGCCAACACCCCAGATTGTATCGGAGGGATACAAAATTGTACCTCCGTTTTTCATAACCTCAACCGCTTTCGCTATTTCTTCGTCCATTATCCCAACCTGTTTAATAAATCTTGTTTATCGATCAATAATGCACATTTAAAATGTTTTTCAGGGCATGTTTGAAATCCGTGTAATCCGCATGGCCGACAATACAGTTTTTCTTTGATTTCAACCACCGCAGAATTATCTGACAACGGACCGAACCCAAAAGAAGGTACAGTAGAACAGAAAATTGCTGTAGTCGGTGCATTCATCGCAGATGCCAGGTGCAACGGAGCCGAATCATTTACATAATTCATCATGGCATCTTTCATCAAAGCCGCCGATTCAAGGAAGTTCAATTTCCCTGCTAAATTTAACGAATTTGTATGACCCGAAATTTTTATTATTTCCTCGCAAATGTCGTAATCCTTATGTGAGCCCAAAAAGTAGATCCGGTAATCTGCACTTACCTCCAAAATAAATTCAACCCATTTAGCCAAAGGAAATTGTTTGGTAAACCAAAGTGAAGCTGGTGAAACAGTAAGGTACCTGACCATTTTGTATTGTGACATTCGTGCAAAATCCCTATCAGTCGGATAAAGTTTTGGAGGGAAAGAATTTCCGTCGGTAATCGTGTTGACTAAATCAAGGTTCCTTAAGGTTTCATGCCTGTTGCCCTTTTTGATCGTATGTTTAATACGTTTAGTAAAAAATATTGAAAATGGATTTTTGTCGAACCCAATTTTCATTTTGGCTCCTGAGAAAAATGTAATGAGGCCGGATGAAGCAAACCGGTGAAGATTAATAACACAATCATACCGATTATCCCGGATAAGTTGAATCAGTTGCAGAAAATTCTTATACTTGTCTGTCAATTTATTCCATATCAGAACGTGATGCAAAAACGGATGACCGTTGAAAAGACTTTCATTCCCCTTTTTTACAAGAAAATCTATTTTGGAACCGGGAAATTCATGATGAAGTTTCTCAATTATAGGTGTTGCAAGTATTACATCGCCAATTGAAGCCGTTTGTATGACAAGGAATTTATTCAATTGAATTCGGGTTTAATTTATATTTTTCCGTTCTGTCTGCTTCAAACCACCAGATTAAAATCCCGGAGTGCATCATTCAAAGACGTTTTCAGATCGGTAGAATGCTTTCTTTTACCAATAATGAGTGCACAGGGAACATTATATTTTCCCGCCGGAAATTCTTTTTCGTACGATCCGGGAATCACAACCGATTGAGCAGGAATTCGTCCCTTTAACTCCACAGGTTTGTGACCTGTGACATCAATTATCTTCGTCGATTTGGTAATAACGACATTTGCTCCCAGTACTGCTTCTTTTTCAATGATAACTCCTTCAACAACTATACAGCGCGATCCGATAAAACATCCGTCTTCAATAATAACAGGTGAAGCCTGAACGGGTTCCAGTACACCACCGATACCCACACCACCACTCAGATGTACATTCTTACCAATTTGTGCACACGTACCTACTGTTGCCCATGTATCCACCATTGTTCCGCTGTCAACATAGGCACCAATATTCACATACGAAGGCATCAGAATAACGCCTTTGGCAATATAGGAGCCATACCTGGCAACTGCATGCGGAACCACCCGGACCCCAAGCTGATCATAATTGTTCTTCAGCCCGATCTTATCATGAAATTCAAGCGGACCTGCATGAATTTTTTTCATACTGCTGATCGGGAAATACAGAATGACCGCTTTTTTGATCCATTCATTTACGAACCACTCGTCTTCACGCGGCTCAGCCACCCTTACAGTCCCCTTGTCAAGCATTTCAACGACTTTACGAATAGAAGCTTTAACTTCTTCTTCCTGAAGCAGGTCTCTGTTGTCCCATGCATTTTCAATCGTTAACTTTATTGTATCAATCATTGGGTGAATTTGGCATTCAAAAATAGATAATTTTTCAATGAATGAAACTTCTTGCTAATTTTGCGCGGATTTCAAATGGTACAGTTTTAATATTGGTTCTGGAAATTGTAATGAGCAGGATTCTGGCAATTGATTATGGACAAAAAAGAGTTGGTTTAGCAGTGACTGATGTACAGCAAATAATTGCAACGGCGCTTGCCACGGTTCATGTTAAAGATATCTTTATTTATTTGAAGGATTATGTCAGCAAAGAATCGATTGAATGTTTTGTTGTCGGTCAACCGAAACAGATGAACAATACGGAATCCGGGTCTGTTAAATTCATCGAACCGTTTGTCCGCAAACTGAAAAAAGAATTCCCGGATATTCCGGTCGAGCGATATGATGAAAGATTTACCTCTAAGATTGCGTTACAAACAATGATAGAAGCAGGCATCAGAAAAAAGGACAGGCAAAATAAAGAAACGATTGATAAAATAAGTGCGGTGTTGATATTACAGTCGTACATGTCATATAAATCAAGAAAAAAGGAAAGTTAATGGTATTACCGATAGTAGCATATGGTCACCCGATGTTAAGAAAAGTCTCCAGTGAAATTGATGAGGATTACCCTGATCTTCAGCAATTGATCGAAGATATGTTTGAAACCATGTACACAACGTCAGGGGTGGGACTTGCTGCACCGCAGGTCAATCGCTCCATCCGGCTGATGATTGTCGATGCCAGCCCTTATGGTAAAGAACATCCTGAAGCAATCGGTTTTAAAAGGGTTTTTATTAATCCCGAAATTATTGAAGAAGATGGAGAGGAGTGGATGTTTAACGAAGGCTGTCTGAGCATCCCCGACATAAGGGAAGATGTGATGCGGAAACCGCATATCCGGATTCAGTATTATGATGAAAACTGGGATTTCCATGATGAAACGTATGAAAGCGTGATGGCTCGGATCATTCAGCACGAATACGATCATCTTGAAGGTATTTTGTTTGTTGATAAGATCAGCAATATCAGGAAAATACTTTTAAAAAGAAAGTTACAGGATATTTCGAAAGGAATTACCGAAGCAGAATACAAAATGATATTCCCAAACCTGAAAAAAGTGAAAAAATTTTAATCCAAATAAAATCCGTCAAATGAAAATTCAAAAACTTTTTGTCTATGGTACACTTTGTACCTTATTATTTGCTGGTTGTTCATCTCCCGAAACCGATAAGCAGGCGAATATAAAATCGATGGAGGACAGTCTTTTCTCCGATCAAAATAAAATGATCGATAAAGAGCAAGCCAATAATTTAATTGCTGCTTACACAGATTTTGCTGATAATTTTCCTGATTCCAAATTAACTCCGGAGTATCTTTTCAAAGCCGGCGATATGGCAATGAACCTGAACATGCCGCAAAAAGCGATTCAGGTATTCGACCGTATTCTTAAAAATTATCCTGATTTTGGGAAAGCACCTCAATGCCTTTTCCTGAAAGGGTATGTATATGAAAACAGCTTGGGGGATCTTGATAATGCAAAGAAAATTTATGAGGAATTCCTGCAAAAATATCCGAACGATGATTTTGCAGACGATGCAAAAATGTCGTTAAAAAATTTAGGGAAATCACCTGAAGAATTGATCCGCGAATTTGAAGAACAGGACAAACAAAAAGACAGTATTTAAATTTTTTTTAGCCCTTGAATGGACTTTAATTCCCTGTTTTTCAGTTGGAATAAAATAAGGATTAATTTTATTTATAATTATTTTAGATAAGTGCAATATTGGGAAATAACATTGCGTTAACTTATCAGGATAAATTGGTAATTTTTTTCATCCAAAAGGCGTCTTCCTGAAAACGGGCGGCGCTTTTTGGTTTTTAGGCTGATTTACTGGTTCACTGAACCCATATCCAGTAAGTCGATTTCTCCTTTGGAATCGATACATTCCAAAATTTTCTTTTTTAATTTCCAGCAGGTCATGGTCCGTAAATCTATTTTGTCTGACAATTTGGAGGTTGATATGTCAGGATTGCCACAAACAAGAAAGGTAATTTTAAATGCTTCTGCCAGGGGGATTTTACATTTATGAAAAATTGTATGAGCGGTTGCAGACTCTTCAGATTTGCAGCGTGTACATCTTCTTGAGAACGGTTTCTTCCCTTTACAGTAATTGGTGTGACCACATTTCCGGCAAATGAACCCCGATTTCCATTTTTCATTTGACAGGTATTCCATACATTTTTCATCAGTCGAAAACTGAGTGCTAAACTCAATGATTCCGATATTTTTAAATGAAGGATTCATTAAACATTTCCTTTATTATGCCAAGTTGTCAATTGGAATGAATTTTGACACAAAAATACAAAAAGTGATATTTAAGCGATATAATTTATAAACTTTTTTATCTTTGCATCGTTTTTATAAAACTTTATTAAAGTTAAAATTAAAAAATATGAAAAATTATCTCCTGCTTTTGGTTGTTGGTTTGACAACACTGACATCATCAGTGTTAGGACAGGACAAAAAAGGTACTGAGCCTGAACAACTCACGGTTGCAACTTTTAAAGAAAAAGTTTACAACTATGATAAAAACCCTGATAATTGGGTTTTCGAAGGTAAAGTACCCTGTGTTGTCGACTTTTATGCCGACTGGTGCAGGCCGTGCAAAATGGTTGCTCCCATTATGGAGGAACTTGCCAGCGAGTACAAAGGGAAAATAAATATTTATAAGGTCAATACCGATCAGCAGCGTGAATTATCAAAAATGTTCGGTATCAGAAGTATTCCTGCTGTTTTGTTTGTGCCGATGAGCGGTAAACCGCAGATGTCAACAGGTGCGCTGCCGAAAGAATCATTTAAGCAGGTGATCGACGAGTTTTTATTAGGTAATAAAAAAGATCAATAAAAAGAAAATTTAATGAACAGGATATTTTCAGTTGTTGCATTCATTGCTGTTTTGATGCTGACATCATGCAATCAAAACACCACGAAAGAGAATAAAGAAAATGGTGAAATCAAGAACGATTCGGTAACAAGCATGTCGGAGGCGGGAGCCAATGACATAAAACCGGAACATCTGACTGCTCAGACATTCAAAGAGAAGGTTTGGGATTACGATACAAACCCGGATCAATGGATTTATAAAGGGACATTGCCCTGTGTGATCGATTTTTATGCTGATTGGTGCAAGCCCTGTAAAATGGTAGCCCCCATTATGGACGATCTGGCAGACAAATACGACGGAAAAGTGCTGATTTACAAAATTGATACGGACAAAGAAAAAGAACTGGCGACGGTATTTCAAATCACAAGCATTCCGGCCGTGCTTTTTTCACCGATGGATGGAAAACCGGCGATGCAGCCTGGTGCTTTATCAAAAGATGATTATATCGGTATCATCGATGAGTTTATATTAAAAACAAAAAAAGAAAATTCAAAAAACATATAATAAATTTAAATTAAAATGGAACATTTAACAAAGCAAACATTTTTGGATAAGGTTTTCAATTACGAAAAAAACAAAGAATGGAAATTTGAAGGTGAATTACCCTGCCTGATCGACTTTTATGCCGACTGGTGCGGACCATGTAAAATGGTGGCCCCCATTCTTGAGGAATTGTCCTCAGAGTATGACGGTAAAATCAATATTTATAAAGTAGATACCGAAAGCGAACAGGAACTTGCCGCAGCTTTTGGGATAAGGAGCATTCCTTCGATGCTTTTTTGTCCGAAAGATGGCCAACCGCAAATGGCCATGGGCGCTCTTCCTAAAGATGCTCTTAAAGGTGCAATTAATGATGTATTACTAAAGAATGTTGTCGCAGAAAATTAATAATTGTTTGATAAGCTGGAAAGGTGCAGTATTGAATGCTGCGCCTTTTTTGTTGGCGGATTGTGTAATTTTGCCGCATTATGAATCATAATCCTTTCGTTGTTTTATCCACGGCCTATTTGGGACCGGTCGAATATTTTGCATACATTATAAATGCAAAACGTATTTTGATAGAACAAGAAGAAACCTATCTAAAACAAACCTATCGGAACAGATGTGTAATCGATAGTTCGGAAGACAAGCTGGTTTTATCCATACCTGTTGTAAAAGTAAACGGAAATCATACGAAGATCAAAGATATCCGAATTTCGAATGACGAAAAATGGCAGTTGATTCACTGGAGGGCAATCACTTCTTCCTACAATCATTCACCTTTTTTTTTATATTATAAGGACGAACTCGAGCCGTTTTTTTTAAATAAATTCAACTTTCTCCTTGATTATAATCAACGGCTTTTAAGCACTTTGTTGAAATTTATAAGTCATGATGTCAGTATTGATTTTACATCAAAATTTGAAAAGCCGGAATCAAATGGAAATGCAGATCTAAGATATTCAATTCGACCCAAAATAAAGCCGGTTTGTGAATTTCCCCGATATCCCCAGGTATTTGAAAATAAGCATGGGTTTATTCCGAACCTTTCCATCATTGACTTATTGTTCAACCTGGGGCCCGATGCAAAGGAATATTTAAATCAATTTTTTGTTCTGAATAACAAATCAGAACAATTTGATTGATCTGAACCCTTCTGACATTTTTTTATAATTTTGCTCCTTTGATTTTATCAACCCTATTTTAAAGTAAACATGGACATTCCCAGCAAATATGACCCTTCGAAAACAGAAGATAAATGGTATTCATTCTGGATGGAAAACGGCTTTTTCAGAAGTGTTCCCGACGACAGGGAATCCTACACAATAGTAATTCCTCCGCCAAATGTTACCGGAGTTCTTCATATGGGCCATATGTTGAACAACACGATACAGGACGTATTGGTAAGAAGGGCCAGGATGCAGGGAAAGAATACGCTCTGGCTTCCGGGAACGGACCATGCTTCTATCGCTACAGAGGCAAAAGTTGTAGGAATGCTGAAAGAAAAAGGGATCGATAAATCACAACTTTCACGGGAAGAATTCCTTGACTATGCATGGGATTGGAGAAAAAGACACGGAGGCATTATCCTTGAACAATTAAAAAAACTTGGGGCATCCTGCGACTGGGAACGAACCCGGTTTACAATGGATAATGAACTCTATGAATCGGTAATTGATGTGTTCATCGACCTTTATAATAAAGGTTTGATATACCGCGGCGTCAGAATGGTAAACTGGGATCCGAAGGCACTTACAGCGCTTTCGGATGAAGAGGTCGTTTATAAAGAAGTTCATTCGAAGCTTTATTATTTAAGATATAAAGTTGATGGAGCAGCTGATGAATGGGTTACGATCGCGACAACAAGGCCGGAAACTATCCTGGGCGATACAGCAGTGTGTGTAAATCCCAATGACGGTCGTTACCGGCAGATCGTCGGTAAACAAGTTTTGGTTCCTTTGCTGAACCGCTCGATCCCCGTTATCGAAGATGATTACGTCGATATTGAATTCGGGACAGGTTGCCTGAAAATTACACCGGCCCATGATATTAATGATTATGAGATCGGGATCAGGCATAAACTGGACACCATTGACATTTTTAATGATGACGGGACATTAAGCGAAAAAGCAGGCCTTTATATTGGTGAGGATCGATTCGATGTGAGGAAAAAAATTGTTGCCGATCTTGAAAAGGCAGGTAATCTGTTTAAAATTGAGGATTACTTCAATAAAGTTGGCTATTCCGAAAGAACGGATGAAGTTATTGAACCAAAACTTTCAGTGCAATGGTTCATGAAAATGGATCGGATGGCAAAACCGGCTCTCGATGTAGTATTGGACGATACGGTCAGGTTTCATCCTGCAAAATTTAAAAATTCATACAGGCACTGGATGGAAAATGTCAGGGACTGGTGCATCTCACGGCAACTGTGGTGGGGACAACGGATACCTGCATATTATCTGCCAAATAAAGAAATCGTTGTAGCGAAAACGAAAGAAGAAGCTTTCAGGCTTGCACAGGAAAAATTCGAGCTGCCAGATCTTAGACAGGAAGATTTGATTCAGGATGAAGATGTCCTCGATACCTGGTTTTCATCCTGGCTTTGGCCCATTTCGGTATTCGATGGTATCCGTTATCCTGACAATGATGACATTAAATATTATTATCCTACAAATGACCTCGTCACAGCTCCTGAAATCCTTTTCTTCTGGGTGGCACGGATGATTATGGCAGGTTTGGAATATCGCGGTGAAGTGCCTTTTAAAAATGTGTACCTCACAGGTATTGTCCGCGACAAGTTGGGAAGAAAAATGTCGAAATCATTGGGTAACTCACCGGACCCGATCGAACTGATCAAAAAATATGGGGCTGATGGAGTACGCGTTGGAATGCTGCTAACATCCCCGGCTGGCAATGACCTTCCCTTTGATGAAATTCTTTGCGAACAGGGGCGAAATTTCAGTAATAAAGTCTGGAATGCTCTGCGGCTTGTGAAAGGCTGGGAAGTTGACGAAAGCTTGAAACAACCTGATTATGCCGTTGCATCCGTAAGATGGTTTGATGCAAAAATGAACGCTGCGATCAGAAGTATCAACAGCAATTTTTCCAAATACCGTGTTTCGGATGCATTGATGGCAGTTTATAAACTAGTCTGGGACGATTTCTGCTCCTGGTATCTCGAAATGATTAAACCGGCTTATCAGCAACCTATTGATCAAGTTACTTTTGATAAAACAATTAGCTTCTTTGATGACCTGATGAAACTGATCCATCCGTTTATGCCGTTTATTTCGGAGGAAATCTGGCATCATCTCGGCGAAAGGGGTGAAAACGAATCGATCATGGTTTCGAACATGCCTCAGCCGAAAAAAACGGATCACAAAATACTGGAAACATTTGAAGTGGAGGAAGAGGTTATTATTGCTGTTCGCAGCTTGCGGCAGGATAAAAATATTCCGAACAAAGAAACAATTGAGCTCTATGTAAAAAAGAACAATGAAGAAGAGCCGGATCATACTTTTGATAGCGTGATCTTAAAGCTTTGCAACATCAGTACCATCAAATATGTGGAAGAAAAACCAGATGGTGCTGCATCTTTTATCATCCGCTCGACGGAATTCTACGTACCGCTTGTAGGTTCGGTTGATATTCAGGCAGAAATCGAAAAGCTTGAGGAAGATTTGAATTATACCAGGGGTTTTCTGGATTCGGTGAGGAAAAAACTGGCCAATGAACGTTTTGTCAATAATGCACCAAAAGCTGTTGTTGAGATGGAGCGGAAAAAAATGGCAGATGCCGAAAGCAAAATCAAAGTGATAGAAGAACAACTGGCAGGTCTGAAAAAATAGCTTGTACGGAATTTATTGTGTAAACACGTACTGAATAAGATCAGCCCCCATTTTCAATGCTTTTGTACGAGTTGCTTCCGAATCATGATGCACTTCCGGGTCTTCCCATCCGTCGCCGAGGTCGCACTGGTAATCGTAAAAACAAACCAAACGTCCTTTGTAAAAAATCCCGAATCCCTGTGCCGGTAATCCATCGTGCTCATGGATTTTAGGCGGGCCGTGTTCAAAATCGTATTTTTCATGATAAATAGGAAAATCGAACGGTAGCTCCACAAAATCAGCATCGGGGAAAACGCGTTTCATCTCCCTTCGGATATATTCATTCAGACCATAATTGTCGGAAACATGAAGAAATCCACCACCTTCAAGGTAGGCACGCAGATTTTGAATATCCTGATTTGAAAAAACCACATTTCCGTGGCCTGTCATATGAACAAACGGATAATTGAAAATTTCTGGGCTCCCGACATCCACAGTAGCCGGCTCCGGATTGATATCCGTACCGATATTCTGGTTACAGAATTTAATCAGATTGGGCAATGAAGTCGGATTCGCATACCAGTCGCCACCTCCCGAATATTTAAGCAGGGCGATCTGGGTAGATGACTGTTCATGGCTTTCAATTCCAAAAACAAGTAAAAATAAGATTGCAAATAACCTGATCATCTTTTTAATTTTAATGTTGAACCCAATAATCCTTTTCTAATGAAAGAATCATTTCTACTGGTTCAGCAAGTTCAGTGTAAAACAACCAGCCAAACCTGCTGTTTCTGTCCTTAACCTTGAAGGTCCAAGGCTGACTGCCTGAAACCCGGAATTCAGTGCTTGTTCAACTTCATTTTCACCGAAGTCCCCTTCGGGACCGATCAATAATAACGCATTTCTGCCTTGTTGGTATATATCCTTCAGGGATTTTCTGTACTCCTCTCTGCAGTATCCAATAAATTTGTCAAATGCATGTGTCTGTTTGATAAAAGTGTCGAATGCAATCGGTTCGTTAAGCAGCGGATGGTACATTTTAAGCGATTGTTTCATCGCAGAAGCGATCACTTTATTCAACCTTCCGGTATTTACTGATTTTCTTTCTGAATGGGCACAGATAATCGGGGTAATAATATCGATCCCTATTTCGGTTGCTTTTTCGAGAAACCATTCAAAACGACCGATGTTTTTTGTAGGTGCAATCGCGATGTGAATCTGATAATCACGTTTGCCAACATCATGTTCCACATTGATGATTTCAATTTCACATTTCCTGGAATTTGCATCAATGATGCGGGTTTCATATAAACTACCCTTCCCGTCGGTGATATGAACTATATCCCGCACACTTAGCCTCAGTACCCTGATACAATGGCGTGACTCCTCCTCTGATAAATAACGATTACCTGATGTAATATCCGGGTTGTAAAAAAGCTGCATGATGATCCAATTATGTGATGATGCTGCAAATGTATTGATTTTGAACGTTACATGTCCCGGCATGATTGTTAGTTTTTCCTTAATAAAATCAGTTTCGGCCAGGAGGGGAGTATTTACAAAATACGCCTCTTTTGTTAAAATTTCGAAAATTAGATCTGTAGTGAAAAACAAAATGTTATAAAATACAGTTTAAGATCGTTGAGGAACTGGATAAAAAATTTTTCGTACAAAATAAATTGAAAGATATACAGTTAACTGTTAGTAATTCATATCTATATAGATTCTTAAATAGAATTTGTACTTTTGCGGATGATTTAAAATTAAACGTTAAATTAAAAGAAAAAAAATGAAGAAAATTTTGTTATTCCCCGTAATTTTTGGTGTGGCATTTGCGAGTGCACAGGAAAAAAGTGCTAAGGATTATAAGATTGAGGGCGCCTCAGCGTACGAAGCAAAAAATTATCAGAAAGGACTTGATTCATTCGAAAAAGCAATCAAACTTTATGAAGCTGAGCAAAAAGTGGATACCTCTTTGTATTACAACGCAGCAGTATGTGCAGTGAAAGTAGAAAACTGGGATAAAGCCGTAGGTTATTTTGACCAATCAATCGCACTGGATTATAAACCCTGCCGGTCGTTACTTTATAAAGCTGATGTACTGAAAAAGCAGAACAAAGGTGATGAATTGGAGGAAATTTGTACATCTGCACCGACAAAGTGTCCGCAATATAAAAATAAGTTCAACAAAATTCTCTTCCAGTATAATCTTGTAGCAGGATTGGAGATATTCAACAGTGCAGCAAAACAGCAAGCTGCAGTAACGCCTTTGGCAACTTCCGAACCGGATAAATACAAGTCAGAAATGGAAAAGGTAAAAGCGGAATTTACCAAATCGTTGCCCTATCTCGAAAAAGCACATAAGCTGGATGCAACTGATCAGAATTGCGTGAAAGCACTTAAGCAGGCCTACGAAGTACTGGACATGAAGGATAAAGCGGCCGAATTGAAATAAATGAGTGTTAAATAAAATTGAAACGGGGCTTTTGCCCCGTTTTTTTATAACAGTTTCCGTTCAGCTTTTTCAGGTTCTTCAAGGTTGAATTTGATAATGGATAATTCCGGCCCATCATGCGCACCATTAAATGCGATGGTCCTTTCTATTTTCTGTTTCCAGTGGCCTGTGATCCTCGTTGATTCGTGGATATGCCCATGAAGCGTAACAAGTGGTTGCCGTTGTTCGATAAAGCGTTTTATGGCAATGCTGCCGACATGCACATCCAATGGTACATGATCGAAGCTCTTCCCATCAAGGGCAGCGCGGTCGAGGTAGGTTTCGTACGGTGGTGAATGGAATAAAAAAACAGCCTTCGAAAGATCCTCATCATCAGTCATCATTTCAAGATCTTTTTTAATCGTTGCATATTCAATATCTTCCGTCGTTTCGATAGTCCGGAATCCTTCGGTGGGATGAATGCATCCAGGATCGACATAGCGTGATACATCGTATTTTTCCCAATCTTTGAGTTGAAATGGAGAGGGTGGAATATACGGATAGCCGAATATTTTAAAATTATGAAACGGTTGCTTTTTCTGACAGATATAGTTGAAAAGGCCATCGGCACTTTTCTCAATAAATCTTTCTTCTTCGCTCCGGGCATCGTCATTGCCAAGAATGATGAAAAGCTCTGGGGTCCTGTCGTCAAGGTTATCCGTTAATTCTTCAAGTGCAGGAAATAAAAAATCATCAGTGAAACTTTCATAATTTTCAACTTTTTTCAACCTGTGCGGAAGTAAATCACCCCCAAAAAAAACGGCAAGAGGCAGTTCCTTTGTGATCGAGTCAAACAATTTCCTGTATCTGCCGGGTTGGCCGTGTAAGTCTGTAACAAAAAAACAATCGTTCATGGTTATTGACCCTTAATTTTAACCGGGCTGGCACCATCCGTATGGTTTCCGATCATTACCCCATAACTCGTCTTCTTTAGGATATCGTCATCAGTAATGAGGTGCAAATCGATCAGTCCGTCTGTTTTATAACCGGTTCTGTTAAAGTTAATTTCCGACAGGCATAAACTCCATCCTTCGATCCATGCTTTTAATCCGTTATGATTATTTCGATCATCTGCAACATGGACTATAATATCGATATCGCTGGCCGGCCCTGCTTTTGCATTTTTAGTGCTTCCGATCAGGTAAATGCCCTTTATTCCAAACCGCTCAAAATCGAGCCTTTCAGCCATCAATTCTACGATTTGTTTTCTCCACAGCCAATGATCGTCAGCATGTCCCGACAAAATTCCCGACCGCTTTTTTTTGTGCCATTTGACGGTTTTCTGCACAGCATCAATAGAATTGGCAAGCCGATAATTATAAATATACGAGCTGATCCGTGATGCGATCGTGTTTAACAATTTTTGTTCCTGCGGAAGAAAATGAAAATCACCTGCCATTTCCTTTTTTATAAGGTAATATATTTTGATTGAACCTGATACTTTATTATCGATTACCAAATCTGCTTTTTGATACTTTTCCGATTCATTCCAGGCTGGTAGTTTGTATTCAATTCCTTCAAACAAAATTTTTACCCGGCATAAACCGGGATATTGCCATCCGGAGGGGATAATTTCAAGGAGTTTAAATAAAAATTCACCTGTATCCGGTTTTGTGCTGATTACTTCTTCGATCGTGTAAAGGCATTTCAGTTCCTTTTCCCGTTCGCTGAGTTCTTCAATTTTTTGCCTTAATGGATTATCGACACCATGCATAAAAAGTTCAATAACTGCTATACTATATATAAGAACCGAATACGAAGATAGATGTTTTATTAATCCCCTTTCAGGGAAAAAGAAAAACCGATAAGAAGCTCTTATCGGTTTTTCTTGGGAGTATATAATTAAGGATTTACTTTTTGATGAACTTTCGGGTAACTACCGAACCCCGGTCAATGATTTTAAGTATGTATAATCCGTTAGCCAGCGAAGCTGTAGGTATGTTATGATGAATTCCCTGAGGCAAATCACCCGACATCATCGCTTCTCCGATACGGTTGTAAATAATATACCGTGCATTTGCCGAAGTAACAGGAAGATCGATCGTTATGTGGTTTGTAGCAGGATTCGGGAAGAGGGAGAATTCATTGCCCGGAGCGATAAAATCTTTCTCTCCTAAATACTGGTATCCAAAATGATCGGGATCCTGGTAATAAAATGTCTTTACAGAATCGATATAGGTTTTTAGCAGATCAACAGAATTTATCAGGCTATCTCCTCTTGCAGTAATAAACGCAATGTCGATTTTCTCAAAGCCGCCTGGTTCTAAGGTAAATGGGCCCATTGAACAAAGACCACGTCTATCACTGGGTGAATTCCCGGCGGTTACTTCTGTCCATTCAACCGGACCATAGGGCGTGATACCATTTGTACCCCAGTTGCAGGGATCGCTTAATCCCGGAAACATAAAATGTGCAGCAGGGCCGTATGATCCTGAAGAAGGATGTCCGTTCCCACCGTATTCCATTACTGTGCTGTCGATCCAAATGCCTTTTAAATAGTTATAATATTGATAAGCAATTTGCGGATCATTGCTATAAGTCCCTCCGTTATTGAAATAAATAAAATTGTTCATACCGAAGCGTTCGTTATCTGCTATACCATCCCCAAACCCAACGCCATTGATACTTTCATCACAACCACCTGTAGGGTTGTCAATTCCATCGGGATCCATGTAAGGCCCGCCCAATACAATAACACCCTGAGCAGGAGGATAAAGACCATAAGATTCGGGACCTCCGTTATCATCATCATCTCCGTTATAACCATAAAACGTACCTCTTGCCACATCACATCCAATGAAATCATCCCAGGCATAACCAAGATCGATATCACAGAATAGTCCGGCATAAGTGTCGGTTAATGTGTGCTGAGAACGGTTGAAAATTTTATAACTCAAAAATGTCGTATTATTGAGTTCCGGATTATCGGGTGCATCAAATGCATAGGCAAAGCCATGAATTTCAACTCCAATTGGTTCACCATCGGTCTCAGTATGCGTTTTTTGATCATTAAAAATAAAAAATAAAGTTTGATCGCCACGGATAAGTGGATAATCTCCCTGCATCGGTTCATAAATGCTGTCACCGTTCACATCAACAAAAGGAGCAAGGTAAAAGCTCTGATTGAGATCGGGATCTCCGTGTGCGGGCCAGTTTAGTATATTTTCAATGGGTTCGTATCCCGGATCATTCCAATGAAGAATATGGTATTCGACCTCTTCTTTCGTCAGCTTCCAAATGTTGAAATATTTGCTGACTATGGTTGTATCTGTCCAAACATTCCCGGTATAATAAGACAATGGACCGGTCCAATAATCAGAGCCTTGCTGTCTGTATCTTTCACCAGCAAGACGCAGTTGGTTATTTTCATCCATGCCACCAAGCCAAAAGGCAAAATTGAAGATTGAAGTATGGGGTGTGTTTTTCGGGTAATAATACTGTGCACCAATACCACCAGTCATATCCCAAAAATGGTTGCCATATGCGTTAAACCGGGCGCTTATGTTGTTGGCATCAAGAAAAGAAAAACTTTTGTCGATAATAGTGTTTATTATAACTTGAGCCGAGTTGCCTGGCAATCCGTTTGAATCTTTGATCGAATAGAGGAATTGCATTGTTTGAGGAGATCCTCCGGCCATGGAATAATCCAAAAAGACCCGAATGGTACTATCTGATTCTACCGTAAAAGTGTTAAATGAAGAAGGTTGAACAATAATAACATCTCCGTCAGGATCATAATCATTGGCTGTAACATTTATTGAAACATAGCTTCCAATATAAACTGTATCAAAAACAGTGTCGTTAACGGCAACCGGCGGGTTGTTTTGTGCAGATAGGACCGAAACGAGAAGGACAAAAAAAACGAACAGTAGATTTTTCATAATGATTGATTTTAAGTTCAACATATATTTTTGTTTATTGCCTTTATAGTTGATGACGGATGTTTTTCAAAATCGGTTGTTTGGACCAGGTTAATTTTTCGCGATGGATAGTGTTTTATTGCATCTGGCATGAAGTCGGGTATCCTGACTCATCGCAACAAACGAACAAAGCCTTTCTGACATTTTTTCGCGGGCTTTTCTGATTCGGAAACAGTGAATGAAACCATCCAGACATAGGATTCGACCGGACAGGGTGATCCATTGAAGGTTCCGTCCCAGCCGCCCCCATCATTTGTGGAATAATAAACCTCATTGCCGTAACGGTCGAAAACGGTCATTTGAAAATCGTTGATCGTTCCTGCAACTTTTGCCCTGAATAAATCATTTACTCCGTCACCATTCGGGCTGAAAGCAGTAGGCAGGGCAACCACGACCGGAATCACCGTAATATAAATCGAATCGCTTGCTTTGCACTTGTTTTTTGAAATATCCACATAGTAGAGTCCAGGTTCCGATATATTGACTATCTGATCTTCTTTACCATTATTCCAAATATATTCTTCCATTCCGCTACCAGCATCCAGGGCAATATAATCGCCTGAGAAAATGGCTGTGTCATTTCCAAGTTCGATTTCTGGCCGTTGATGTACAATGACTGGTTGAACTACTGTATCAACATTCCCGCAGTGAAAGGAAAAAACCGAGACGGTGTACTCTCCGGGTTCAGGATAGAAATAACCTGTAGTGAATGGAATTGACACCGATACGGAATTTGCCTGTTCATCCATGAACCATTTCACTGAATCGATATTTGACGAATAATCGAACGTAAATCTTGTACTGTCACCCGCACAGGTTTTGTCGAATCCGATAACGGGATGGTTGAAATAGCTCTGGTCAAAATTCGGCAGGCCCATTTTACACTGGTGGTAATTCAAAAAAACGGCATCCTTTTCAAAAAGGCAACCTCCCCCCAAAACAGAAGGAAAATTGATCACACCCAGCCAGGGATCATTTACACGGGCGACATATATTTTGTGATCGGGAGCAAGCTGCAGAGCATAATGATTTCCTTCATCGATTCGGATCGCCGAATTGACCAGGTTGTTGACATCCTTTTGTGAAAGATCGTATTGCATCAGATAATAATGCTCTCCTCCTGTTGCCACGTAAAGCACTTTGCTGTCTGCTGAAAATTCAATCCCGTATGCATAGCTGATATCTGATTTTGGTACAATAAGCGGATTGGATACAATCCCCGTCTTATTGTCAAAATCAAAAACGTTGAACAAAATTTCCGAGGAATTGACAGGAAGCACGAGTTTTTCGCCTGATGGAGATATTTTCATATAGCCCAGTTCGGCAAGAACTTTATTCCCCGAAATGCTGACAACAGGATTTTTAACAATTCCATTTTCTGTAACCAGATAAGCTAAAAATGCTGATGTATTCCGGCTATGGATAACAACCCAGGTATCTGTTGCATTACAATGCCGGCAGGCTGTTATTTTATCCGTAATAAACAGGGAGTCGTAAACCAACCTTTTATTTTTCAGGATCACGGCCCCTAAGCCATTATTTAGCGTGGCGTTTATTATAGAATAATAGAATCCGGAAGTATCGACTGTGAACAGGTAATAGAAAGCATCATTGTTGGGTTTAGGAATAAAAATACTACTCTGGCTTATGCCGTACGATCCGTTTATACCTTTGCCATTACGGACAATCTGGTTCATTTTGTTCCATATTGTAACACCGTTAGTATAGAAAAGGAGGTTTCCGGCTTTATCGGAAATTGTCGCACAGCCTGCTTCAGCAAGCATGTTGCTTCCGGAAATCACTTCCGGGCTTTCAGCGGTGAAATCGAGCCCCGCATTGTCTCCAAAATACCAGACGTTAGCCCTGTTTTGTGAATATGAATAAACAGAAACAAGGAGTAGAAAATTGAATAGTATGAACGTAAATTTCTTCACTATTTCAGAGTTTGATCCTTATTCCTGTGATTACACCAAATGTACGATATTTTTGCTGAACCGGGTAATCTTTCGTAAAAATCGAAGATAGATTTTTCTTGTAATTTGGCTTCAGAATGATGCTCCATTTTTGATTGAAATTCCAGGCTATTCCTGCATTGACGATTACATTGAAGGATGTTTTGTTCAGAAAAGGTGACGGCTTGCCGATTGGGATAAGTGAATTTAATTCATGCTCTGGTAAATACCCTTTACCCGAAATGAACCATCCGAAAGAAACTCCACCACCGATCTCAAAGTTGATCTTCCCTCTGGTCGTCTGAAAACCGGCAAGAACCGGTATCTCGATGAAATGTATTCGGTTCTTTACCACTGAGTTCATCGCTATTTTCTGATATTCCGCAAGCCAGGTCGAATCGACGGAAACAGGTCTGGGTTCTCCGTTGTAAGGCGGATCGTAAATATAAATCCAGGTCGTATCATAAATATAATGACTGTTTTGTTCGTCTATATTATTCGTCGTAAAATGATATTTCACGTTTTCTCCATAGACATTATATTCCAGGCTCGTCTGCAGGTAAATTTTATTCAGCGAAAACCGGAATTCAATACCCAGTCCGGTCAGGAAAACATTCGATTCATTGTCTTTTCTAATTTTCAGATAATCAGCAAATCCATCTGCTGAACTTATCGATTTGGAGATATAAGAAGGTAACAGGTAAAATCCGATGTGAAACGCTTTTGCATACATTTTCCTGTTGAAATCGAAATTGACTGTATCCCACTCGGAACGTCCCAGTGCGGAGTTTTCGACTGAAATTAAAAAATTATCTGAAGCAGCAATCTCTCCCGGTTGGGTTAAGTTCATTGGATAAATTTCATTTTGATACTCGTAAGATGACTGTGAAGCCATATGCTTCTCCGGTTCAGCTTGGGTATTTGAGATGTTCGTGAAATTCATATTGGACAAACCGGTCGACTGAAAACCAGATGAATTTTCTGAATTTGTTAAATCAACCGGTTTGCTTGATGGAACCTGTTCTGACGTATTAGTTTCTTGATGTTGATTCGTTGATTCGATTTCACCGGCGGAAGATATTCCTGATCCATTCGAATCAGAATGTCCTGCTGCCTGATCCTGCTTGAATTGTTTGACGGTATTTGATTCAATTTTATCATTGTTTGTTCCGGGGAGATAATCCCAAAAAAGCATGGAAACAAATAGCAGAGTTGCAGCAGAGATGCCGAAAAGAATTCCCCATTTTTTCCAGAAAAGTTTCCAGTAGATGCGATACCACCTGTTCTTTTGGGTTTCTGCCTGAAGATTGTTCAGTTTCTCTTTGAATAGGTCATCGATATGTTTGAATTCTTCAACCATTATTTTCTGTTGTATTGAAATCTCTGTTCAATTTTTGTATAGCATCCTGCAACATTTTCCTTGCTTTAAAAAGCTGTGTTTTTGAAGTGTTGACCGAAACTCCAAGCATTGCAGCTATTTCAGGATGAGAATAACCTTCAATTGCATACAGGTTAAAAACCATCCGATAGCCAGGTGGCAATTCTCTCAATAAATTCAAAACTTCTTTTTGCGAAATATTTTCAGCAATAATATTTTCTGTGCTGAGTTCATCCTCAAATTCTGAAATATCTAAATGATCCTTGTATTTTTTATTTTTCCTGAAATTGTCAATTGCCGTATTTATCATTACTTTTTTCATCCAGGCTTCAAATGACCCGGATCCTTTATATGAAGCGATTTTTGTAAAAACATTCATAAATCCCGTCATCATCACGTCTTCCGCTTCCGTGTTTGTTGAACAATATCGCAGGCAGATACCCAGCATGGGACGATGATAGTGTTCGTAAAGCAATTTTTGAGCTTTACGTTTCTTTTTCACGCAATCCTTAATTATATCCTCCTGAGATTTGTACATTGCCCTATACTGGGGTGACGAAAGTTCGATGGCATTGGTTGTCTGCAAAACAGAATCCATTTATTCAGTGATAAAAATAGGAATAAAAAGGCAGCAAAAGATAAATTTCTAACTTTGACGATCAAAAATTTAATTGCGCATGATCAGTTTTGAAGAGGCATTTGATATTGTAATGAAGGCAGCAAATCCGGTCGATACAGAACGGATCCATTTCCAGGATGCGTTGAACCGGGTTTTGGCTGAAGATATGAAATCGGATATGGATATGCCGCCCTTTGATAAATCGGCTGTCGACGGATATGCGTGCAGGAAACTCGATCTTTTTTCCGAGCTTGAAGTGATAGAGGTCATCCCTGCAGGAAAGTTCCCGGTGAAAAAAATCGGGAAATGTGAGTGTTCAAAGATCATGACCGGAGCGCCGGTACCCGATGGTGCGGATGTTGTCATAATGGTGGAAGATGTAGAGGAAACAGCAGCGAATAAAATCAGGTTCTTAAAAGACAAAGTTAAAAACAATATAAGTTTCCGGGGAGAAGACATTCATCAAAATGATATTGTCCTCAAAAAAGGAACCCGTATCGACCCGCAGCACATTGCCGTTTTAGCTGCTGTTGGTGCGATAAAGCCTTTGTTAAGCAGAAAAGTCAGGATCGCCATCATCTCAACCGGTGATGAGCTTGTAGAACCTGAACAAAAACCAGGTCTTTCACAAATCCGGAATTCAAATGCTTACCAATTGGTTTCCCAGGCTGTTAAAACCGGGGCGGAGGTGAAATACATCGGGATTGCTGAAGATACCATCGAATCGACTCGTCAAATGGTTTCTGCAGCATTTGATTTCGGTGACATTGTTATTCTTACGGGCGGCGTTTCCATGGGTGATTTCGACCATGTACCGGCTGTTTTAAAGGAAATGGGAGTGGAGCTGAAATTTGAAAGTATCGCTGTTCAACCGGGAAGACCGACTGTTTTCGGAGTAAAAGGCAACCAGTATATTTTCGGGCTTCCGGGAAACCCTGTCTCGTCTTTTGTACAGTTTGAACTTCTGGTTAAACCTTTAGTTTACAAAATGTCAGGACATATTTATAAACCTGTAAAACTGCGTTTGCGGATGGGGGTTGAATACCAAAGAAAGCGAAGTACGCGTTTATCACTTGTTCCCATTGGGGTCGATGAGAATAGTGAAATAATACCTCTCGATTATCACGGTTCTGCACACATCAATGCACTGACGGATGCTCAGGGCCTTATTTTTATCCCAATCGGACAAAAACTAATTGAAAAAGGAGAACTTGTCGATGTACGACTCATATAGAAGAAAGATCAATTACCTGAGAATATCGGTTACTGACCGCTGTAATCTGCGCTGTGTATACTGCATGCCCGAAAGCGGAGTCAAATTGATTTCTCATGATGAAATATTGTCGTTCGAAGAAATTGCTGAAATAGTTAAGGTCAGCGCCGGGCTGGGTATTGATAAAATCAGGATAACAGGCGGTGAACCTCTGGTAAGAAGGGGTATCGTGGACCTTGTCCGGATGATTGCCGTTATCCCGGGGATTAACGATCTGGGAATGACAACAAATGCTACGTTGCTTCATCAGTTTGCAGTTCCCTTAAAAGAAGCTGGTTTGAAACGGGTGAACATCAGCCTTGATACAATGGATCCTGACCGTTACCATCAAATTACAAGGGTAGGGAACTTACAGGCTGTGATAAAAGGAATTGAAGCGGCAAAGACTGTAGGTTTTGATCCGATCAAGGTCAATTGTGTAATTCATAAATCGCCAAAAGAAAAGGATGCACAAGAGGTTGCTCAATTTTGTAAGGAAAACGGATTGCAGGTTCGGTTTATCAAAGAAATGAACCTTGAAAAGGGTGTTTTTTCTAAAGTAATCGGTGGTGAAGGAGGGCATTGTAAAATGTGTAACCGGTTGCGATTGACTGCTAACGGTAAGATTAAACCCTGCCTGTTCAGCGACCTTGAATTCGATGTTAGGGAACTCGGTATTGAAAAGGCATTTTACAAAGCCGTTGGATTGAAACCTGAATCGGGAAGCGAAAACCGGATCAATGCATTCAGCAATATTGGCGGATAAACAGGAAAGGCTATAAACCAAAACAAGTTAAAATGGCAAAGTTTTCTCACACGGATGATAAAGGCAAAGCCAATATGGTGGATGTTGGCGATAAGCCCGACCAGGTTCGTACTGCAACTGCAAAGGGAAAAATATTTCTGAATCCCGAAACGATTCGGCTTATCCGTGAAAACCAGATAAAAAAGGGCGACGTCCTCACTGTCGCCGAAGTTGCCGGAATTCAGGGAGGTAAAAAAACCAGCGAACTGATCCCGCTTTGCCATCCCTTACTCATTACGAAGATTGATGTAAAAGCGGAACTTGTTGAAGATGGGATTCTTGTTACCGGGTATGCAAAGTGTACCGGTAAAACTGGTATTGAAATGGAAGCGCTCACCGCCGTAAACATCGCCTTACTGACTGTTTACGATATGTGTAAAGCAGCGGATAAAAAAATGGTGATTGGAGAGA
>CAVXTE010000035.1:0-98347 GCA_963764475.1 uncultured Bacteroidales bacterium
ACATGAAACCTGTAACTAACTTTGAACTTTAAACCTTGAACTCCCCTCTCTTCTCCATCATCGACATTGAAACCACAGGTCTGAGCCCCAAGCGAGAAAAGATCACCGAGATTGCCATCTATGTTTTTGACGGGGTAAAAGTGGTGGATGAATTCTCGACCCTCATCGATCCGGAAATTGAAATTCCATATTACATCACCCAAATGACCGGTATCAACAATAAAATGGTTCAGGATGCCCCGAAGTTTTATGAAGTGGCCAAACGAATCGTCGAAATGACGGAGGATACAACCTTTGTTGGTCACAATGTGAATTTCGATTACAATTTCGTGAGAAAAGAGTTTCGGGAATTAGGCTATGATTATCAGCGAAAAAAAATGTGTACGGCCAAACTGAGCCGGAAATTATTGCCCGGAAGAAGATCGTATTCCCTTGGTAAATTGTGTGCTGAACTGGGTATCGAAATTACAAACCGACACAGAGCTTTCGGCGATGCACAGGCTACATTAAAACTCTTTTCAATCTTACTTAAGGCTGAAAGTAATTTCAGCAACTGACATTGAAAGGACTGAACACCAACCTCGACCGTTCACTGATCGATAAACTACCAACTGAGCCCGGAGTTTATTATTTCTATGATGCCGACGGAGACATCATCTATATCGGGAAAAGCATAAATATTCACGAACGTGTGATGTCGCACCTTACAAACAGCGCGACAAAGAAAGCAGTTGAAATGCGGAATGAGATCGCAGACATCGGTCATGAAATTACCGGGAATGAACTCATCGCTTTATTGCTCGAATCGAACGAAATAAAAAAATACGTTCCGAAATATAACCGTGCTTTGCGCAGGAGTGGATTTCAGTGCGGTCTCTATTATTTCAAAGATGAAAACGGTTATCTACGCCTTAAGATCGATAAAAACAACCGGGAAGAACTTCCACTTACTTCCTTCACTTCGCAGATGGCCGCAAAAAGCCATCTCTTCACATTGGCAGAGGCTTTTAATTTGTGTCAGAAGCTTTGCGGGCTGTTCGATACAAAGGGTGCTTGTTTTCATTACAATATCAAACAGTGCAATGGCGCTTGTATCGGAAAGGAATCGCCTGAAGTTTATAACCAGCGGGTGCTGCAGGCCATCGAACCGTACCGTTTCGAACAACAGAATTTCATCGTAATCGATAAGGGCCGGTCAAATGGAGAAAAATCAGTAATCTGTGTGGAAAACGGTAAATACCTCGGGCATGGCTATATTGACTTTGAGTACAATGCGAATTTGTCTTCTGATGATTTAAAAAGCTGTATCCATCCCTTTCCTGACAATCGCGATGTACAGCAAATTTTGCGAAACTATTTAAAGCGGAATCATGTCGAAAAGATATTAATCGGTTAACGGCAACGAATATCAATTGCAAAATAGGTTTGAACTCCTGAGATGAACTGTCTATCCGGCCTTGTTAATTTTACTTAAAAATTCTTAAAATGTAACACACTCATTAATCATTTCCGATAATTTTAGCGTTTAAATAGGTGATTAAATTTTTGAAACAATGAAAGCGTTTAAACAAATCGATCTGAGCTTTGAAAAAAGGATCGTCTTCAGCTATTCGGCTATAGTTGCTGTTTTTAGCTTTTTCATCATGCTGTCGCCGCTGTTTGCACAGGATGTGGATTCAACTCAGTCGAATCCAAAAATACATTGGGATGTTAAAAAACAGCTCGACAAAAATGGAAACATTACCTCTTACGACTCTGTGTATTCCTGGGAATGGAACGGCAACAATCTTTCAGGTGTGCAAATGGATTCGCTGTTCAGGAATTTCGATCATCATTTCCGGTTTTTTGGTGATCAGGGAAATCTTGGATTCAATCATTTTGAGCCATTGATGCCACCAAACGGTGATTCAACCTTGGCAGGCAATCCCGATAGTTCGTTTTTCAAACACTTTGGATTTTCTCCTGATTTCTTCAACTTTAATATGCCCGGTGATTCCCTGGGAATTTCTTTCTTTGATTTTAATGATTTGGGTAATTTCTTCAACAACACTCCGTTTGATTTTCCCGATCTCAATGGGGGACAACTCGCTCCGGTAAATCCAGGCGATAAATCGCTCGAACCATATCGAAAAAGTCATGAGGATTTTATGAAACGCTATAATGAATATTTAAAAGAGCATCAAAAGCTGATTGAAAAATATTTTGGAAATCCGGCCGGTAAGAATGATACTATTCAGAATGCAAAGCCCAATAAATATCTGCCACAGGACCAGGAAGAAATTAATTCTAAGTCAGGAAAAATTTAATGATTTAGATAATGTATAAACTATAAACGGCATAAAGAATCTTTTCATAGTTGATGAAGTGTGTTTACTTACTGCTATTCAAATTAACGAATAGCAGTTTTTTTATGTCTATAAATCAGTCATTTTGTTTGTTACATAAACTCTAAAGCAGGTTATGATTTCACCTCGCCCGATTATTGTATTTTTGCGGTAAATTAGCAAATTGTCAGTCACAAAGTCGTTTTAATAGAAATGCTCACTGATCGGAAGTAAATGGAATTGTTGTAATTTAGATTGATCAAACGCTGGTAAAATTCATGGAAAGAGACATTCTGAGCACAAATCGCAAAGCCCTTCGAATCAACCTGAACGAACAGATTTACGGAACACTGGCTGAAATCGGAGGCGGACAGGAAGTCGCCCGGAATTTTTTCCAGGCCGGTGGTGCTTCAGGAACTGTTGCAAAAACAATCTCAGCTTATGATAAAAAATTCAGTGATCATTTTTATAATGAGGACCACGAAGGAAGGCATGTTTCAGAAGAACGGCTTTTAAAGATGCTCGATACTGAGTATAACGAGATAGTTCAGTTGTTACCGAACAAAAAGGATGCAGGTACCTGTTTTTTTACGTTTGCTGATACAGTTACAACCCTCAATTTCAGGAAGGATAATGAGGCACATGGCTGGCTTGGGGTCAGATTCCAGCTGAAACCAAACTCTGCAGCCAACGAAGTAATTTTACATGTGCGTTTTCTTGAGGGTGATCCCCTGCTTCAGCAAAATACACTCGGAATTTTAGGTGTCAATCTTATTTATGCCTGCTATTTCCATTATGAATTTCCGAACACGTTCCTTCAGTCGTTGATCGATAATCTGTCAACAGACAGGGTCGAAATTACAATGATCCGGATGGGTGGACAGCATCTGGATTATGTAGATAACCGGCTGCTTGCGGTGCAATTGGTTAAAAATGGCATGGCAAAAGCCATTATGTTCGACCGCTATGGCAATGTTCAGGAACCAGGTGATATGCTTTACAAGAAAAATGTGCTTGCTTTTAGGGGAAGTTTCAGACCAATTACCTACGTTGGTTTCGACATGCTGAAATGCAGTTACAGTATATTCAAACGTGACGAAGATTATCAGCGTGATAACACCCTGGCTCTTTGCGAAATGACAATTAATAACCTCTTGGGTGCAGGTGAACTGGACGAAAGGGATTTTCTGGCTCGAGTTGATTTGCTGAATGGAATGGGTCAAAATGTGATGGTATCCTCATTCAGCGAGTACTATAAGCTTGTTTCTTATTTTTCACGGTTCAAAATACAAAAACTTCGGCTAATTATGGGCATCCCGAATTTCCTTGAAATAATTGATAAAAAATATTATTCAGGACTGAAAGGAGGTATTTTGGAGGCATTGGGGAAACTTTTTACCGACAATATGAAATTGTATATCTATCCTACTATATCGTCAATTTCACTTGAAGATCATGCAAAAGGAGATTATTTGCTGACCAGTGAAAATCTGCCTATGCCGGATGACTTAAGAGATCTGTATAATTACCTTAAAAAAAACAGAAAAATTATCGATATAAAAGCTGTTAAAAAAGAAAAGCTTTTTATCAATTCGCGAAACGTACTGAAAATGATACAATCAGGAACAGCGGGTTGGGAAGAAATGGTGCCGAGATACATCGAAGATCAGATTAAAAGCAAAAAATTATTCGGGTATAAAGAAAGTAGTGGGAAGGATTGATTTTTTACCATCCGTTAATAGTGGTTTTTAAAATAAAAACGTTGAAATCTGAATTAATATAAAATGCCTACAATACCCTTAGCGGAGATTCTCAGACCTAAATCGATCGCTGAATATATCGGCCAGGAACACATTGCAGGAAAGAATGCAATCCTTCGGCAGGCTATTGAAACCGGGAATATTCCTTCAATGATCTTTTGGGGTCCACCGGGGGTAGGGAAAACGACGCTTGCATTCATCATTTCACAACAACTGAACCGGCCGTTTTTTACCCTGAGTGCAATTAGTTCAGGTGTAAAAGACGTGAGGCAGGTGATTTCGGAAGCAACCGAAAGTGCCTCCGGGGCAATCCTTTTTATCGATGAAATCCATCGGTTCAATAAATCGCAGCAGGATTCATTGCTTGGAGCTGTTGAAAAAGGAATTATCACATTGATCGGCGCAACGACCGAAAATCCTTCGTTCGAGGTAATTTCTCCCCTGCTCTCACGCTGCCAGGTTTATATTCTTAAGGATCTTTCAAAAGAAAACCTTTTGGAATTACTTGAAAGAGGAAGAAAATATCTTGAAAATAGTACCAAACAAAAAATTCAAATTCAGGAGGACGAAGCTCTTCTCCGTGTTTCGGGTGGTGATGCGCGGAAGTTGCTCAATGCACTTGAACTGGTAGTCGGTTCGGAAAATAAAGATGCCCCTGAAATTTTCGTTTCGAATGAAAAGGTTCAGCGGGTCATTCAAAAAAACCTGGCTATTTACGATAAATCCGGAGAGATGCATTACGACATTATCTCAGCATTTATCAAATCGCTGCGTGGCAGTGATCCGAATGCTGCCGTTTACTGGCTTGCCCGCATGGTGACTGCAGGAGAAGATCCGAAGTTTATTGCCCGCAGAATGCTGATCCTTGCTTCCGAAGATATCGGAAATGCCAATCCCAATGCCTTGCTGTTGGCTCAGAGTTGTTTCGACGCTGTCAACGTGATCGGTTACCCCGAATGCCGGATCATCCTGTCACAAACGACTGTATACCTTGCTTCGTCTCCCAAGAGCAATGCATCGTATATGGCCATTGAAAATGCATTGGGAACTGTAAATCAAACCGGTGATCTTTCGGTACCGCTCCACATACGGAATGCACCTACACGACTCATGAAAGAAATCGGTTATAGCAAAGGCTATAAATATGCTCACGATTTCGAAAACAATTTTATCGAACAGGAATTTTTACCTGATAAAATCACAGGAAATAAGTTTTATGAACCCGGCGACAACCCGCGTGAAAAAGAGATCAGGGCCAGACTGAAAGCATTGTGGAAAAACAAATACAATTATTAAAAAGTTGAAAAATCTCATTTATATCGTTTTGCTGCTTCTGCTGGCTGCAAAATGCAACACGAATTCATCAAAAATAGAGGGTCTTCGGTTGTCAGATACCTACAACCAGTGTGAACCGGTCATTCACGATTACGGAACAATGATCACCATCGGCGATCCGAACGACAGGTTCATGATCCGGCTCCCCTATAGCTGGGATATCCAGGAAAGCTATTCCGACACCCTGTACGGGATGATTGCGTCAAACCGGACTGAAGCCGGTGATGATCTTTCCAAACTGATGCTTGTCTCCGTCACTGCATATCAGACCACCGATTCGGTTCAGGAATATTTCAGAAAAGAACTTAAAAGTCTAAAAAAAGACAGGAAAATGAAGTCCTTTGAAGGTGGACCCATTAATTTTAAGGGTCATGATGCGTATTGGGTTTTGTTCGAAAGTAAGGGATATGGGGAGAAAATGATGAGTATCGTATTGTATGTAAAAGCCTTATCAAAAAATGAAATCTACCTGGTACAATCTTCTGTTTATAAGACTGATAATTATATGGATAGACTTTGTAATCTAAAGCAATTCGTCAATTCATTTGAACTGGAAAATGAGTGAGCGGCATTGTTATTCAAATAAGCTAATTTTGTTTCGGATTGAATTTTGATTATGATGGAAATACCAAAATTAAAACATAGAAAATCAGGAAATTTTTTTCTGATTGCGGGGCCTTGTGTAGTGGAAGATGAAAAAATGCCGCTACAGATAGCTGAAGAAATCAAAGCCATTACCGACAGACTTGAAATTCCCTATATTTTTAAAGCGTCATACAAGAAAGCAAACCGGTCAAAGCTTGATTCTTTTACGGGTATTGGCGATGAAAAGGGCCTTGAAGTAATTTATGCAGTTGGCAAACAACTGGATATTCCCATCCTTACAGATATCCATTCAGCGGAAGAGGCAATTTTCGCTGCAAAATTCGTGGATGTGATTCAAATACCTGCTTTTCTGTGTCGTCAGACTGAAATTCTTGTGGCAGCTGCGAATACCGGTAAATTTGTCAATATCAAAAAGGGTCAGTTCCTATCTCCTGAAGCCATGAAATTTGCTGTCGATAAAGTGAGAGAAAGCGGGAACTCCAACATATTTCTGACAGAGAGAGGAACAACATTCGGATACCAGGATTTGGTCGTTGATTACCGGGGAATTCCGGAAATGCAAAAACTGGGAGTTCCTGTTGTTATGGATTGTACACATTCGCTGCAGCAACCAAACCAGAAAGGTGGTGTAACAGGCGGGAGACCGGATTTGATCGAAACGATTGCCAAAGCAGGAATCGCTGTGGGGGTTGATGGCATTTTCATTGAAACCCATCCCGATCCGTCAAGTGCTAAATCCGACGGCGCTAATATGCTTCGTCTCGATTTGCTCGAAGCGCTGTTGATAAAACTGATCCGGATACGAAAAGCAATTCAATGATTTATTAATCTTGTCTTCTTACCAATACAAACAATATGAATTCAACAACTGAAGATAAAACTGTAGCCATTATCAGCTACATAACACTTTTTGGCTGGATTATCGCCCTGATCCTTCACAACAACAATAAAACGGAACTGGGTGCATTTCACCTCAGACAAAGCCTTGGTTTATTTCTTACCGGATTTATTCTGTGGTGGATACCCGTTATTGGCTGGGCCTTAAACATTGTGGTATTTATTTTCTGGCTGATCGGACTGATCAACGCCGTTCAGGGTGAAAAAAAGCCGGTTCCTATCGTTGGCGATTTTTACCAGAATATCTTTCAGGGAATCGGATAAAAAATTGGTATCCCCTATTGAATGATCATATTTCTGATCTCCCCTGTTTGCAGATGAAACTGAACCGTCGTTACGAATGGAGGCAAATAAGAAATCGTTCCATATTGTGCGATCGGGAAAATACCTTGTACCTTCAGATCGTTATTGACTTCAATGCTCAATTTTGCAGAAACCGGAATCCGGTAATAAAATCCACGGTCGCCTTTTGATGAACTTTCCCTTTTTTCTGAGATGGCAGAAAGTTGACCGATTTCACCCGATGGTTCTATTTTAACAGAAATTTTTTCTCCTCCAGGTGATCCTGGCTCTTTTATGCCGCTGCGTTCCGAAAAAACAAATACGGGTATCTGACCACTTTCATCTTTTGGATCTGGCAGTACTGTAAATGAATAATGAATTGTTTTTTCGATGGTAATGCCTGTAAACAAAGAAAGATATTCTTTTTCCATCTTCTGAAGTTCCGTAGCCATCAATGAAATGCTTGGACCATCGTACGCGATTTCCTGGTAACCTGAAATCATGTTATACCGGCTTTCACGAATCTTGCCGATCATTTTTGCAGCTTCAACTGCTTTCTGTTCGTTACTTTTTTCAACCATCCGTCTGTCGAGGTATACTTTTTTTACGATTACTGTATCCACTACTACTTTATGTATGATGGTATCCGTTTTTTCATATTGATTGGATTCAGCAAAAAACTCGAAAAGACTTGATTTGGCTTCATTCTGATCCACAGTTCTAGCAGCCAGATCCTTTACTTGCTGCGGGGTTATGGTACCATTTAACCCGACAGCAAGGCCTGATTCATTTAATGAAAACAAGAGAGCCTGCCCTTTATCCAGCCTTTTATGATCAATCTCTGCAAAATAATAATGATCAGGGTCAGGTTCAGAAATGGTTCCAAGTTTCACTTCCGTGATGGCATATTCATCGTAATCAGTAGTCGTTACATTTTCCAGATCGAGGTATTTTCCTGCATATTCGGCATAAGGCCCGGCATAATGCTCGGTTTTTGTTACCACCAGGTCGACTTTTATCAAAGTCTGCGGAAGGGCATAAAAAACACCCTGCTTATCTTTTATATTCAAACTATTGGTAACAGGAAACACTTTAATTTGTGCATAAGTTTCCGGAACGATCATGAAAACAGCTGCAAACAGTGTGAGCCACCTGAATATTAAATTGTTATTCTTCCACATAGCGCGATAATGAATCAGTTTATCTTTCCAAAAGTACATTAATTTTTATTGAGTCGTTATGAACTACATTGTTATTATTTCTATTTTTACGGCTTTTAAAGAGGAATTGTTATCATGAAAAATCAATATCTCTGTCCGCATTGCAGATCGGAGTTGAATATCAAAGATTATATCATTCTTTCTACAAAAACTGAAAGAGGTTTAAGAGGTGTAATGCTGATCAGTCCGGTGTTGGGAAATTACACGATTATACACGACGATAAATTTGATTACATCGAAGGAGAACAAGTTGATTTTTTCTGTCCGGTCTGCCATAAAGACCTTACTATTCCTGAAATACACAATGAACTGGCCCGCGTTCTGATGATCGACGAAAACAATGTAGAATTCGACATCGTATTTTCTGCTATTGCTGGTAAAAAATGTACCTTTAAGATTAAAGGTAAAAGTATCATCGAATCATATGGTAAGGATGCAGAAGATTACATTAATTACTGGGGAGAAGAACCGGAATATTAGGCAATTTCACTACTTCTCTTCAATCATTTTCAAAAAAGTATCCTCATCAATAATGGAAATACCAAGTTCTTTAGCTTTAGCCAGTTTATTCGGTCCGATATTCTCTCCCGCTAAAAGATAATCCGTATTTTTTGATACTGAAGAAACAGGTTTACCTCCATGTTCTTCGATCGTTCTGTTGATCTCTTCCCTCGAAAAATGATCGAGTTTACCGCTTGCTATAATCGATTTACCTCCCAGCTTATTTGATTTCTGTACGAATTCATCCATTAATTCGAATTGAACACCTTTTTCTTTTAACCGGTTGATGATCGCAATATTTTTAGACTGACTAAAAAACCTGAGGACTGATTCGGCAATCTTTTCCCCGATTTCATCTACGAGAATCAAATCTTCAAATACTGCATTTTTTAACGCATCGATGTTTCTGTAATGGATGGCAAGTTTTTTTGCAACAGTTTGCCCCACATAGCGAATTCCGAGCGCAAACAAAACTTTATCAAAAGGCATCTGTTTTGATTCTTCAATTCCCTTTAAAATATTCTCAACCGTTTTTTCTTTGAAGCTCAGTTTTTTTTCCTTTTTATCACCACTGGTTTGGATGATCTTTTCCAGGCCAAGAAGGTCATCGTATGTAAGATAATAGAGATCGGACACGTCATTAATGAGCCCGTTATCGAATAGCATCTCTACTTTCCCTTCACCCAGACTATCTATATCCATCGCATTCCGGCTGATAAAATGTTCTATTTTTCCCTTAATCTGGGGAGGACATCCTTCCTCATTCGGACAGTAATGGGCTGATTCACCTTCTTTCCTCACAAGTGATGTTCCACACTCAGGACATGTTTTGATGAAGGTGATTTTCTGTGCATTCTTGTTTCGTTGCAAAAGATCAACACCCACAATTTTTGGTATGATCTCACCGCCTTTTTCCACATACACCATATCCCCGATCCTGACATCCAGGGTTGCTATGATGTCGGCATTGTGAAGGGAGGCTCTTTTAACGGTAGTACCGGCCAGCTGGACCGGCTCAAGGTTTGCCACAGGTGTAACAGCACCGGTCCTTCCGACTTGGTAACTGATTGAATTTAACCGGGTGGATACCCGTTCGGCTTTAAATTTATATGCGATCGCCCAGCGCGGAGATTTGGCAGTTGTACCCAACTCTTCCTGTAATGCATAATCATTGACCTTTACCACCACGCCATCGATTTCGAAAGATAACGCTTTCCGTCCATTGTCCCATTCATTGATAAAATCAAAGACTCCGCTCATGTCGTTGCATTTTGCCATATATTTTGGTATATTAAACCCCCAGTCCTTTGCTTTAATGAGGTTATCATAATGATTTGCAAAGGGTAGGTTATCCCCAAGAAGAAAATAGAGGTAACAATCGAGTGGTCGTTTGGCAACTTCGGCAGAATCCTGCATTTTAATGGTTCCTGAAGTAGCATTTCGGGCGTTTGCAAACGGTTCTTCTCCATTTTCGATACGTTCGGTATTTAGCTTTGCAAAACCGGCTTTGTGCATGAATATTTCGCCTCGGATCTCAAAATCATCAGGATAATCACCTTTTAATTTTAGCGGAATACTTCGGATGGTCTTAATATTGGTTGTCACATCATCACCCTGAACACCGTCACCACGGGTCACAGCCTGAACAAGTGTACCCCCTTGATATCGCAGGCTGATTGAAACGCCGTCGTATTTCAACTCACAAACATACTCCACATTTTCGCCAACAGCTTTCACAACCCGGTTTTCAAAATCCAGCAACTCTTGTTCAGAATAAGTATTTGCCAGCGAAAGCATCGGATATCTGTGCTTTACCTGTTGGAAATTTTTTGTAATGTCACCCCCGACCCTTTGCGTCGGTGAATCGGGTGATGCAAATTCAGGGAATTCTTTCTCCAACTGTTGCAACTCTTCCAGCAGCATATCAAATTCATAATCGCTGATAACCGGTTTCGACAGAATATAGTACCGGTAATTATAGTCGTTGATCTTTTCCGTAATTTCCTGTATCCGTTGGCGTGCCTTCGTCTTCTCCATAGCATCAGCTAATTCATTAAATCTTTGTTCCTGTAAATAACTATAGTCTGGTTCGCATTTATAGGGTTCAACCAGTATAAAATTTTATCAACCAGACCTGGATAAATGGTCGTTTCATAAACAATATCAGGAAAGTATTTTTTCATTGTATCCACCCGTTGCTGAATATTTTTAGTTTCATAAAAAAGAATGAAGCGTGGCTCAAAATTCACGTCGTTGAATACATAGTCGGGCAATTCAGAAACAGGTTTCTCATTTGTCACCTCATAATACCGGATCCATTGCCCAAGGTAAAACATCGGCACCATACGTGTGAAATTTTCATTTGAATCTTCAAGCAGGATGGAGGTAATGTTCTTATACTTCGCCAGGTATGTCATAGATTCTACACGCGCTTTTTTTGAATACATCGTTGAAACAGGGAGAAGTAAAATTAAGTTCATTATCCAGAAAAAAATCCACGACCCACGGATGAGCCTGTGATGTTTTTCCTCAAATTTTGTTTGTTGAAGAAATTTGTACCAGCCCACTACACCCAGCAAAATAATGAAAGGAATAATGGGAAAAATAAAGCGTTCCTGCTTGTTCGGATAGAGCGAATGAAAAACCAGGAAAACAAAGGAAGGCAGAAAAATGATCAGGTGCTTTTTCCATTCACGAAAAAATCCGAAGAGCAGGAATATGCTTATGGGAGGAATCAATGCACCAGCCAGAAGTAAAATATAATTGTACCACGGAATGTCAAAATAACTTGTGGTGTTTTCCATGTTATACCTGACATATTCACCAAACTCAGCAAAAGGCCGGCCCCATATAAACATATCAAGGCTGCCTTGTACCAATACGCATGAGAGGATAAATGCAGCACCAAACCAAAAGGCCTCTTTCCAACGCAGTTTTAGCAAAATAGCAAGTCCAAGCCCGAATGCAAACGTGATGGTTTGAAAACGGATCGAAAAAGCCAGGCCAACAATAATACCGGCTAAAATAAACCACGGATATGCTTTTTTATCGTACCAATGATCAAGTATGAGCCACGTTCCATAGATGAGGAAAGGTATACAAACCATTTCAACAAGGTTTCTCACACTCAGAAAAGGCATAAACCAGTATACGGCAAGCAACAGCCCTGTCATTCGGGCCGCTTTTTTATTTGCAATTTTCAGGGTTATTTTATACCCGTAATAGACGGTGACCAGCGAAAAGCCGGCATGAAGCAACCGGATGATGAACATCTTTACCTGTGGATCGTACACATGCATAAATTTCAGGAACCACAGTATCAGGTAATGTATGCCGACATAAAAGAAACTGTGTCCGGTCGGTACGGCATTCGTTTGGCTTCCGGGCAGCCAATTGTTGTAATCGTGACCATCGACCCAGGATTGTGCTGCCTCGATCACCAGAAAATGGTCATCGTGCATACCGAAACCTTTTGAGAAGATTGCGGATACCAGTCGGAGGATGACAGCAAGCCAGAGGATCAGTTTTAATGGATTATTTTCCCAGAGGTCAGCAATGCGTTTGATCATAAGGAATTTGAATAAATTATTTACAAAATTATGATTTATTGGTTAGATTCTGTATTTTAGATGTAACTTTGAATGAATTGTGAAAGTGTGAAATAATTAATGAATTATCTTGTTTCATCATCCTGACCGTTTATTTTTTATGGTAATCCAAACTGAACAGGACTGTAAAGTAAGTTAATAATTCCGATCCTTTTCATAAGATGACAGAAGTGTATTTAATACGAACCGTGAGCGTCGAGGATTTTTTGAAGTCGAAAGATCACCTGCTGGAATTGCTTCCCCAGTCTGCACGGCAAATACTGAACCGGTTTAGCAGAGCCAATGACGGTCAGCGGTCATTACTCGGAGAAGTGATTGTGAGAAAAATTGCAGCTGCAAAATTGCTTATTTCTCCTGATCGCCTTGAAATTGCCAAAACCGAAAAGGGAAAACCATTTATTGTCAGGAATAACGGGGTTCATTTCAATGTTTCTCATTCAGGCGAATGGGTTGCTGTTGCTTTCGGTGACAGCGACGTGGGTATCGATATCGAAAAGATCCGCAGGGTTGACTATCGCATTGCAGAAAGGTATTTTTCAGCCGGTGAAAAAGAGCAACTCAATCGGTTAGTTGGTGATGACAAGCTGCATTTCTTTTTCGAACTCTGGACGATGAAGGAAAGTTATTTAAAGCTTTTGGGTAAAGGCCTTACCAAATCACTCGGGTCTTTTACTGTGATTAAAACAGGTAATAAATACAACCTTAACGATTCGCATATGCAGGCAAATTCCGTTTTCTTCAGGCAGTATCCTGTTGAGAAGGATTACAAACTTGCTGTTTGTTCTTTTCAGAACGATTTTAATGAAAAAATTAAAACGATCCAATTCGGGGAGTTGGTGAAACCACTTTAATATGATTACAGATTCAAAAAATATAGCATTGGTATTGTCCGGCGGCGGAGCGAGGGGTATGGCCCATATCGGTGTTATTGAAGAATTGCTCAGTCAGGGTTATAAAATCACATCGGTTGCAGGAACTTCAGTCGGAGCCATGATCGGGGGTGTTTATGTTTCGGGAAAACTGCCTGAATTCAAAGAATGGATTACTGGATTATCACGAATGGATGTGGTAAGATTGTTGGATTTTGTGATCGGAAAAAATGGATTTATCAAAGGAGAAAAGGTATTCAATAGAATGAAATCCTTTATCAGTGATGTTGATATTGCAGAACTTGAAATACCTTACATTGCTGTTGCCGTCGATATTAAAAACCATAAAGAATATGTTTTCGATTCGGGTAGTCTTGTCAAAGCGATTCGCGCTTCGATTGCCATACCAACTGTAATGAAACCGCTCTATTATAAAGGTCTTGAACTGGTCGACGGAGGGGTTCTTAATCCACTCCCGCTGAATTATATAAAAAGAAACAAAACGGATATAGTCGTTGCCGTCGACCTGAATGCCGATCTTCCTTACGACAAGCCGGCAATAAATGGTCATAGTGAAAACCACAACGCCTCCTACCTGAAAGCAAAGGAATACCTGAACGAGAAATGGTCGAAATATTTTAACAATGACCATCAAAAGCGGATGGGTTATTTTGATCTGATTACACAGTCGATCTTTGCCATGCAAATCCGGATGACACAAACTGCCATTGATATTTACAAACCTGATCTGGTTGTTAGAACGTCGAAAGATTCCTGCGATATTTTCGAATTTCACCGCGCGACAGAAATCATTGAATATGGAAGGAATCAATGCAGGGCGGCCTTATCTTCCTGAAGATTATAATTCAAATATTGGGAGATTCTGGTTTTTCATTCAGATTTTAGATTTAAAGTAAAAATTTATTCTCCAGCAACCACCGCTTCCTCATATTTCACGACAGCCTTTTTCTTCCACCTTCCTGAAAGGTAATAAAAAATCGTAAGAGACATTCCAACAAACCATCCGACGGGGGTTGACCACCAGATACCTGTTTCTCCCATTCGGGATGAAAGTAACCATGCCACCGGAATGCGAACAAACCACAAGGCAAACAAGGTAATAAACATCGGGATAAGGGTATCGCCTGCGCCACGCATTACTCCGCCAAACACAAATAGAGTGGAGAACAAAATATAAAACGAACTCACAATCAGCAGGTAATTTATTCCAATCCTGATCACTGCTTCATCTTGTGTAAAACCACTTAGAAGCACTCGTGAAAAGATGATAGCTATAAGAGAAATAGCCACGGAGACGACACTTGTCATCTTTAATGTAGCGATAAGTCCTGCTCTTACGCGTTCCACTTTGTTAGCACCCAGGTTTTGTCCCACAAATGTCGATAAGGCAGCGCCGAAATTCATCGCCGGTAAAATAGCGAGCGAGTCGATACGCATGGTAATGGAGTAAGCAGCAATTACGTTGGTGCCGAAAACATTGACAATTCCAACAATGGCCATCATACCCAGCGAAACAAAGGTTTGCTGCAATCCCGAAGGCAATCCGATACGTAAGCTTTGTCTGAAAATATCCCGGTCAAACACAAGTTTTAACAGGACAAGCTTGACAACCTCATGGGTTTTGTTCAGGTAAAGTACGGCACTGATGAAAGCCCCGGCCTGTGAAATTACAGTTGCAATGGCAACCCCTGCTATTCCCCACTTGAACACGATGACAAAAAGCAAATCGAATATAACATTTGTGATGGTAGATATGATAAGAAAATACAACGGTGTTTTTGAATCCCCGAGGCCTCTGAGAATTGCTGCTGTCGCATTGAAACCAAAAATAAATATTGTTCCTGATAAATATATATTCAGGTAGAGTTTAGCGTAAGGAATCACATCTTCGGGTAGACGGATGAGTTTAAAAATGGCTCCACTGAAGGTTATGCCGACAATACTGATAACGATAGAAGCCAAAAAAATTACAATGTACAAAGTGTCGATTGTTCGCCGTACTTCCACCATTTTTTTTGCCCCGAAATATTGAGCAATAATGATGGTGGCGCCCATGGCAAACCCGATGACAAGCGAGATAAGTGTAAAAATGATCGGAAAAGATGCTCCAACAGCAGCCAATGCCTGTTTCCCAATAAAATTACCGATAACGATGCTATCGACAATGTTATACATTTGCTGAAACAGATTCCCCAGCAGCATTGGCATAGCAAATTGCCAGATCAGTTTACTCTCCTTCCCTGTCGTAAGATCTTTCACCGCACTCTTATTCTGAAAATTTTTCCGAATCTGTTTTTATCCGACTCTGCAACTGCGTAGATGGTTTAACATGTGTTTGAGCCAACAGATGAACAAAAGTTAGGATGCAAAGTTCACGTATACGCGTGATTTGATATTAACCGGAAATTGTGGAAAACATTTTAATCGGATCGGTTGTTTAATGTTTGAAAGTATTTGAATTTACCTATTTTTGTTCAATAAATAAATTGAAAATCATGAACGGAATTAAAATCACTCCACGGTTTATTTTTGTAATGGGAATCATTCTTTTTGGTGCAATCATGCGGTTGGTACCTCACTGGCCGAACTTTACGCCGATTGCTGCCATGGCTTTGTTCGGCGGAGCCTATTTGTCAAAAAAATACCTGGCATTTATCATTCCTTTGTCGGCTATGCTGCTCAGTGATCTCATTCTTGGTTTTCATACAACAATGATCGCCGTGTATCTTAGCTTTGCTTTGGTAGTTGGTATCGGTCTTTTATTGAGCAACCGCATTAAAGTGGGTTCGGTATTGATAGCTGCTATTGGTTCATCCCTTTTGTTTTTCCTGATCACCAATTTTGCTGTTTGGTTTGGTAATCCATTCTATCCACAAAGCTTTGTTGGACTTACTGAAAGTTATATCGCCGGTTTGCCATTTCTTGGTCGTGGAATGGTTGGCGATCTGTTTTACTCTTCTGTGTTTTTCGGCGGTTTTTACTTTGCTCAGCTCAGGTTTCCGGCATTGGCAAGAAATTGATCACATCTTGTTTCGTTTCGTAAATGACATCACTACTTAAATCATCCGCATATGTCAAATGGAGCTACCGCGGCTACCGTTGTTGCAGCACGCATCAATAAATACATTCGCAGGCTTAGAGAAAAAGGCGCTACGTCTCCCGAAAAAGCTGTGACGCTGGAAGATATTCATATGCGGCGGAGTCTTATTTTCAGGAGGCTCGTAAAACGGGAAGTGATCGTTCGAAAAGGAGAAGATAAATACTGGCTGAACCTTCAAAACCTCGAATCGTACCGGAAATCAAGGAGAAAAGTGGTCGCATTCTTTTTACTCTTGCTGCTGCTGATGATCCTCATTGTTGCCATCTTACAAATGGGAAATAAATAACCCCACATCCTTGAGTGGATTTCGTGTCTCCGGTATTATTTGGCAATATTTATTAACTTTTTATCCCAGTCCCAGCCATCCCATTATATAAAAATGATGATACCTTTGCATGTTTAATTTTAATCATTAATGATGTGAAACGTATCCATTTTCAAATCCTTTCATTTGCAATTATTAGTTTGATACTGATTTCTTGTCAGAATTCGAATAAGCCTGTAAAAACAGGAGATAAAGCATTAGCCGAACAGGTAAAATCCGAATTTCAGCGTTCCTGGAATGCGTATAAAACCTACGCCTGGGGTCATGATGTTTTGCTACCGGTTTCAAAAAGTTTTACCGACTGGTATCAGTTTTCACTCCACATATCCCCCATCGATGCATACAGTACGATGAGAGTAATGGGGCTCGATAAAGAAGCCGCCGAGGTTCAGAAATATGTGATCGATAGTGTGGATTTCGACAGGGATATTTTCGTTAAAACCTTCGAAGTGAATATCCGGATCCTTGGCGGATTGCTTTCGATGTACCAGTTTACAATGGATAAAAAAGTACTTGCGAAAGCCGAAGATTTTGGCCGCCGTATGCTTCCTGCTTTTGATTCGCCGACAGGCATACCCTATTATTGGGTAAACCTGAAAACAGGCGCAGTAAAAGGTGCCGAGGTGAATGTGGCAGAAGGCGGTTCGTATTTGCTCGAAATGGGCGTATTAAGCGCTTTTACAGGAAATCCTGTTTATTACGAAAAAGCAAAGAATGCTGATAAAGCGATCTTCAGCCGGGCTTCTTCAAAAGGATTGATCGGACAGGGGATCAACATCGAAACAGGCGAATGGACTGACACACGAAGCCATATTGGTTGTTGCATCGACAGCTATTACGAATACCTGTATAAAGCATGGGTACTGTTTCATGACCCTGAAATTAAAGAGATTTGGGATCAGAGTATCATAGCGATCAATAAATATATCGCCGATACATCCGGTCAAATGCTTTGGTATGGACAGGCAGATATGACTACCGGCAAAATAATAAATCATGAAGTCACGCTGTATGATGCGTATTTCCCTGCTGTTCTTTTATTATCCGGTGATACAACAAGGGCAGAACAGTTGCAGCATTCCTGGGACTGGTTGTGGAATCATTACGGACTCGAGCCATCAGCATACGATTACAAAAAAAAGGAGATCATCGATGCCAGCTATGATCTCAATCCGGAGATCATCGAATCGGCCTGTTACCTGTACCAATTTACCGGGAAAGAAGAATATTTGAATATGGTGAAAAACTATTTTACTGATATTCTCAGCTATTGCAAAACAGATATTGCATTTACTTCAGTAAAAGATGTAAGAACGAAAGAGCAAAAGGATTACATGCCGACCTATTTCCTTGCCGAAACATTAAAATACCTTTATCTTACGTTCAGTCCCGATCAAACCTATAATTTTAATGACTACGTGTTTAGCACTGAAGCACATCCGTTTAAAAAGAGTTTATTCGGAAAAATTCAAAATCAAGAACAAAGTGAATAAAAATGTTAGTTGCAAAGGGTAACATCAAGTACCCTTTGAGTTACTTAGTGAAACCCTTTGTGGCACTTTGTGGTAAAGAAAATAAATTGAACCAAAAGTACTCCCGAATATCTTGTTCTGACAGAGTTTACGAAGTACGAATGTATCTCAAAGATAAATTTGGGTTATTCGTTCACTCGAAAAGCGTATCATCTCTTTCGAGCAGGAGAATAGAATATTGAGGGACAATAAAATATTTTTCGCTTTCATAGATCACTTCAACAGCCCCTTTCTGAAGAAATATTGCCAGATCACCTTCTTTGGCCTGTAAGGGAATGTATTTGATTTTTTCATCCGATTTTTTCCAGGGTTCATCCGCATCATCAGCCGGTAGGGGAATTGGATAGCCCGGTCCAACCTTGATCACATAACCCGACCTCACTTCCTCTTTTTCCTGGTATCCCGGCGGAAGCAAAAGCCCACCTTTTGTCTTGGCATTATGCATTACTGGTTTTATCAATATCTTGTCACCAACCACGATCAGGTTACGCATTTTATTTTTGCCTGCAATCTCCATACGTTTTGTGCTGCTTCAATTTCAAAGGTATAAAAAATATATTAGATTGTCACAGCCGTTAATCAGCTCTTCTTTCAAAATATTCTTTGGTTTCATATCATCCTCTATGCCCTTTGCTATATACTCTTTGCCCTCACTCAACAATCCCAGTCCCCATAGGAGACCTTCGGACAAATCAATCAACCTAAATGACTCATTTTTAAATTACCATTATTTTCCAAGCGTTGCCACCATCACTGCCTTAATAGTATGCAGCCTGTTTTCTGCCTCATCAAAGACAATGGATGCCTCCGATTCGAAAACATCTTCTGTTACTTCCATTCCATTGATGCCGTATTTCTGGTAAATCTCCTCGCCTACTTTTGTATCCCTGTTATGAAATGCAGGCAGGCAGTGCAGGAATTTTACTTTCGGATTACCCGTTTTTTTCAGTAACGCTTTATTTACCTGGTACGGTAGCATCTCCTTGATCCGTTTTTCCCATAACTTCGGATCCTCACCCATCGAAAGCCACACATCGGTATAAAGGAAATCGACACCTTTAACACCTTTCTCTACATTGTCAGTAACGGTTATTTTTGCGCCGGTCGTTTTTGCGATCTCTTCACATTGTTTTACGAGCGCTTTCTCCGGTTGTCCGGACTTTGGTGCCACAGCCCGGTAATCCATACCCATTTTGGCAGCACCTACCATCAGCGAATTTCCCATGTTATTTCGTGCATCGCCCATGTACGCGAACGAGATTTGATGCAGTGGTTTATCAGAATGCTCCATCATCGTCAGGAAATCAGCTAAAATCTGTGTAGGGTGGAATTCGTTGGTCAAGCCGTTCCAAACCGGAACGCCGGCATAAGCCGCAAGTTCTTCCACAACCGATTGCCCAAATCCCCGGTATTCGATTCCGTCGTACATACGCCCAAGCACACGGGCCGTATCTTTCATCGTTTCCTTATTCCCGATCTGCGAACCCGATGGACCTAAATACGTAACCTGCGCGCCCTGGTCGAAAGCCGCCACTTCAAAAGCACAGCGTGTTCGCGTCGATGCTTTTTCAAATATCAGGGCGATGTTCTTCCCTTTGAGTCGTTGCTGTTCAGTTCCCGCATATTTTGCCTTTTTCAGGTCGGATGAAAGGTTCAATAAAAATTTAATTTCTTCGGGTGTAAAGTCCAGAAGCTTTACAAAATTCCTGTTTCTCAGATTGAATGCCATGTCTTTATAATTTTGAATGTTGAATATTTTCCAAATTTTCAGTTAGTAAAATTGTTGATCAGGTGTTTGCCAAAAGCCAATAGCCAAAGGCCAACAGCCTTCCCCATCACACCATCACGATCCGTGTTCCCCCGTCATCCACACCAAGCAGCGTTGTCTTCGTAATGATCGCATCTTTCCCGGTATTCTCAACAAAATCGATCGCTGCCCTGATCTTCGGAGCCATGCTGCCCTCTCCGAATTGTCCTTCGTCCAGGTATCTTCGCGCTTCTGCTATGGTCATCCGGTCGACCGATTTTTCCTGAGGTGTATTATAATTCAGGAAAACCTTTGGAACATCGGTCAGAATGAAAAGTTTATCTGCCCCAATCTGTTTAGCAAGTAAAGAAGAAGCTAAATCCTTGTCGATGACTGCATCGATACCCTGCAGTTTGTTCGGCGCTACATAAAATGCCGGTATACCACCGCCGCCGACAGCAATCACGATCTGACCGCTGCGTGCCAGTTGCTCAATTGATTTCTTATTGCTGATCACCAGTGGACGCGGCGAAGCAACCACCTTTCGCCATCCTCCCCTCTTTTTATCTTCAACAAACACCGACCCGCTTTCACTCATGATCTTTTTTGCTTCCTCTTCAGCATAGTAGGGACCGATTGGTTTTGTAGGTTTCTGGAAAGCCGGATCATCCTTATTCACGAGTACCTGTGTGATAATTGAAATAATATCCCGGTCCATGTCATTCGCTTCAAGAACATTCCGCAGTTGTTGCTCGATCATGTAACCAATAAATCCCTGTGAATACGCTACACAAATATCAAGCGGCATGGCAGGAAGATCGAACATTTTATTTCCCGCCTGATCAGAAAGCAGGATGTTACCTACCTGCGGCCCGTTCCCGTGTGTGATCACAAGGTTATAATTTCGCTTTAGCAGGTTCAGTAAATGTTTGCTTGCTTCATACGCATTGTTCTCCTGTTCGTCGATGGTTCCCTTTTGTCCGGCCTTCAACAAAGCATTTCCACCAAAAGCAACAACAGCTAATTTTTTCATTTCTTATTTGCTAAATTTGCGCAAAACTATGAATTTTTATACATTTGATCTTTAACCGGAGGTAATAATTGAATACAGCGGAAAATATGTTTTATAAATAATCACTTTCGTACGAATCAGTTCGTTAGGAAATAACAAACAACCCTGATTAATCAATCCAATTATGAAACAAATCTTCGGCCTTCTGATCCTAGTGATTCCTTTATTAGTTAAAGGAAATACGTTCCTTTCCTTTACCAATCTTTCTGGCGATTCGGTAAAAATGAGCGATAAGGAAACGATCAATAAGCGTTTCAATTTGGTTCCATTACCGGTAATAGGCTACGATTCCGATTTGGGCTTTCAGTATGGTGTGTTATTGAATTTTTATGATTATGGTGACCGGACATTGTACCCTGAATATAAGTACACAATTTACTCGGAAGTAAGCCGGACAACTAAAGGCAACGGGATCAATCAACTGTTTTTTGATTCGAAACAGTTACTTCCGGCCAATATCCGGATTACATCTGATCTGAGCTACCTCACCGAACTTGCGCTGAATTTTTATGGTTTCAATGGCTACGATGCAGTCTATCATCCGGCTTTCGAAGAGTCTGATAATCCTGAATACAAAAGCAGGGTTTTTTACCGTCATGAACGAAAGTTTGTCCGGTTCACGATGGATCTTCAGCGAAAAATAAGCTCCTCCAAACTCCTGTGGCTGGCCGGGCTGGGTTACATATCTACTGATATTGCTTCGATAAACATCGGTAAATTAAACAAAGGAAAGAATGAAGAAGATAAGCTCCCTGATACAGAGCTTCTTTATGATAAATACATTCAATGGGGATTAATTAAACCCGACGAAAAAAATGGCGGGAAAACGCCTTATTTGAAAGCTGGGATCATTTATGATTCAAGGGATAATGAGCCCAATCCCATGAAAGGAATTTGGACCGAAATACTTTTATTTACATCGCCCAAAATACTGGGGAACAATGATTTTTCCTACACAAAACTTTCCATCACGCATCGTCAATATTTTACGTTGATAAAAAACAGGCTCAGTTTTGTTTATCGGTTAGGCTACCAGGGAACGATTAGTGGTAACGTTCCTTTTTTCATGCAGCCGTATATGATCAATTCTTTTTCAAAAACGACAGCAACAGACGGATTGGGAGGATCGAAGTCATTGAGAGGGTTACTTCGAAATCGGGTCGTTGGTGAAGCTATAGCCTTTGCCAATTTTGAATTCAGGTGGAAGTTTTACCGTTTCCTTCTGTTTAATCAGAATTTTTATCTTGCACTGAATGCTTTCGCAGACGCCGGACAGGTAGTTAAAAAGATCAAAACCGATGAAAACATCACGATTGCACCGGATATTTATTCAGATTATTTCTCACCTGGCAGTGAATCGCTGCACTTGTCGACGGGCGGCGGATTCCGAATCGTTTACAATCAGAACATCATCATCTGCATCGATTATGGAATTGCTTTGGATAAAAGGGACGGCGATAACGGGTTGTACATCGGGCTGGGTTACCTGTTTTAATTTCTGATTTCGATTCTATCCGTATCTTTACAGCCGATGAAAAACAACCTGACAAATATTAAAGGATTTCTTCTTTTAACAGCTTTGTTTTTCATTATTTTATTGGCTGACATAACCTGTGTTTACCTTTATTATAATCACATCGAATCGTTCATTCATCATCAGCCTGAAATTACCAAAGCAGATGCCGCCATCCTTTTTTTTGGTGATTATCTGAATGAAGGAAAAGAACTTGGACCGGACAGCAAGCAAAGGGCATTTGAAGCCGTTCGTTTATTTAAAGAAGGCAGAGCCAAATCGATCATTTGTGTAGGAGGCTACGAATATCATAATTGGAGCCGGAGACCACACCTGATGAGCAGATATATAATAAATCATGGAGTTCCGGCAGAGAAAATCTACCACGATTCACTTTCGTACAATACAATAACCAATTGCCGTGAAGCCTTAAAAATTATTCAACTGCACAAATTCGACACGGTGATCGCTGTAAGTTCGCCGCTGCATGTTTTCAGGATAGCAAAGGAATTGAAATATAAACACGCAGTTTTTACTGCCTATGAATATACATTCCACCATTTTTATGATTACTGGATACTTTATAAAGATATTCATAGCGAATGGTTCAGCCTGTTTCTTTCAGTTGTACTTCGTGATAATGTGAGAAATCAGATCGTCTATACATACAATACGGTCATTCAAACAGTAAAAAATTTTCTTTAATTGAATAAAAACAGCCGGGGAGCTTATTCAAAATGAAAAATCAAAACAAAGCCTATTTCTTTGCCATAAGCGCCATTTTGTTTTGGTCGACCATTGCTTCGGCATTCAAGCTAACCTTGAAATACATCGGGTATCCTGAACTCCTGTTTCTGGCTTCTTTATTCTCGACTATCATTTTATTAACAATCCTGATTCTTCAAGGGAAAACTATTGAATTAACAAGGGTAAAGACAAACGATATCTTTCGTTCAGCCCTGCTAGGCTTATTGAATCCATGCTTGTATTACCTTATCCTTCTGAAAGCATATTCTCTTTTAAAAGCCCAGGAAGCAGGTACACTGAATTACATCTGGCCAATTACACTGGTTTTACTTTCTGTTCCCCTCTTAAAACAAAAAATTGGTTTCTTAAGTGTACTGGCAGTTGTGATAAGTTTCTTCGGTATCATTGTTATTTCGACCGAAGGACACATCGGCACACTTGAATTCAGGGAACCTCTGGGAGTAGCACTGGCTGTCGGGAGTAGTATCTTCTGGGCGCTTTACTGGATTTTTAATGTGAAAGACCGCAGGGATGAAGTTTTGAAATTGTTTTTCAACTTTGTGTTTGGAACGATTTACACCCTTTTTGCAGTCTTCCTGATTTCAGGGTTCGAACCTATTCACCTTTTCGGTTTTTTGGGGTCTCTTTATATCGGGCTGTTTGAAATGGGGATCACTTATTATCTGTGGCTGAATGCACTAAAATATTCTGAGAATACAGCCAAAGTTTCAAACCTTGTTTATCTGTCTCCATTTCTTTCGCTTCTTATCATCCGGCAAATGATTGGTGAAAGCATCCTGTTTTCAACTGTTATCGGTTTAGCGGTTATTGTCGCTGGGATCATTCTTCAGCAATATGCCAGTCGTTTTAAGAAACATTAATATCGCTCTTTTTTAAAAAATCATCAATAATGTTGAGTAATTTCAATGGTTTGATAGGTTTGGAGATATAAAAATCGCAACCGGCTTTCAGACTTTTAGATTCGTCTTCCGCCATGGCATAAGCCGTGAAAGCGATGACTGGCAGGTTGGGTTTTAAGGCCTTGATGATACCAGTAGCCTCATAACCATTCATCTTCGGCATGCGAATATCCATTAAAACAAGGTCGATCCGTTTGGCGTTCCTGACGATTTTTACTGCCTGTTCACCATTAACAGCACGGATGATATTCACATTTGTCCGGCCAATGGTAGCTTTTACAAGCTCATAATTCGAGTTTTCATCTTCGGCAATTAATATGGTACGATCGTTCCATTTGTAATCTGAAATACTGAATTGTTCAAAACTATCTTCATCCTGATCAGCCCTCGATTCGTAGGGCAAAGTAAAATAAAATACCGATCCTGATCCGGGTTCGGATTCTACACGAAGGGACCCATTCAACAACTCTACTAAACGCCTTGAAATGGACAAACCTAAACCTGTTCCTCCGTATTTTCTTGTTCTGCCGTCATCTACCTGCCGGAAACGTTCGAAAATGAGCTCCTGCTTTTCTTTAGGAATTCCTATACCTGTATCTTTTACAAAGAACTCTATGACCGGGTTTGACCCTTCCTTTCGGATCGTATACCCGATTTCAACAACACCTTTTTCTGTAAATTTCAGTGCATTTCCGACAAGATTCGATAAAATCTGTCGCAACCGTAAAGGGTCTGTTATAAATGTGTACCGTTCGCTTTCAGGAGGAAGAAGAAGGTTTATTTTTACCTGTGGGTTTTTCTTGGCATCCTCAAAAACATGGTATACTTCATGAAGTATAGGGTTGATCTTGCTTTCGGCAAAATTTACAGAGAGTTGTCCGGCTTCAATTTTTGAAATGTCGATGATATCATCGATCAGATTAAGCAGTAAATTACTGCTTCTTAGAATATGTCTCAGGTATTCATCTCTTTTTTCATCTTCGAGTCCTGTTTCGATCAGTAAATTTGAAAACCCGACGATAGAATTCATTGGAGTTCTGATTTCATGTGACATATTTGCAAGAAAAGCTGTTTTTAGCCTGTCGGATTCTTCGGCAGCAATTTTTGCCTGATTCAGGGTTTCGATAAATGTAAGCCGTTCAGTAATATCGGTAATGATCGCCACATAGGCTTTTGAGCTAGCGACAGATTCGTTAATCATCCCGCCTGAAATCTCAGCATGGAACGTACTGCCGTCTTTTCTCTTCATCATATAACGACCAGTATTAAGGCCATTACCCTTATGTGCTCTATAGAATGTTTTTTCAGCAGATTCCCGTTCATCACCGATGAAAAAATCCCCAAAGTTTTTAGTCACTATATCTTCTTTGGTATTCAGGCGGAACATTTTATAACTTGTGTTATTACAATCTAAAACCACACCTTTGGCATCTATAACACAGATCGCGTAGGGTGATGCATCAAAAATACCACGAAGCATTTCTTCACTCTCCCTCAGTGCTGTGTTCATCTTTTTAATTGTTTCATCCGACTTCAATATCTCCTCGTTTTGGGATTTTAGCTGTTTGTTTGCATTTGTCCTGATCCGGAATAACCGAAGCAATACCACGGCAAGTATAAATATCCCGATAAAGCCAGCGATGGTGGAGTAAATAACATAATTTCGTTTTCTGATTGCAAAATCCTTATTCTGAAGTTCGATCTGATTCGCCAGATTAAGTTTTTCAATTTCTTCCTGTTTTTGTTCAATCTCATGCTTGGTATAAACTTCTTCCAGTTTATTCGACAGAATTTGGTTTTTCAGCGAATCATCATAAAGATAGAAAAGCTGATAATGTGAATAGGCTTCCTTATAATTACCCATGAGTTCATAGACAACTGAAAAATTCTTATGGATATCCCTGCTCAGGATGAGGTTTCTGGCTGTTTGTGCACCTGCAAGGGCTTTATTCAGGTAATTCAATGCTTGCGGATAATAGTCCAGTTCGATGTAAACCTGACCGATATTATTGAGTGTTTCTGATGGATCCACCCCTAGTTTTTTATAGATTGCAAGGGCTTTAAAATAGTCCTTTAGTGATTCCTGGAAATTACCAAGTTCGAAACTGCTTTTACCCAAATTGTGATAGGTGCTGGCAATGGCCTCCTGAAAATTGATCTCCTTGCCGATTTCAAGTGATCGGTTAAAATATTCAAGCGATTTTTTATACTCTTTTTGTTCCTGAAGAATCAAGCCAAGGTTGTTCAGAATGCTTTCCATTACCTCCTTGTTATTTTGTTTTTCAGAGATATCCAACGCTTTCTTGAAAAACTCCCAGGAATTATTAAAGTCACCCATGTCGTAATACAAAGAGCCGATATTATTGTACGACCCGGCAATTCCAATCGAATCATGCACTTTAACCTTATAATCGAGCGACTTGAAATTATAATCGATCGATTTTTTAATGTCACCGATACGTTGGTAAATCAAACCGAGGTTATTCCATACTTTGGCCATTCCGGATGAATCATGGTTGATCTGGTAATTCGATAAACTGGAATCGTAATAAAGAATAACTTCCTTATATTTCCCCTCGCGGTAATAAATGTTACCAAGCATTTTATAGGCTTTGGCGACGGACCTTGTGTCGTTAATTAATTTGGCATCTATCAGTGCAAGCTTCGCATAATCGCTGGACGTATCCATTGAATATGAAAGGTATTGTTTCGACAATTCCAGCAAAATGTCAATTTGATTTTCGGGTTTGGAATGCGGCAAACTTTTGATAAGGCTGTCGATTTCGTCCTTCATTGAATCGGGAATGGGTATTGGGAATACAACTTTCGATACCAGCAGAGCGGTTGTCAGCAGTATCAACACGTAAAAAGCATGTAAGCGGTTTATGAGCATAAAAGTTTGTATTCCAATAAATAATCCTTATTCGATTTTTATTTTAATAAATTAAAAATTCTGTTCATTAGCAACTGTGGTTTAACTGGCTTTGCGAGGTAATCATCGCATCCTGCCTCCAGACTCTTTTGCCGGTCATCTGCCATAGCATATGCTGTAAGTGAAATAACCGGCAAATCACTTTTTACCGATTTTATTTTTTTTGTCGCCTCATAGCCATTCATTTCCGGCATTCTAATGTCCATGAGTACGATATCAATTTTCATGTTCTCAAGACAGATATCAACTGCCTCTTTTCCATTTGTTGCCCTGATAATTTTTGCTCCTGTTCTTGATAATATTGCCCTAACAAGTTCAAAATTTGAATTTTCATCTTCAGCCACAAGAATCACTTTATCCGACCAATCGTATGAACCGGATATGGTTTGAACCGATTTGATTTTCGGGATTCCCTTTTCAATTTTAAGCGGAAGGGTAAAATAAAATGTACTTCCTTCGTTTTGAACCGAATCAACCCAAATTTTACCTCCCAACAATTCAACAAGTCTTCTTGAAATTGTCAATCCAAGTCCGGTACCGCCATATTCGCGAGTACTCGATTCTTCACCCTGGCGGAATCGCTCAAATATAAAATTCAGTCTATCCGGTTTTAAACCGATGCCTGTATCACTTATATAAAATTCGACAATATCGCTCTTCAACTTATAACCGAATTCGACCCGGCCTTTTTCAGTAAATTTTATGGCATTGGCGATCAGGTTGTTCATGATCTGCTTGAAACGCAAAGGATCTGTCAGAATTGCAAAATCATCTTCAACAGTATCTTTCACTATTGAAATTTCAATTGATTTCGATTGATACTGCAATTGTTGAGTATAATTCCTGCCCAGTTCATCCAAAATCCGGTTGATATGGCATGCTGATTTGTTCACTTTCAGGAGTTCGGCCTCAATTTTAGCAACATCAATTATATCCTGAAGAAGATTTAGAAGTAATTTACTGTTTTGACCGATGAGACTAATAAATTCGCTTCTTTTCTGCTTTGACAGATCAGGATCGTTCAAAAGTTCTGCAAATCCCACGATGGCATTCATGGGCGTTCGGATTTCATGTGACATATTCGCCAGAAAGGCTGTCTTCAACCTGTCTGATTCTTCTGCTTTTTCCTTAGCTTTCTTTAACTCAATTTCCCAGTTTTTCCGTTCCGTAATGTCAATCGCTACTCCAAGGATGGCAACATCCTGTTCGATACCGTTTACGAGCGGTATTTTAATGGTTTGACTAAAGCGTGTTTCCCCTTTGTAGTTAGTGAATTCACCTTCGATGACCCTGATTTCGTTATTCGCAAGGACAAATTCGTCTTCTTCAAAAAAACGTTTCAATTCATTCTTATTCTTGTGGATAGAATACTGGTATTTTCCTTCAATTTCATCGACATCGAGCCCATAAGCATCAGCAGTAGCTTTGTTCGCAAGGATGAATTTGTTATTCCTGTCTTTTGCAAAGATCATATGCGGCACAGCATCAATTATCTGTCTTAAGCGAAACTCGCTTTCGCGAATGGCATCATCAGCTTTCTTTTGATAAATTGAGAAACTGATCTGATTCGACACAAATTTCATGAGTTCCAGATCACGTTCAGTAAAGGCTTTCGGATCGTTATAATTCTGGACCACTAAAGCGCCGATAATTTTACCCTTGACATTAAGCGGAACACCGAGCCAAACTTTAGCAGGTGATCCGATAATTTCAATTTCATTTGCAAGCGCAAGTGCCCTGTAATCATCTTCATGCAATAACAATGGTGTATTTTTGTTAACAAGGTAATGGGTGAGGGATTTTTTAACTGAAAATTTTTTGAACCTGTCTTTTTCATCAACAAAATACGGGAATGACAATTCATCCATTTCGCTGTCATAAAAGGCAATAAACATGTTTGAAGTATCGATTACGTTGCTTAATTCAAGCCTGATAACACTCAGAAATTCATTCAGGTCGCGTGTGGTATTAACAGCACCACTAATATTAAAGACGACAGATTTTAGTTTTTCTTCGCGTTCATTGTTTTTTCGAATCTGTATTTCCTGTGTAATATCCCTTGCACTTCCTACAATCCCGATCATTTTAGCATCATCATCAAACAATGGGGCTTTTAACACATCCAAACATAAAAACCGGCCGGTAACATTTCCCGATATTTGGAACCTATAAGGCTTTTTAGATTCAGTAACGGCTTTATCCGATCCCGACATTTGTTCGTCAAGGCTGAACCACCCCGGGTCATCCGGATGCGTTTTGCGTTCTTTGTCCGCAAAATAGCTTATCCCTTTACCAATAGGCTCATCTGTATTTTCAACATTCAGTAGTTTCGAACATATTCCTTTATTAACAAAAATAAAATTGCCATCGAGATCCGTTGCCCATATCATATCTGGAACATTATCAGCCATCAATCTGAACAACGAATAGAGGTTGATATATTTTTCCTCATTCTTCTTGACTAATTCGAGTGCTTTTTTTTGTTCCGTTATATCCTTTGCTGAGCCGATGACTACATTACGGTTTTTCAGTCTAATAATCGAGGCAGCTACTTCGAGCCATTTGTTTTCACCTTTTTTTGTAATTATTTCTATTTCGTACCGCTTGGGGACATTTTTCCCGGATAGCCGGTCAAACCCCCTTTTTTTCACAAGGTCATGTTGTTCAGGATGGATGATGCTGTAAAACTTTTTATCAAACAACTCTTTTTCACTGTACCCTGTGATAGTCGTAAGGGCCGGATTAACATAGATAAACTTGCCGGATTCATCAAAGATGTAAAGAGCGTTGGTCAAATTGTGTGAGATTGCCCTGAACATCTCTTCACTATCCTTTAAATTTTCCAGGGCTTCAACACGGGCTGATATATCATAAATGTAGCCGTCATATTTCAAGGCATTATTTTCCGTATCGTATTCGGTTTTTGCGCTGATGACTGTCCAGACCTTCGTTCCGTCTTTCCTATAAGAGTTCAACTTCCGTTCTGTCGAGTTTACCGGTTTTGTTCAATTTTGTAATAAAATCCTTTCGCTTTGATGGGTTTACGTAAAGATCTATTACCTTCTTATCCAATAAATCAGCAGGAGATCCATAACCCAGTATATGGACCATCCAGTTGTTCGCATAAATAAATTTACCATCTGGAGTGGTTTGGTAAAGACCAATCGGTACATTATCCTGCAGCGCCTTATACTTTTCTTCAGTCGATTGCAATGCCTCCAGAATCTTTGAATATTCATTCCTGGTCAAAATTTCAGATGCATCATTATGATTATCTATTACATCATATTGTTGCTGACTGTTCCGGCTTTTTCTGCCGTTATTTCCAAGTATATTTATCTCCATCCACTATTGTATTTAATGAATTTTTATTGATATTTTCCAGCCCAAAATAACAGGCCTTCCGTAAATGAAATCCCTTGCAATATCATTATTATAATAATGCAAAGAGAGGACAAATGAACAATATGTTTGCCTGTAAAACAAATTAAAAAAATCAATTAATGCACACACTGATTTGACCTAATAAACCAGTTATACAGTAAAGTTTAACTAAAAGTTCTTAAATATCCTGTTTAATTACATGGTCGCTTCTATTTTGCTAATTAACAGTTGAATTTCATTGTTGCTATCCTTCTCCAAATTTATCGAAAGGATTGCATTTGCCTTATTTTATGTATATTTGAATCAAATTTGGACGATGCTATGAACCTCGAATTATTGACAAAACAGGTAGCAAACCTTTGCAGATCAATGAGTAATTTTTACAGGACTGAACTAAAGAACTTAAAAAACTCTGATATTGAAACAAAAGGAATGAATAATTTTGTGACCTATGTGGATAAAAATGCAGAGAAGAAACTTGTAAAAGAGCTGGGTAAATTATTGCCCGAAGCAGGCTTTATTGCAGAAGAAAATGAAAATTTACCGACAGCAGATAAGTATAATTGGGTAATCGACCCTTTGGACGGGACAACGAACTTTATTCATGGAGTTCCGCTTTTTTCAATTAGTGTTGCATTGATTCATGGAAACGATATATTGTTGGGTGTCGTTTACGAAATAAATTTACAGGAGTGCTTTTATGCATGGAAAGGTGGTGGCGCCTACCTGAATGGCTTTGAAATAAGCGTTTCGAACAAAAAAGGATTAAAAGATAGTTTACTGGCTACAGGATTCCCATACCAGGATTTTGACAGAATGGATTCATATATAGAACTATTTAAACACCTGATGCAGCAAACCCATGGAATCCGCAGGCTTGGTTCTGCCGCAGTGGATTTAGCTTATACAGCCTGCGGCAGGTTCGACGGTTTTTATGAATACGGCCTCAATCCATGGGATGTTGCCGGGGGTGCTATTATTGTAATGGAAGCTGGCGGCAGTGTGTGTGACTTTTCTGGAAATGATAATTTTATTTTTGGCAAAGAGATGATTGCCAACAATACCCTTATAAGTGAAGAATTTGTAAATGTGGTGAAACGATATTTTGGCGAGAAAAATTAATATCAACTTCATACAAATTGAGATAAATGAGCGAAAATCCGGAAAACCAAACAGAAATTGAACCCGAATCGAAAGTATTGAAAGATACTCCCGGAAGAAGCCTTACAAAAGCTATTACCTGGAGAATTTTTGGCTCTGGTGCCACTTTTCTGGTTGCTTTTGTTATTTTCAGACAATATACCGAAAAAGGACTTGCCGATGTACTGGAAGGGGCTACCGTTGTGACTGTATTCGATTTTGCTACGAAAATCATTTTATATTATTTGCACGAAAGACTCTGGACCAACATTAAATGGGGAAAATATATGAAAGTACATTTCTGGAGAAGAAAAGCCTGGAAAAAGCTTTACCGTGAAATGCATCAGGATAACAATTCACAAGCCCAGAAGCAATGAAAATTTCAACCTTTTTATTCTATATCGGATTAATCTTTATTCCGTTTAACCCGAGTATCGCACTCAGTGAGGAAAGTGACTCACTTAAACAAACCATCGTTTATGTTTTTGATATCAAGGAGGAAATAGCTCCTCCTGTCTGGCATAAAACGAAAAAAGCATTTAATCAGGCAAAGGAAGTCCATGCAGATATTATATTAATCCACATGAATACATACGGTGGAAGGCTCGATGATGCAGATTCCATCCGTACCATTATCCTTCAATCAAAAATACCAGTCTATGTTTTTATCGATAACAATGCTGCTTCTGCGGGCGCATTAATATCGATCGCCTGTGACAGCATTTATATGCGGTCGGGAGCGAATATAGGGGCTGCAACCGTTGTAGATCAGACAGGAAAACCACTGCCTGATAAATACCAGTCATATATGAGGTCGATGATGAGGTCGACGGCAGAAGCAAAAGGTCGTGACCCGGAGATAGCCCAGGCAATGGTAGATCCCAGAATCAAAATACCAGGGATAGTCGATACGGGAAGAGTGTTGACATTTACGGCCAAAGAAGCCGTAATGAACCATTATTGCGAGGGGATCGCAGAATCAGTGAATGAAGTGCTGGCCATAGCAAACATTAAAGATTACAAGATCGTCGAACAGAAATTGACCTTTGCTGACAAGATCATTAGCTTCATGGTCAATCCGTTCGTCAGCGGCATCCTGATCATGATCATTATCGGAGGCATATACTTCGAACTGCAAACCCCGGGTATTGGTTTCCCGATCGCTGCTTCTATCATAGCAGCACTCTTGTATTTTGCACCACTTTATATCGAAGGACTTGCTGCTCACTGGGAAATCCTGCTTTTTATCATTGGGCTTATTTTGATAGGCGTTGAAATATTTGTAATTCCAGGATTCGGTATTACGGGAATCCTGGGCATTTTCCTGATGATATCCAGTTTAACATTAAGTCTGACGGGAAACAACGGATTGCATTTTACGGGATTTGAACTGAGCGCATTGATCAAGTCGTTTTTTATTGTTGTTATTGCTACATTGCTGTCGCTGGTGTTATCGATTTATTTCAGCAGGAAAATATTAACCAGTACGATATTCGGCCATGTGGCTCTCGATTCTACACAACAAGCCGATCAGGGTTTTCGTGCAGCATTCGCTGATTATAAAAAAATGGTAGGTAAAGAAGGGATTGCCTTTACAGTATTGCGTCCGGCCGGAAAAGTGAAAGTCGGTGATGATGTATTTGATGCGACTGCTGAGGCTGGATTTATCAGGAAAGGAGAAAATATTAAAGTTACCGGCTACCAAACTTCTCAATTAATCGTTACACGAGTTGATTAAATGGAACCTGATTCTAAAATCGAAATTTTTCAGGGTGATATCACAAAACTACAGGTTGATGTTATCGTGAACGCAGCAAATAAAAGCCTGCTGGGTGGTGGTGGAGTTGACGGAGCAATACACCGGGCTGCCGGCCCCGGGTTACTGGAAGAATGCAAAACGTTGAACGGGTGTGAAACGGGTAATGCAAAGATCACCAAAGGATATCAACTTAATGCCAAATACATCATTCATACAGTAGGACCGGTATGGGGCGGAGGAATGTATAGCGAAGAAAAATTACTGGCTTCCTGTTATTTTAACAGCCTTACACTTGCTAAATCATTTCAATGCAAAAGTATTGCCTTTCCGAATATCAGTACCGGTGTTTATCGATTCCCAAAAGAATTAGCAGCTCAAATAGCCATCAGTGAAGTACGAAATTATTTACAGTCAGAATCATTCATCGAAAAAGTTGTTTTTGTTTGCTTCGATGACGAAAATTTAAAAATCTATAAGACAATTCTTGAGGCATATTAACTAACTTTCCAATCGCAAATATGCCGGTATTTGCATTCCGCATTTAATTTTTTTAATTTCAAAGTTTTGTAATTCATCTTCCTTCCAAATGTATAATTTTGTTTCGTTATCAGGATGAATAAAATAAGAAAATATGGCTGGAAAGGTTTCTGGATACTGTTTTTCATAATTTTTATTCCATTTGGATTGCAATCACAGCAACTCACAAAGAAAAAAATAGCAGCCGTCCGGATTGAAAGCCCTCCAAAAATTGACGGCATCCTGGATGAGGAGGTTTGGAGGAAAGCTTCTCCTGCAACCAACTTCGTGCAGTATGTTCCTTACAACGGAGATTCTGCTACATTTGATTCGGAGGTGCGCTTCTTATATGACGATGTGGCTTTGTATGTCGGTGCCATGTTGTACGATCCGCATCCTGACAGCATCCTGACTGAATTAAGCCAGCGTGATGAAATCAATATGGTCGATTATTTCGGTGTTTATATCGATTGCTACAACGACTACCTTACCGCTTTTGGTTTTATTACAACCGCTGCCGGTGTTCAGGTCGACTTGAAATCTACAGGATCAGACGGCGAAGATGAGAGTTGGGATGCAGTATGGGAGAGTGAGGTGAAAATTGTTGACTCGGGCTGGATTGCCGAATTCAGAATACCGTATTCTGCCATTCGCTTTCCAAAGATTGAAAACCAGATTTGGGGATTACAGATTTTCAGAAATATCATGCGGTACCGGGAAAATACGACCTGGAATTTTGTCAACAGGGAAGTCGACGGCCTCAATAATCAGGAAGGTGAATTAACAGGTATTTCTAATATCAAACCTCCGTTACGCTTATCACTGGTCCCATACCTGGCAGGCTATCTCGAGAAAAGCCCGGAAATTAAAAGTTGGGGTTATTCCTATAATTATGGACTGGATGTGAAATACGGAATCAACGAAAGCTATACGCTCGATATGACGCTTATCCCTGATTTCGGGCAGGTTCAATCGGATGATAAAATTTATAATCTTACACCTTTTGAAGTTTATTATGATGAAAAAAGGCCCTTTTTCATGGAAGGTACCGAACTCTTTAACAAAGGAAATGTCTTCTATTCCCGGCGTGTTGGATCGCAACCCACCGGTTACGATAGTGTTAGCGATCAGCTCAATTCGACTGAACGGATAAAAGAAAATCCGACCGAAACCCAACTGATCAATGCTACTAAAATCACAGGTAAAAACAGTAAGGGACTTGCGTTAGGAATATTTAACGGCATGACAGCCAATACGTATGCCGTTGCTGAAGATACAATTAACGGGCAAACAAGGAAAATTCGGACCGAACCCTTCAGCAACTATAATATGTTTGTTCTGGAACAAGCACTGAAAAACAACTCTTTTGTGAATTTCTTCAATACAAATGTGTACCGTCCGGCAAATCACTATTCTGCAAATGTAACCAGTTCGGAACTTCGACTTGCTGACAAAGCAAGCATGTATGTTTTTTACGGCCTGGGTTCGGTAAGTCAAAAATATAACCAGGGGCTTCACCCTGAATTCGGGTATAAATATACATTGGTCACTGGTAAAATCAGTGGCAAGTTCATCCTTGTGGCAGAACATGACTTTTATTCGGATAAATACGATCCGAATGACATGGGATTTTTACGCTACAATAATTCGATCACGGATCAGCTGATTTTTGGATATAACATATACAAACCCGTTGGCAATATACTTGAAATGGGAAGTCAACTCACAGTAAAATATGAGCAGCAATTCAACCCGCGCGATTTCAGCAAATTTGATTTTACCTATTCAATGCATACGCTATTCAAAAACCATTTCTCGCTTTGGGGAGAGGCAAGTCTTGTTCCCGTTGAATCGAAGGATCATTACGAACCCAGAGTGGGGGATTGGTATTTCAGACATCCGGCTTACTTTTACGCCGAGCTTGGCGAATCACCAGATTACAGGCACAGGTTTGTGGTGGATGCGAATTTAGGGGTCAAATATTGCCGGGGATTCGATCAATTCAATTACTGGTTCAGCATCGAACCCCGGTTTAGGGTAAATGACAGGCTGATGCTTATTTATAATTCATCGTACGATGACGACAAAAATAATTACGGCTATGTTATCGATTCTACGGCTGCAGACGGAAGCACAGCCATTATTTTCGGGAAAAGGAACATTTACACCTATGAGAACACACTGGATGTCAATTACAGGTTTAGCAACAAATCTTCTCTTGGTTTCAGGCTTCGTCATTACTGGATCACACTTTATTACCATCAATTCTTTGACTTGCAGAAAGACGGCAGACTTGTGTCAACCGAATATGCTGTGAATAATGACCTGAGTGTAAATATTTTTAACATTGATCTTGTGTACACCTGGAATTTTGCACCCGGCAGCGAACTGAGCATTGTTTGGAAAAATGCCATTAATACAGAAAACAAGGCTGAAATTTTTGATTCTACCGTTAAGGACATCGATAAAAATTTCTATTCGAATCTTACCAATACTTTAAAAACACCGGCGACAAACAGCTTTTCGCTGAAAATTTTGTACTATTTGGATTACCAAAGTCTGAAAAAGAAAAAATAAGAGTGTATCAAATTCCTAAATGAGGATGTGTTGTTATCCAATCAGCAAACACCTCTGAAATATAATTATCAAAATGCTGACAGGAATGGCTGCCGCATGATATAGCATTTTTAACCGCATTTTCCCAAAATTTTTTCCCCTGCTCCCCTAGTTTTTCAGAAGTTATATTTTCCGTGAAAATACTGTAAATCAACCCAGCATTAAAACTATCTCCAGCACCTACTGTACTTACAGGATGAATTTTCGGAACTGCACATGACAAGGAAAACCTGTCGGTTCTCATTTCCACATTTTTATCGCCGCAAGTAACTATCAGATATTGGCATCCGAGATCTTGAATAATACGATAAATTTCATCTGGATTTTTACTTCCGAAAATCAGACTAAAATCCTCGTCAGAGCCTCTCACGATTGTGGAAAGGGAGATGTTTTCAAGGATCATCGGTTTCAATATTGAAAGATCTTTAAGATGTGGTTTCCTGAAATTCGGATCATAAATGATGATTGCTCCTGCCCTGCCGGCGTTCCGGATAAATTTAAGTAAGGGCTTTCTAACTTCGGGAGTAATCGCAAAAAAGGATCCGAATATGACAATGTCATCTTTTTGAACTTCGGGAAAATCAATTACCAGCCTCTTTAAAGGATAATTTTTATAAAATGAATATTCCGCATTCTCCTTATCATCTAAATAAGCTAATGCCAGTGCGGTATTTCCTTCATTAAACAGGTATAGGTATTGCGTATTCACATCATTTTGCCGAAGAAAACTAACAATATTGAGTCCGGTTTTGTCATTTGCAATATCGGTAATCAGGGAAACCGGCAAATTCATCCTGCCGAGACTGACCGAAGTGTTAAGCATGGCTCCCCCAGCTTTTGCCGACACGGGTTGACCGTTTTTGAAAAAAATGTCGCAAAGTGCTTCTCCGATAGTAAAAATTTGTTTTGACATGTCCTCATTTTTTCTTCTGAATCAAAAGTAACAAAACTTTTTTTACAACAGCGAAAAGCAATCGTTATATACTAAAGGTTATAGCACATTCAGGCATAAAAAAACAGATGAGCTAACCCATCTGTTTTTTTATTTAGCTTTTACGAAATAAAAGTCTACATTCCTGCTAATTGTCCTTTGGTTCGGGAGCTGCAACAAAACTATTCAACACTGCCGTAAGAGCATCAATATTCGATTGAGATTCATTTAAAATACGGTAATAAATATGCACGAGCATTTTATCATCTGGTTTTTAATGGTTTAAAAATTATTTTAAAAATCGACCGGCTGTTCGTTTTGTTCGGATATTAGCGAAAGCGTTCATTAGCGAACAATCATTCTTCAATATTAAATGATTGAGCAACAGAACGGGAATATACAGCAAGGAAAATCATTCAAGATAATCCGCTAATTTTGCAGTTTATATCTAAATCTTATGGTCATGAAAAAAACTTCCGCATTAATTTTACTATTATTCATTTGCTTAATGATAACTGCCCAGGTTGCGCCAAACAAATACTGGATTCGATTTACAGATAAAAATAATTCGCCTTATTCTATTAATAATCCCGAACAATTTCTTTCACAAAAAGCCATCGACAGACGCAACGTGCAGGGAATCGCTGTAGTTGAGAATGATCTTCCGGTAAATCAGTCATATATTCAGGGAGTAGCCAGTACGGGAGCAACCATTCTCACGGTTTCGAAATGGATGAACTCGGTAACTGTTTATACCACTGATCCCGATGTAATCGATGCGATCAATCTTTTGCCCTATGTCTTATCGGTAAGTAAAAGTATAACTCAGGGAACGATTAATCTGCAATCAGAAAAATCCTTTTTCAAAAATGAAAGTTACAGCGACCTTCCTAAAAATAATTCAGTCAAAGGGCCATCCTCCGGACAAAGTTTCGATTATGGTGCAGCTTACAACCAGATCAACATGCTGAACGGTATTGCGCTGCATGATTTGGGTTACGACGGAACCGGTATGACGATCGCGATTTTGGATGGAGGGTTTTTGCATGCTGATACTCTCAGTGCATTCGATAGTCTGTGGATGAACGGACAGATATTTGGTTTCAAAGATTTCGTCAGTCCGTAAAGCCCAAATATTTTCGATCCGACTTCACATGGTGCAATGGTGCTTTCGACCATAGGTGCCAATCTACCAGGTCAATGGTCGGCACAGCTCCACATGCACATTTTTGGCTTTTACGCTCAGAAGATACAGGATCCGAATACCTCATCGAAGAGTTGAACTGGGTTTCGGCTGCTGAATTTGCCGACAGTGCCGGTGCAGATGTCATCAACTCTTCACTTATTTACAGCACATTTAATGATCCGTCACAGGATCACACTTACATGGATATGGATGGAAATACAACCCCGATCACAATAGGTGCGGATATGGCCGTCAGCAAAGGAATGATCGTGGTGAACAGCGCCGGGAATGATGCATTAAAAACTTGGCATTACATTGCTGCCCCGGCTGACGGTGACAGTGTTTTCTCAATTGGAGCCGTGAATGGAGCGGGCAATTATGCATCGTTCAGCTCGGTCGGCCCGACTTCTGACGGGAGATTGAAGCCCAATGTTGTGGCACAGGGTTCAGGCACCACAATAATAAATGCTACAACCGGGAATGTTGCAACAGGCAGTGGCACATCCTTTTCATCTCCGATCACTGCAGGAATGGTAGCTTGTTTGTGGAGTGCCCATCCTGAAAAACATAACATGGAGATTCTGGCAGCCATCCAGCAAACGGCTTCTTTAGCTTTAAATCCGACTTACCTGCTGGGCTATGGAATTCCGGATTATTTTGCAGCCCATGAGTTACTTTCACAATCTGTTGGTTACAATTTTTCACTGCATTTAAAAGTCTTTCTCGAAGGCCCGTTTAACGGTGCCGGAATGAATGCCGGATTGAATGGTATGATACCACTCACACAGCCTTATTCGGCAGTTCCTTTTAATTATTCCGGACCCGAAACTGTAAGTTCCATACCTGGTTCCAATATAGTCGACTGGTTGCTGGTCGAGCTTCGCGATGCCGCTAATCCGGGATCGGCTAGTGAAACAACACTTATATCACGTCAGGCTGCTTTCCTGAAGTCAGATGGTTCTGTAGTCAGCCTTGATGGCACAAGTGATCTGCAATTTAATGTTTTAGCAGCAAATTCTCTTTACCTTGTGATCTGGCACAGGAATCACCTCGGAATAATTTCCGCCTACCCTCTCGACATTAGTAATAATTATTGTTCTTATGATTTTACGAGCGATTCAGACAAGGCCTATAATGCCGCGAGTGGCTATAAACAGCTGGCAACCGGAACCTGGGGTATGGTTTCCGGCGATGGTAATGCCGACGGCCTCATCGACGATTCGGATAAACTGACCGAATGGGAATTGAATGCAGGTGAACAAGGCTACCTTTTCAGCGATTACAATATGGACAGCCAGGTGTCGAACGAAGACAAGGATAATTTCTGGCTGCCTAATGTTGGTTATAGTTCGCAGGTACCTTAAAGAATCCTTATTGAGTTTTCTGAACTAATTGGACATATTTTTTAAGAAACAGAATTTACCACGCTATTCGGGGTTTACAATACTGAACTCAAAGCAAATGATTATTATTACAGCAAATCAATTCTCATTGCTGGTTGGAGTATGTAATTTTTAATTAAGAATAAAAAGAAAATAATTATGAAAGATTTTAAATGGTTACAGGGTTTTTTCGGTTTTCTCGGATTCATTGGGTTATCAGGAGTAATGAAAGGAAACTGGCTGGATGCACTGTGGTTTTTGTGGTTTATTTGGTTCATCTACTTTATCCCGAAAAAGAAGAAGGAATAATCAATAAATAAATACCCTTCCGTACTTCATTCAACCTTTTTCCATTTTTGCGGTTATTCTTAATTGAGAAATAAATAGAACATAAAGTTGAAACTACCATGGAACTAAAAAAGATGAAATGTGTGCCCTGCGAGGGAAATGTAAAACCATTAAAAGGTCAGTCCCTAACTGACTATAAAAACAATCTTGAACCCGGATGGTCGGTTATCGATGAAATGAAGATACACAAGGAATTTCCATCCAGAAATTTTATGCAGGGTGTAGTTTTCCTGAATAAAATTGCCAGTGTTGCCGAAGAAGAAGGCCATCACCCCGATGTGTGCGTCAGCTATACAAAAGTAACTGTCGAACTCTATACACATGCCATCGGAGGGTTGTCAGAAAATGACTTTATTATGGCTGCCAAAATCGATGACCTGCTTAAGTATTAGCAGATTTTGACCGGCAAACTTTACTCAAATAAAAACAAAATCAGGTTTTTTTTTATAAGTTTCTATGCAAGGGAAATCGCGTCGATAGTGAGACGACAATCAGCATTGGAAGTATTCAATCTTACTTAAATTTCCAATAAAAAAATATCTTTTAATATCATATAAAATGTTTTCGTACTTTTGTATTCTTCATTCAGGTTGAGGAATATATCAAAGTAATTAGTAATTTTAATGGCCCATAATAGGGCTACTCGTTGGCTTAAAATAGGATCACTGATATAATTATTAACATTAAATAAAGAAATATGGATACAATTAAATTGCCCGAAGGGTCCGTAGCAGAAATGCGACAGTTCTACCAGGACGAGTTTGAAAAAACCTTAAAGCGTCTGCAACATATCAAAAGTGTGCTCGACAATTTAGGCGGCAGCCACCAAACGATTCGTATTGAGGTCACATCCGCACCTGTAAAATCAGAAAATAAAGCTGCCGGCAAGAAACAACCGGCAACGGTTGAAAAGAAAACAAAAAAGAGCCGGCCAGGCCGGAAATCAATTTGGGAGGAGCTCATCGTTAATCAACTTAAAAAGAATGGCAAACCGACATCGTATAAAGATTTGACGAATGAGATCATGAAATACGGGAATATTCCGGAAAAGAAAAGGGAAAGCACAAAGCGGGCTATCACAAACCTTATCTTCCGTTTGAAAAAGCAAAATAAAATACTGAGAACCATTCCAACAGGATCAAGGGAAAAGCTCATTGTTTTAAAAGCCTGGTTTGATTCGAATGGTGAGATAAAGGAACAGTATAAATAAAGCGATGTACTGTTTGATCAGTCAGCAAATTTTTATAAGAATTCATATCAATGATCTGATTGGACAGTAACTCCCGATTTCTGGAAAATTATTTATAAAAAAGGCGTTTGCAACGATTTTGCAAACGCCTTTTTTATTGTTATCATTCTAAAAGCAGGAAACGGAACTCCGCCAACGGCTGGGCTACCAACTGACAATCACGCAATAAAAAAAGACCTGCTTAATCACAGGTCTTTTGATTTGTGAGCGGGAAACGGGATTCGAACCCGCGACCCTCAGCTTGGGAAGCTGATGCTCTACCAACTGAGCTACTCCCGCAAACGGTGCAAAATTATTAAAATTCCATTACGAAAATAAAGGGATTAAAATTTTCCGAACTTCATGGTCAATCCTACTGAAAAGCCGCTTAAATCGGGTTTAACATCATTGAGCAAAGTGACATCCGAAGTAAACCGGTAATAACCACCGACCGCCAGACGCATAAACTTCACCATGTTCATTTCGATTTCTATTCCAGGTTCGATAACAAAAAAGGCGCCTGCATCTTCTGATTTGTTGTAATACGGATCAATGGTTTGTTGGGTAGTCCAGTAATCACGGATATATGAAACACCACCGGCTCCAATAAGCAAGGGAACCGAAATATGAACCGGCATTTTCGCCCCGATGATAGGTTCGATGACCAAACCACCATAGCCACCGGCCAATGTAAAATCCTGATCTGTATAAAAGTTATTATTAATGGTGTAATTCAGGTTATTGGCAAATCCATACCCACCGATCCCGATGGCTATCCCATGATTGATGATCCAGGCAGCACGGGCTCCCACCAGTAAAGCATCCTTTTTATCGACCTGCGAATAATTGATTGCCAGCGCACCATATCCTCCGTGTGTTATGTGGTTTCCGCCGAAAATAGTGCGGTAATCCTGCTGATTTCTATTATTATCGTCCTGAGTATAACCTGCAAAACCAATGATCGCAGCAACTAATATCAAAATAATCTTTTTCATATAAATAATTTTTTAATTGTTAATAACATACCTGAGAGAGAAACCGATATCCCAGAAATCCATCCGAAATGTCTTTTCCCCAAAAAATTCGATATAGGGTTTATAATCCAGGCTGATATGAAACGGAATGCTTTCGAACTGGTACTCCATCCCGATCATCAAATCAGCACCAATTACCGGGGTTATCTTACGCTGGTAATTATAATAGGTGATACCATCGACGGTTTTGGTTGAATGATCGTCGTATTTTACATAACCCGCGTGACCACCCCAGCCGCTAAACAGATATAAGTTGGCAATACGGTCGGTTTTAATGGGTTTGTATTTTTGAATAAGCCCCGTCATACGAACCCCTTTGTTTTGAAAACCGAGGATCACTTCCACAGCATCAAATTCCGGATCGATAAACTTGAACGTAAAACCTGAAACACCACCCGTCCTCAATCCAATGGTTGTATTACTCACTTGAGCAAAAGATGTCATCCCAATCAAAACCAACAAGAGTATACCTATTTGTTTCATTATTTAAACCGATTAATATTTTTATTGACAATAAATTTTTTCAAACGTCGCTTTGTTTCTAATTTAGATCAAAAAGCCCCTGCCATTTCTCTCAAAGTTACTTTGCCCGAGATCGTTGAAATTTGAATTTTACTCGTAGCATCCTGTTTATTACCGATGATCCCGGAGGTTTTGTACTTGTCTTCTTTTTTATCTATGGTTTCAGTTGCGAGCCCTTTATATGCATCGGGATAATAGATACCCGTCGTTTCTGTATGATTGATATCGAGGTCCGCGGAAAGTGATTCAGCCAGATAAATCTGAATTTCGGTATATTTTGAGATTAAATCGATGCGATCGAATTTTCCCGGAATTTTATCAAAACTGATCTCCCCGTATTCAGTTGTCATTTCGCAGTAATTCGTGAAATTTTTCAAGGTAATGTATGAAAATGTGCTTGTTCCCCTGATGGTTTTCAGTTCTCCAATAGTAATTTTATCCCTTCGTGAATCAACTTTCAGTGTACCTGCCTTATTGATTGCGATCGTTGATGATTTGGATGTGATCGTTGCCTCTTTAATGCTTTCGACATCGAGTTCTCCGTAACCAATATCAATAGTTCCCGATTCGATGTAATTCAGATTTGCATTCCCGAAATTCAAAGAGACGGTGCATGGGCCTGTTATATTATTTGCCTTCAGATCGCCATTCGAAAGATCGATGGAAAATTTACCCTTGTGATCAGTTGTATAGATATTACCGAATTTATTTACAAACTTCACATCGAGGCCAACCGGTACATAGATTGAATAATCGATTTGAGCTTTGTTTCCTCCCGTAAAGAGTGTGCTTGCCAGATCAGATAATTCCGACCAGAAGGAACCTTCATTTTGCCCAACATGTGTGCGGGCAATGATGTAATATTTTGTGGCAGAAAATTCAAAATCGATGTAGTCATACATCTTATCAGCTTTGCTCTGCTTGTTGGCTTTTATATCGAGGTTTATATCGATTTTTACAGAATCCTTTGCCCATGTAAATACATTGATATTACCGTATTTGTTGTACACTTCGAGTGAAGTCCCTTCATTTGCTTTAAAGGTTCTGGAAACATTCCGTGTACGTTCAAATACCTGGGCAGAGCCATTGCTGAATACAGCAAGGCAAAGAACAAATACGCCAATAATTGATCTATATTTCATGATGTTTATTTTCTGATCCTTTATCATTTTGAGATTTTTTCAACTGATTCAGTACATCCTCCAGTATCTGAAGCTTAAGCCGGTAATTCTGGATCATGGCATTTATCACTTCTTCATTATCACTGTTGTCTTTCAGATCGTTTTTAAGTTCTGCAAATACTTTATCCAGTTCTACAAGATCAAAATCGACGTCTTTGATCAGTCCGGGATCGTTTACCGACCGCTGTTCGATTTCAAGTTTCGCCGAATTGATCTGTGAGGTGTAATAGGCATCGGCTTCCATCAGTATTTTTACATTTTCGTTGGGTTCGGCAGCCGGTTCCTGTACAGTTGATGCTATATTGTCTTTTGTCATCCGATCTGTCAGATCATGAAAAAAATAAGCTGAAATAAAGATGGCAATTCCTGCTGCCACACGCCAGCCTGTTTTCTGCCAGCTGAGCCTTCTGATCTTCGGCTCTGGTTTTTGAATCCGTTTCCAGACATCGGCTCCGGGTTCAATGAAATCGAATTCATCTTTGTGTTCAAGAATGAATTTTTCAAGTTTATCCGGCTTCATAGTTCATTGTTTTTAGTACTTCTTTAATTTTCTGTTTTGCCCGCATGTATTGTGATTTCGAATTGGATTCGCTGATCTTCAATATCTGGCTGATTTCCGTATGATCATAGCCTTCGAGCAGGTAAAGTGAAAAGATCATCTTGCTTCCGTTGGGTAAGTGCTCCATGGCCGCCTTGATATTTTCGACACTTAAACCACTTTCATAACCGGAGTCCACATTTTCAGTTCGCGAATCGAACATGCTCATATCGTCAAAGAACTGCAATTCGGCTTTTCGCCGTTTGATTTCGTTCAGGCAATGGTTGATCACGATCCGTTTCATCCATGTTCCAAAACCCGATTCATATCTGAATGAATGCAACCGCATAAAGGCATCCGTAAACGATTCCTGCAACATATCTTCCGCTTCTTCACGGTTGCCCATCATCCTGTATGCAGCATTAAACATGGCTTTGGCATACAGCGAATACAGCCTGTACTGAGCTGCGGAGTCCCCACTTTTGCTCTTCTCGATGATATCCCTATGAATGTCTGTGGTCGATGCAGCCAAATCCAATCGGTTATTTCTTGTTAGTGACAATAGAATTATTGCAGGGTTGCAAAATGAATTAAAATTTTAAAACTAATGGTTTCCGGCATTGATCAAATTATCTTCTGCATATCTTAACCGGGAGAAACAGATCTAATTCTTTTATATTCAAATTAAAAAAGCGAAGGCATCCTGTAAAGCGTCCTTACTTTTCAAATTACGGTTTGCACCGTTTCATTAAATCAGCTGTATATTCATCTGTTATTGGTGTTCCCCCAAGTCTTTTGCACTCATAATAATATTTCCAGGCCAAATCGCATTTCTTCAGCTGAAAATAAAATACCGACAATTTATACACGGTATTTACATTGCGTGGTTTGATGCTGTAAGCTTTCAGCAAATAATCGAGCCCGGGACCGAGTTCCTTTTTCTTGTCTGTATTATAATATTTTAACAGGTAGATTGTCCCGAGATCGGTAAGGATGTCGGCATTGTTGGGGTTAAGCTGCAATCCGCGGCTGAACTGGTCAATCGCTTCCTGATAAGCATTCAGCGTTCCAAATACGGCACCGAAGCCCCAAAAGACATTTGAATTTGTGGAATCGACCAGCCATGCCTGATTAAAGCGGAACATTGCGGTTCTCCGGTCACCGTTGTTCAGGTATTCGAATCCAAGCTTTACTAGGTGCTCTGAAGCTGCTAATGGTGTACTGTCCTGTTCTAGAAAGGAATTGATCATCTTCTCATCAGCTTTTTTTTCTTCATCCGATTTTGATGTATGACCAAACATGGGCATCAGTCTTTTATCAGTCTTTGCCATGTCGATCCATTCACTGTATGAAACCTGCGAATAAAGATGAAATGAGATGATTAATGCGATGCCGAATACTATGAAAAATTTCATGCTGATAAATTAAAATTGTTGAATTTATACGGGTGGTAAAAATAGAAAGAAAGAATGAAAATCAATTAATGATCAAACTATTTTTAAGCCGTGAAAAAGAGCTGAAAATTCAATCAAGAAACCATTCCGGGTCCATAAATTTGCGGACACTTTCTCCATAAGATTCAAGTTTTTCGCCTCTGATCTCAAATGACCTTTTATCGCCATATTCCCTTGAAATTATGATCTTTGTTTCTACTTCTTCACTGTCAACCTTCAAAAAACGGGCATAATATTCCCCTTTTTCCGTATTCAGCGATGAATGACAAACCGGACAATAAAAATCGACTATATCTCTTTCGGTGACATCTAATGAGTCGCTCATTTCGACAGAATAGTTATCTATTTCTTCATGCAGCAATACAAGACCGGTTTTTCCCCTGGCTGTTTTAGCCGATAAAATAATTTTTCCTTCTGTATTTAAAACCCCTCTGCAAAAAGGGCATATATATTTTGCTTTCATTTTGCATCTTGCTTAAAATTCGGGTATAAATGTAATAAATTTTTTATTTCATTTTCAGCATTATTCCTGAATATATGATAAAAATCAGCATACATGTTTTCAGGCTAAATTAAAATCCTTTGACTGCCGCATTTCCGAAAGTTTTTAATTGCATGAATAAATATCCGGAAAATAATGCAACAAAATTTACATATAATTATATATTTGCCCAGTTATTCAATTTAATTACGATTTATTATGGCAACACTTGAAATTGACGGACATGCTTTTGAGGTGGATGGTGACGGGTTTCTTTCTCACCCTGAATCGTGGAACAAAGAAGTTGCAGAATTATTTGCTAAGTATGATGGTATTGGTGAAATGAATGATAAGCATTGGGCTGTGGTAAATATTATCCGCAAAAATTTTGAAGAAAAGGGAATGGCACCGATGATCCGTGTCATTTGCCAGGAGACAGGTCTCAGGCTCCGGGAAATCTATGAGCTTTTCCCGTTAGGACCTGCCCGCGGAGCCTGCCGTGTAGCTGGATTACCCAAACCCGATGGTTGTGTTTAATCCTTTAATTATTTTTATGTTGTGGTATCAGGAGGTTTCAATTTTGGCGCTGGCATTTTGCCTTGCATCGTGTATTTTCAATGTTGTCCGATTAATTAAACTGGGTAAGCCTCAGGATTATTCAGAAAGGAGAGGAAATACCCGAAAAGCCGTTGAATATTCGTTTACAACTGCCATGAGTCCAGCTAAAAAGGAATCAGCTTTTCTCCATTTACCAACTTACACAGCAGGAATTTTATTCCATCTCGGTACCTTTCTTTCGCTGCTTATTTTTTTACTTTTCATTGTGAATATTGAAATAAACGGAACAATAGCTGGGATTGTATCAGGATTTCTGTTTATCAGCGGATTGTCAGGAGCAGGTATTCTTGTGAAGCGGATGGTAATGAAAAAGTTGCTGGCCCTATCCAATCCGGATGATTTTATTTCCAATCTTCTCGTTACGCTGTTTCAGTTTGCTACTGCTTTGATGTTATTAAATCTGAGAATAGTCCCGGCGTATTATATTGTAACAGCGATACTGTTATTTTACATTCCGGTTGGGAAACTAAAACATACCGTCTATTTTTTTGCAGCACGATATCAGCTCGGTTATTTCTTTGGATGGCGGGGTATTTGGCCCCCTAAATAAATTTTATGGTTGAACCTTTACAAGACAGGATAAAAAAAGGACTTGATGTCCTGACCGAGAGGAAGGACAGTAAACTTCTTACGCATTTGAACAGTTGCGTTCATTGTGGTTTGTGTGCCGAAAGCTGCATCTATTATCTTACTGAACCAAACGAAAAATACATTCCTGCAAAAAAAGTGGACCTGGTTTCGTCTATTTACAGGAGGTATTGCACGTTTTCGGGAAAGGTGATTCCAGGCCTTGTGGGTGCGCGTGATCTGAATGAAGAGACCATTGATGAAATGACCGATCTTCTTTTTGGGGCCTGTACCATGTGCGGCAGATGTGTTTCGCATTGTTCCATCGGCGTCGATATCAGTTATGTGGTCCGAACAGGCAGAATGATGCTCGCCGAAATGGGCCTTGTTCCGAAAACCCTCCAAACAACGGTGGATGCCGCTATTGAAACCGGCAATAATATGGGTATTACCGCAGAGGAATTCACGGATACCCTGAAATGGCTCGAAGAAGACCTTCGCATTGAAGTAAATGATGATAACGCCGCCATTCCATTGGATGAACCTGGAAAGGATATTCTCTACACACTAAATCCCCGTGAACCCAAATTCTTTCCGCTTTCGATATCTGCTATGGCAAAGATTTTTTATGCTGCGGGTGAAAGCTGGACACTTTCCACCCAGATGTATGATGTTACTAATTATGCCTATTATTCAGGAAATTTAGAGGAAGCAAAGCAGATAACGGGTCGGTTATACGATGAAATGGATCATCTGAAAGCCGGAAAATGCATCCTTGCCGAATGCGGACATGGTTCCAGGGCTTTCAGATGGGAAGGTCCGAATTATATTCAGAAAGAATATCCTTTTAAAGTTCTAACATCAGTTGAGCTGATTGCTTCATACATTCGTGAAGGAAGAATAAAAGTCGATCCTGAAAAAATTTTACAATCCGTAACGCTACATGACCCCTGTAATCTGGTAAGGTCGGGTGGTATTTGGAAAGAACAACGGTACATTCTTGATCACGCTGTGAATAACTTTGTGGAAATGAATCCGCATGGAATAGACAATTTGTGCTGTGGCGGCGGTGGCGGACAGCTTGCCATGAGTGAATATAATGATAGACGTATGAAAACCGGTAAACTGAAAGCCGATCAGATTAAAAATACTGACGCACAAATCGTAGCCACTCCTTGCCACAACTGTGTTGACCAGCTTACACAATTAAATATCGCCTATAAACTGGGAGTTCAGATTAAAACAATTGCCGAAATCGTTGCTGATGCGCTCGTTTTGGAATAAATAAATTTTAAATTTTCACATACAAATGAGTAAATTAATTTACCTGGATAACTCCGCAACCGCCTTCCCGAAGCCCGAAGAAGTTTATACATTCATGGATAGCTTTTACCGTAAAAATGGTGTTAATCCGGGACGTTCGGGATTCGATGCTGCCATCGAAACAGAGGAAGTGGTGATGGAAACCAGGAAACTTCTAACCGCTTTATTTAACGGTGATGATCCGAACCGTCTTACATTTAGTTACAATGCAAGCGATTCACTGAACATGATTATTCAGGGACTTTCCGAAAAAGGCGACCATATAGTTACCACTTTCCTTGAACACAATTCCGTCTTGCGGCCATTATACCATCTCGAAATAAACGGTATCGCCGAAACAACCCACGTCATGTTCGACAGCCACGGGTATATTGATCCTGACGATATCCGCAATGCTATACGACCCAATACAAAAATGGTCATTGTCAACCATAGTTCCAATGTGATTGGCACCATGCAACCCCTCGCTGAAATTGGAAAAATTTGCAAAGAAAAAGGCGTTTATTTCGTTGTCGATGGCAGCCAGAGTGCCGGCACCGTTGATATCGATATGAAAGCAATGGGTATTGATGTATATGTTTTTACAGGTCACAAATGCCTCATGGGTCCGACTGGTATTGGAGGTTCTTATGTGATGGAAAATGTTCCTGTAAAATATACCCGTTTTGGTGGAACAGGTGTTCGTTCAGCAGTAAAAACCCATCTCGAAGAATTCCCTTACCGACTTGAATGCGGCACACTCAATATTGTTGGTGTTGCCGGATTGAATGCCGGTGTAAGATGGATCACAGAAAAAGGGATCGAAACGATTCATAACCATGAAATGGCCCTGTGGGAAAAACTTCGTAAAGGTTTGCAGGAAATAGAAAATGTTGTGACATATTGTGCCGAAACTACCGAAAATCAAAATCCGGTTTTAAGTTTCAATGTGAATGGATTTGACGCCGGCGATGTTGGTATGATGCTCGATGTGGATTATGATATTGCCTGCCGTACAGGCCTGCAATGCGCTCCCAAAGTGCATGAGGGCATCGGCACTTTCGATATACACGGCACGGTTCGGTTCAGCATCGGTCCGTTTAATACAGAAGAACATATAGATGCTGCAATTGAAGCCGTCAGGGATATAGCTTCTTTAAAAAAATGAAGACAGAAAGCAATTATCTGAAAAAATAAATTGAATTTTAATAATAAAGAAATGAGTTCAGAAATTTGTCCTAAAAAAGAAGTCTGCAGACTAATCAATGATATGATCCCGGAATTTCCCGGACCTCATGATAAATACCTGGCAGATTACTGTCTTTCCGGGAAAAACAACTGGTCAAAATGTAAACGCTATCAAACGGCCACAGAGTTGGGTGAATGCCCCGATTTTTTATTGCCTGATACGAAGATGAGCTTGCCTGAAATTATTGACAAAATGGATATCTGATTACAATTCTTTGATCTTTATATTTCTGAACCAGACATCATCACCATGGTCCTGTAACCCGATATAGCCTTCTTCAGCCGTGTTCAGAAAATCGTTGTAGTCTTTGAATTTGCTGTTCATTACCATTTTTTTCCAATCGTCAGTCCATAAGTGATATTCAAGAACTTTTTGTCCATTCACAAAATGAACGACCGTACCTTTGTAAACCATCACTTCCACCTGGTTCCATTCCCCGGCTGGTTTTACAGCCTCAAATTTTCCGGGCAACAGATCATACAGGGATCCTGCGGCCCTGTTTCCGTTTACACCTAATTTTGCATCAGGATGCCGTTCGTTATCGAGAATTTGCATTTCTGGAGCCGATTTCCAAATTGCCTGATCCGGTACTTCCTTTACAAGGTAGAAAATTCCGCTGTTACCTCCTTCCGAGACTTTCCATTCGAGGGATAGCTCAAAATTTTTATACTTTTTTTCCGTGATGATGTCCCCTCCGCCTCCACCGGCTTCCCCTTTACCTGAACCAATGACATGAAGCGTACCATCAACAACTTCCCATCCTTTGGCCGGAAATGAATCGAGATCATAGCCACGCCATCCATCTGTGGTTTTACCGTCAAACAACAATACCCAACCTTCTTTTTGTTCGTCAGGTGTAAGTGTATTTATGGCAGGTTTTTCCATCATAACATTTTCATCTCCTTTTTCTTTTTCATTACCTTTTTTTTCTCCTTTCGGTGTACAGGAAATAATAAGTGCAATCGATGCGATTATACTAAATAATAATCCGGTTTTTTTCATTTTGATCAATTTTATAATTTAAGTATGATAAATAATCTCACATGAATTTTGCAGGCTTATAATTCCCACCCCTCGCGATAGGTATGCTTGATATATTCTTCAACAGCCGGTTTGGCTTTAATGGTCGCATATTGTGTGTCGAAATGCGGATGACCACTGATTACGGTAAACTTATCCGTCGTAACAACCCTGATCTCATCCTCATCCGAAACGTTTGTTATTTTCATGTTTTCTGCATCCCAATCCAGTTTGCGTTTCAAATCCTGCAACCTGACAGCCAGGTTACCCATCACAACCATTTCGTTCAATGGACCAGAATAATCGAAATTCGAGCTCGTCGGGACACGGCTTTCAGGACTTTCTTTACACGCGCGGATCCAGTCGAGTTCATGGCCGCCATCCATCGCATTTTCAATTCTCCGGATGGTCGGTTCGGGTCGCTTATAATCCTTGTCTAATTCTTCAGGTAATAGAATGGGATTCCGGCCATAACAACCCGTTATGAGTTTGCCTTTTGTACCGACAAACATGACACCGCCGCTGTATTCACCCATAATTTGACCGTCTTTTAATTCGGATGGTCGGGGAGGCATTAATCCACCATCATACCATGTAAGTTTTAAGGCAGGCAGATTGATTTTCCCAAACTTTCCCCTATCAGGAAATTCATAGTGAACGATTTCGGCGTGGGGAGCACTTTCAGTATTCACCTGCGTAGAACTTGCATAAATTTTTGAAGGGGAACCAAGTTTCAGCGCCCAGAAAGCCGGATCGATAATATGATTGGCCATATCACCCAAAGCACCCGTACCAAAATCCCACCATGCACGCCAGTTCCATGGTGTATACGCATGATTGTAAGGACGAAATGGTGCCGGACCAATAAAAAGATCCCAGTCGAGGGTAGGCGGGACATCTTCACTTTCCGGACGTTCCAGTCCCTGGGGCCAGATGGGGCGATTTGTCCAGGCATGGACTTCTGAAATCTCTCCGATCGCGCCATCCCAGATCCATTCGCATGTTTGCCTGATGCCTTCTCCCGAATTTCCCTGATTACCCATTTGACTCGCAATTTTGTATTGCCTGGCAAGTTCTGTCAATTTCCGTGATTCGTAAACAGTATGTGTGAGCGGTTTTTGTGTATATACATGTTTACCCATCCTGATCGCTGCTGCCGTGATCATGGCATGTGTATGGTCAGGTGTCGCTACTATCACTGCATCAATGGATTTACCCATCTCATCGAACATCTTGCGGTAGTCTTTATATTTTTTTGCATCGGGATACTGATCGAACAAGCCTTTTGCATAATCCCAGTCGACATCACACAAAGCCACGATATTCTGACTATTACAATTGTTAACATTGGTGCCACCCATCCCTCCTACTCCAATCCCGGCTATATTTAGCTTATCGCCTGGTGACACATAACCCAGTCCGCTGACAACATAACTTGGCAGAATTGTAAATCCGGCAGTAGCAGCCGTTACATTACCAATAAACTTCCTTCGGGTAATCGGATTTTTCCCTTTTTTTCCCATGATAATATGAGGTTAGATGAATAATAGAATAAATTTTATTTGACAACTTTTTAATCTTTTCCAAATCAACCAGAACCTAATATGATATAGAAGTGAATAAACTACCAGCTTCAAATCAAATCATCTTTGCCAATTTTAATCAGCATTTTTTTAGCATTGCTTTTTATTGCCAGTTCGATGATCCTGATAACGTTTCTTGCTTCTTTCGGATGAACAGCCATTTCATTCCCATTAACAATAACGCTATAGACATTTCTATAAAATTCCTGGTAACAACCTGACTCCGTTTCAATCACTCCGTCGATATCGAGACCATCGTTATCAACCGTGATCAATCCCCAGTATTCCGGAGATTCCACTCCCCAATTGTTCGAAACTGGCATTAATCCTTTCCGTAATGCTTCTTCCTGTGGATCAATACCATATTTTAAATAGGAGCCTTTTTTTCCGTGTATAATAAATCGTGGGCCCTGATCCCTGACAAGCATTCCGGCTTTTAAAACAGCTACCTTATCAGGATAATTCATCTGGATGTCGAAATAATCATCCACCACGCTACCTTTTCTTTGTTTTTGAATATCTGCTAATAAACTTTCCGGCTTTCCAAACAATTGCAGGGTTTGATCGATCAAATGCGAACCCAGATCATAAACAATCCCGCCGCCGGGCTGGTCGACATCACGCCAGGCATCCTTTTTAAGATGCGGACGATAACGATCGAAATGCGCCTCGTAAGATTCAATGGGTCCCAATACTCTGCTCTTTAACACATTTTTTATCGTTATAAAATCACCATCCCAGCGCCTGTTGTGATATACAAATAAATTCAGGTTTAACGATTTTGCCAGTTTGATCAGTTTATCGGCTTCTTCAGTATTTGTTGTAAAGGGTTTCTCAATGACTACATGTTTACCCGCTTCGAGGATATCCTTTACCATCTGAAAATGAAAAACATTGGGTGTTGTAACCACCACCAGGTCAATTGTTGAATCATCGAATAGATCGTGATAATCCCTTATAACTTCAACATTCGGGTACAATTTATTTGACTTTTTACTGTGTCTCTCAACTACAATTTTTAGCCTGAAACCACGATTCGTATGGATGAACGGCGCATGAAAAAATTTCCCGGAGATACCGAAACCGATAATTGCTGTGTTGATTTTCTTTTTGGTCATATTTGGTTAAATTTGAAGTTTGTTCAAATAATCAAAACTGATCTTAACACTATCAAATGGAGGAATTTTAAAAGCTTCCTGTTCAACATAAAAATCAAGTAAGCCGGCTTTGTCTTTTAGCCGGAATAGTTTTTCAAAATCAATGGTCCCCTGGCCGATTTCTGTTGAACCCTTATCATCCGAACGATCCATATCCTTTATATGCCATAGTTTAAACCGTCCGGGGTAAGCATTGAAGTAATCAACCGGATCATACCCGCCGTAAACCATCCAGTATATATCAAGCTGAAATGCAACGGCATCTGAATCCGTATTTTCGAGAAGCAGATTGTAAGGTATTACACCGTCAATCTGTTTGAATTCATGGGAATGATTGTGATAAGCAAAAAGTAATCCTGCACTTTTGCATTGCTCGCCAATTTTATTGAATTCTTCGGCAACCCGTCTATAATCATCGGCCGATTTTCTCTTCTGAGCAGGAATTGAAGGGAGGACAAGGTATTTCATTCCGGCTTCCAATGTATCATCGATCACTTGCGAGGCATTTTCAGTATTGATTCCGCAGTGTGTGCTCTGAGGGTTCAGACCAAGGTTAGTTACAATATTTTTATATTCTTTTGGAGTAAAACCATAAAACATTCGGTCACTATATCCGGCTGCTTCAATTGAGTTATAACCGATTTTTGCCAGCTTTTCCAACGTTCCTTTAAAATCATCTGCCACCTGATCACGAAGCGTATAAAGCTGAATTCCGATCGTTTTATCAGGCGGAAACAAAGGCATACGCCACGGCATCAAACAACTAGTGACAACAGTAGCAGCAGAGTTTTTAACGAATGTTCTTCGTGTGATCATGGAATGATTTCAAATTGAAAACCGGCTGCAACTGCAGTCGAAAATGAAGCTATTAAATTACAAAAAAATTTAACTCTAAGAAAAAAATTAAAAATTTTCAGATAATTTCCTGTTTATTCGTATCCCAGAACACCTTCCTGTTTTCATGATACGAAACTGTTCCCATGTGTGCCGTCATTGCTTCTTCAAAACCCCGGTCGATATTGCAGCTTGTCGTGCCACCACCCCGGATACAGTCGAGCCACTCTTTGATATGAAGATGGGTTGTGTCGATGCGTTTACCACCGCGGTAAGTGAACATCAATCCTCGGCCTGCAAAGTACTGCTCAGTTGGAGAAGTGATAGCATCCACCTGTTTCATCCCAGGGGTAAAAGAATAAATGGGAAGCCGCGGATCGATCAAACCGCTTTCGATTTTTTCCCTGTATTTTGTCGATTCTTCATCCGCATAGATTTTAAGGTCTGCACCCACCTCCATGCGTGCATCATGTCCCATCACGACGCGGCCCCTGTTTTTATCACTTGCAAGTGTTGCACTGTACAAAAGTGTTAAATCCTTTTCTGGATATTCAAATGCCATCTGCAATACATCCGGAACGGTTCTTCCGTCTTTATAAAAATATATTCCGCCCGTGGCAACAGCCGAATGAGGAATTCCCAACCCCAGGATTTGGTTCATGGCATCATACTCATGCGTAAAAAGATCACCTGACAAACCCGTACTATAATCCCACCAGCATCTCCATCTAAAAAATCGTTCCAGACTGAATTCGTGAAAAGGAGCCGGCCCAATAAACTGGTACCAATCGATGTTTTGTGGCCCCGCATTTTCCGGTATATCATAAACCCATGCTCCAACAGGGTCGTTTCTGTTGGTAGTGACTTCTATCAGGCTTACTTTGCCCAGTACATTTTTTCTGATCGCTTCTTTCGCCTTGAAATAGCTTTCTGTTTGCCGGTTCTGATGACCCAGTTGAAAGACAATCCCGTTTTCTTTCACTGCTTTTACTACTTCATAGGTTTCCTGAATTGTCCATGTCATGGGTTTTTCGCAGTACACATGTTTTCCGGCGCGGGCAGCTTCAATCGTTATTGTTCCGTGCCAGTGATCGGGAGTAGCGATGATTACAGCATCGATGTCGTCTGCTGCCAGCAATTCTTTATAATTATTGTACCGTTTCGGTTTGATACCCTGTTCATCTTCTGATCCCAGACGGTTTATATTGGCACAGGCTTTCAGCCCTTTTTCAGCATTACCTTCGTATATATCGCATAAACCATTCACAACCACATTCAGATCAGGCTGATCAAGAAATTCCTCATAGCGTTTGTCCGAACTATTTTCTTTCGCAGCTTTCTTCCAGTCATCAATAATTTCGGGATTTAAAAATCCAGCGCCTTTCAAAAGCGAACGGCCCCTTCCGCCTGTACCAATGATCCCCAGCCTGATTTGCCTATCCTGCGATACATTTCGTTCAAACACTGGATTTGCATAATCCAGGCTGATCTCCTGTTGCAAAGCTTTTTTAACCATCCTGTCAATCCTGGATTTACGATACCAGGCATAGGTTAAAGCTCCCAGAACAGGAACTGTAGCCAATCCTTTTATTATTTCGCGCCTGTTTATTTTGTTGTTGATAGGTTGATTTTTTTCCGGAGTTGTATTATTTTCTTTCATTTAAGTTGATGAATCATTCTATATTTAATTATTTACCTGTGAAAATTAACCTGTCAATACCGGCCTTTTTTGAGGTCGGGAAAACCAGAAGTACAGCAAGTGCAACCAGTTCAATTAGAATCTTATTCACCCATAAATAGCTACCTTCCATTGGCAGATCATATGATAGGCCGATGAATGGTGGATGCGACAAATAATAAAGAACGAGTAAAATAATCGCGGCTATGATGGCGATACGGCTGAACAGACCGAGGATCATTCCAAGCCCAATTGCAATTAATCCCCAGATATTTATAACATCAACGATCTTCAGAATTGCAGGACTGGAAGCCAACCTGTAAAAAATGTCTTTCGCGAATCCTTCTGAATCCAGCAGGTAACTTACACTCGACCAGTTTGGGTTCATCAGTTTGACCAGCCCTTCATAAAAAAAATGCCATCCGATGACGACCCGGAGTAAAACCAGCCAGAACAACTGCAATTTTGTATAATTCTTCATGAATAAATTAAGTGCTTACAATTCCCTTAAATATATATTTCTCCACCGGACTTTAATTCCACCCCCTTCATGAATTTGAAGCGCAATAACCCCATCAGACTGTTGAATTTTGACATCTGTCAGATCTGTCATCAGTTCATTGTTGAGCCATGTCATCACCCTGTCGCCCTGTACTTCAATCACCAGATCATTCCATTCATGATCCTTCAGAATGTTTTCCTTTTCTTCCTGAATCTGATACAGCCATCCCCTGCCACCCGATTCGTATATGCCACCCGTATCTTTCCCTTTAGGTGCAACTTCAACCTGAAATCCTTGTATATCGGTTCCTTTAATAGCTGAATGAAAAAATACACCGCTGTTACCGTCTTCTTCCTGCTTAAATTCAAGCCAGAGAATAAAATCATTATAGGATTTGACGGTAGAAAGATATCCATAATGCTTTTCAGAACCACTTTCACAAACAAGATCACCGTTGTCAACAAACCATTTTTCACTGCCATTTATCTTCCACCCGTCAAGATCGGAACCGTTGAACAAGGATGTACCTTTATCTGTAAGATCTTTTATTTTTATGTTCCTGAATTTTACCTGGCTTCCATGATCCTGAAGACCGATATATCCTTTTCGGGCTAGCCCGTAACCCGGATAATCTTTCCATTTGCCATTTAGAACCCGATCCTTCCAGTCATCCGTCCAAAGCTGGTAATCTACTATTTTATCACCGTTTAGCCAGTGGGTTACGTGACCGTCCTTCACCCTTATTTTTGATGTATTGAACTCACCCACCGGCATAAGTTTTTTATCTGCAGGAAAGTGCATGGCATAATTGGCGCCTGTTTTTTGCCATTCTTCAAGTTTCCCGGGATATCCCACATCATCAATTAGTTGGTATTCGGGACCGGTGGCATAAACAGTCGGATAATCGCCTTCAAGAACATGAAAGAAAATACCACTGTTTCCGCCTTTCGATATGGCCCATTCGAGTGATAGTTCGAAATCTTCATATTGACGTGTGGTGATAATGTCACCGGCAAGATCACCACCCATTCCTATCGCAACAAGATTTCCGTCAATGACTTTCCAGTTTTCAGGAACAGAATCCTGTTTAAACCCTCTCCATCCTGTTGTGGTTTTCCCATCGAACAATAGCTCCCAGCCATTTGTTATTTCTTCGGCAGTAAGATTATTTAATGCAACCGCCTGATTATCTAACGAAGCAGTATTCTGAGAGGATTGATGGCAGGAAAATAAGATGAGCGATAAAATAATTGTTAAAAATGTAATTTTCATCGTTGATAAATTGAAACCTTTTTTAGTATGAGGGACTAAAAGTAACAAATGTTGTCAGGAAATTGAATGTAATCATAAAAAATTTATAAAATATTAAGTGTTTGTAAATTCTTATATTCATTCGTACATATAAAAATAATTTATGTAACTTTGCTTGCAAATAATTTAATTTTTGGATTCAATTTATATCGTTAATAATTTTTTAATAGTCTAATAAAATGAACAAGAAACTACTTCTTATACTATCATTATCGCTCTTCACAGTTTATTCTTTTTCTCAAAGTTTGAGTCTTTCATATGAAGGTACAGTTTTGACCCATAACCAGGAAATTACTATTGAGGGTAATATTAGTCTGGGTGAAATTGTTGGTGAATTGGCAGTTACAAATAACAGCAGCAATGCAATCGATGTTAAAGTAAAAAAAGTTGAAAATTATCTGATACCAGAAACAACGAATACATTTTGCTGGGCAGGTCAATGTTATGCACCGAATACCTATATATCACCACTCAGTACTTCGATTCCGGCAGGCGGCACGAATGAGAATGATTTTTCCGGTCATTACGACGCTGCTGGCAACCCCGGTCAATCATCTATATCCTATGTCTTTTTTGATATGAATAATCCGAATGATTCTGTATCCGTAATTATTGTATTCAACGGGCTGTTAACCGGTATTGATAATACGGTTGCTGAAGTTACATTATCAAATCCATATCCTAACCCGGCAGTGAATCACGTAAATTTTGATTATACAACAGGAACCATTAAAAATGCTCACATAAGTATTTATTCACTTGTCGGTACGATGATAAGGGATGTTGAACTCACTGAAAGCAATAGTACCGTAAATATTAGCACCCGTGATCTGGCAGATGGATTTTATTTCTACAGGTTGTATTCAGGCAATCAGGAAGTAAAAACCGGTAAGTTCGTTATCAGGCGGTAAATATAATATATTGATCAGGTTTCATTTCTCCCTCCTGATTTTACTTTTATTTTCGTATTATTCCAGGTATAACCTTCGGGAAAGATTCTATATTAAGGAAACAATGTAGTCATATGCATCCCTGTTGATGACATTGCTGGTCCGGAAAACCTTTTTAATTCTTTTTATCTTAACCATATCCGTCTTTTCATGAACCACAATATCACTTATTTTTGATTTGTATTGCAGGAAAAAGTAAAGATTATCAATATCGCTCTGTGGAAATCCATAACCGATAAATACAATTTCTTCGGTTTCATCCAGGTACCTTCTTGCAATATTCCACAAAACATTGTATAGCGAACCTTTCATGAAATTCATTTTCGAAAATGCCATCGGGATATAAACCGGTATATCCTTATAGTGGATCAGATTTTTTGAAGGATCTGAATCATCAACCAGAAAAACATCGCTCAGGTCGATACGCTCGGCACCGGGTGCTGTAAACCAATTTAGCGAACCGTGAAGCTTGAGATATTCGAAGGTTCGGTCGGATTGATAATCTCTGTTTTCCTGATAATTTGTCAGGTAGCGGTTCAGATTGATAATGTAATCGAATTTCCACATCTGTGATTTTCCCGGTTGTAACAATCGCTCAACAAGCAAATCGTAGTTGAAAGTCATAACAAGTGAAGGCCTTAACGTATCTTTTTCCTCAGGGGAATAACAACACTGATTGAAAAACCGGATCAAATTTGCTTGTTTTTCCCGATCGACAGTCGGGGCATGTGCTTCAATCTTGTCAAATATCCATCTTAAAAGTTGGTGCTGCAGGATTTCGTAGTATATTTTTTCTTCATTGTTATAAAAAAAACTCTTTGAAAGTATGATTGTCGCAATATTCTCAATTGTTGATATCTCCCTGTTTTTTTCTGAGAGCCTCGAAAACTTGGAGATAAATTCTGTCAGTTCATGGTAATTTACCTGATCGTTCAACTTAAGAAGTGATTCCGACAAATCCTTTAAAGTCGGCATGTTAGAAGAAATGGATTTCGAAAATCCGCTGCCAAGGATAATAATCCGTTTGTATTTAATGGGGTTCATTGCAAATCTCAGTTTGAAGATTAAAATGTTCCGTATCAAAGGTATTCATTTTATACTTATTTTTCTGAAAATATAACTCTGTCTTTATCGGGTAAATTCTATTTGTGCTTCTGAATATTTAACCAGGTTCTTCTCTTTTTGTGTAATTTTAGCCGCATGAAAAGTCATCAGATCAGGCTGGCTGTGATTCTTGGGTCAATATCCATAATCGGTATCATTGTATTCCAGCTTTACTGGGTGAACAAATCTTTCGATCTGGTGGAAAAACAGTTCAACCAAACGGTTGAAATAGCCCTTTATAATGTGGCCCAGAAGATGGTTGAGTTCAACGGACACGAAATGCCGAATGAAAATCCGGTTCGTCAAATATCTTCGAACTATTTTATTGTCGACATCAATGAAATCATCGACGCCCAGCTCCTCGACCATTACCTGAAGACCGAATTCGAATATAGCAACATTCACATCAGCTATGAATATGCCATTTACGATTGCGAAACTGACACAATGGTTTTTGGAAATTATATAAACCCAAACAATGAAAATACGGGTGCTGAGAAGAAATTTCAAAAATACGACAAGTTTACCTATTATTTCGGTATCATGTTTCCTTCCAAAACATTGTATATCCTCAATACTATGAATATCTGGTTAATCTCCTCTTTCGTATTGCTGGCGGCTATTATTTTCTTTGCTTACGCGATTTTTATTATTCTGAGGCAAAAACGCCTTTCCGAAGTCCAGAAAGATTTTATTAACAACATGACTCATGAATTTAAAACACCTTTATCGACGATCGGAATTTCAGCTACTGTTCTGACAGACCCTGAAATTGCAAAAGACCAGGATCGTTTACAGAATTATGCTGCGATTATTTTAAATCAGAACAAACGTCTTGAGAATCAGATTGAGAAAGTTCTGCAACTTGCAAAAATCGAAAAAAACAAACTGGACCTTAAAAAAGAAGAGATCGATCTTCATGAAATGATAAACCGGGTAGCAAAAAACTTTGAGATGAATATTAAAGACATGGGGGGAGAATTGAAACTGCAACTTGGTGCTAAAGATCCGCTTATTTTTGGAGATCGTCTCCATGTATCAAATGTTATTTATAACCTAGTCGACAATGCCATCAAATACAGCAATGATAATCCTTCAATAACTGTGAGTACCTATAGTGACGAAAATTCAGTCCGGCTGGAAATTCAGGATAAGGGAATAGGAATTGAAAAAAAATACTTTCATCGAATATTTGATAAATTCTTTCGGATTCCAACAGGAAATGTACACAATGTAAAGGGATTCGGGATTGGTCTGAATTATGTGAAAAATATAATCAACACACACAAATGGGAAATCGGAGTGGAAAGTCATACAGAAGAAGGAAGTAATTTTATTATACGTATTCCACGAAAAACATAAAACAGGATGAATAATCACAGACCCCGGATATTGTATGTAGAGGACGACTTATACCTGAGTTATGTAACCCGCGATAACCTGAATCTGAAGGGCTATGACATTACTTTTTGCAAAGATGGGAAAGAAGCTCTCGAAACTTTCAGACCAGGCAAATTTGATCTTTGTATCCTCGATGTCATGCTGCCTGAAGTGGATGGATTTACGCTGGCAAAAAAAATTCGCAAAACTGATCAGCATATTCCCATCATATTTTTATCGGCAAAGTCTCTAAAAGAGGACCGCATTGAGGGGTTGCTCTCGGGCGGTGACGACTACCTGACAAAGCCTTTCAGCATTGAGGAACTTATCCTTAAGATTGAAGTTTTTCTTAAACGTCGGAAAGTGACCGATAAAGATGATGACGCGAATCACATAGTTCAGGTCGGCGAGTTTACGTTTGATCCTGCAACAAATGAATTGCGCTCGAAAATTGGTTCAAGAAGGCTCACATCGCGTGAAGCGGATTTGCTTAGATACCTGGTTCAAAACATGAATAAAATTGCGAAAAAAGAAGATATCCTGCACCACGTATGGGACAGTGACAGCTATTTTAACAGCCGCAGCCTCGATGTATTTATTTCCAGACTACGAAAATATTTGAAAAACGATTCGCAAATACAACTAAATAACGTACATGGAATTGGGTTTATCCTTTCGGTAATTAAACAATAAAACTGATTATTTGCCGGTATCAGCTATTGTAACAACTATTTTTCTAACGGCTCTGGGTCCGTCAAATTCACAAAAAAATATATTTTGCCAGGTTGAAAGGCCTAATTTCCCGTCAATTATTGGAATTGTTTCCTGAGGACCGACAAGACCTGCTTTTAAATGTGCATCCCCATTGCCATCCTGCTTATCGTGCTGCCAAATGCCCGATGGAATAAGCTTTTTTAACAAGCTGAGCACATCCGCCTGTACAGATTCATCCCAGTTTTCCTGTATCATGATCGCGGCCGTGGCTCCCTGAGCATAAACATTTAAAAATCCTGTTTGTACATTACTTTCATGTAACACAGTTTTGACATGCCGGGTTATATCGTACAATCCGTTTTGCTTATCTGTAGAAATTTCGATGATTTTTTGCATCAGAATCAGTCATCAAGCGTAAACCAATCCAGTACACGTGAGGTTTTATCTACAGGTTCGGATACATGTCTGAATTCATTTTTTCTCTTGTTGTAAATGTAATCTTTCTTCCATGAATCGATATTTTTAACAATCTGATGGCAGGCTTCAGCAAATGTTTCCAGTTCCCTATCAGTCATGGTCGGGTGCAGTGATAAGCGCACCCAGCCGGGTTTCACCGACAAATCACCTGAATTGATCAACTGGGTAATCTTATGCGAATCTTCGTAAGTAACATTCAGCAAGTAATGCCCGTAGGTCCCGGCACACGCGCAACCACCCCTTACCTGAATACCAAAACGGTCGTTGAGTAATTTTACAAGCAAGTTATAGTGGATGCCATCGATATAAAAGGAAACGATTCCTAACCGGTCCCTGATATTTTCTGCTAATATATGCAGCTTTGGAATAGGTGTAAGAAGCTCAAAAGCTTTTTTAACAAGCTCTTCTTCCCTTCGTTTCATGTTACCGGTACCCATTTGATTTTTGAGTTCGATGGCCAAAGCTGTTTTGATTGCCTGTAAAAATCCAGGAGTTCCTCCGTCTTCACGAATTTCGATGTCATCAATGTATTTGTATTCACCCCAGGGATTTGTCCAGTCGACCGTCCCTCCACCCGGCTGATCGGGCGTGGGACTTTTATAAAGCCTGGAATCAAACACAAGAACACCTGAACTGCCGGGTCCACCTAAAAACTTGTGGGGAGAAAAAAAGATAGCATCCAGCTTTTCCATCGGGTCTTCCGGATGCATGTCCATATCGACATAAGGTGCAGATGCAGCATAATCGATGAAGCATAGTCCCCCATATTCATGCATCAGTCTCGCCATTTCACGATAGGGAGTAAAAACTCCGGTAACGTTTGAACACGCCGTGAATGATCCGATTAAAAGACTCCTATCCTTGTACTTTTCCAGTTCAGCCCGCAATGCATTTAAATCAACGAGAAGTCCATCGCCGGGCGGAATAACGACTAAATCAGAAATTGTTTCGAACCAGGAAGTATGATTTGAATGGTGCTCCATATGGGTGATGAATATCACAGGCCGTTCTTTTTCTTTAAGGCATTTGTTGTCGGCAAGCATGGCACAATGCTTCAAACCCAGCATCCGTTGAAATTTATTTACCGCACCAGTCATTCCGAAACCTGTGGTAATGATTACATCCTCAGGAGCGGCATTCACATGTTCCTTAATTTTATTATGGGCAAGCTGATACGCTTTTGTCATTAATGTACCTGTTTCAGAGGTCTCGGTATGCGTGTTTCCAACAAAAGGCCCAAATGTATCCATCAGTTTGGTTTCGATAGGCCGGTATAGTCTGCCACTGGCAATCCAGTCGGCATAGATCATAGTTTTTTCTCCATACGGGGTTTTATAGCGGAGTTCATTCCCGATAGTATTCTCCCTGAATTTCCTGAAATAGTCGTCCATAGTAGTACCTGGATTAAGAATGCAAATTTAATAAAATTGAAATTCCGTGATTAACGTTATATTTTCAATTTACCTTCTGATTATCAGCCGAATTTGAAGTCTTTTGTTGAAGTTTTTTGGGAAATGTCAGAAAAAGTGGCAAAACATTCAGTATTGTGTTGAATAAAAAAAAATGCTGTGGACCACTGCAATGGTTCAGAAAATTATCGTTGTTGACGTTTTAAAAAAAAGGATCAATCAGGCAAACAAGTTTTTTTGAAATATTCGCCTGGCCATTTGTTTATCTCCAGAATATCCTTTTTCGGATAGAGGTGCATTTCGATTCCGTAGTACGATAGCCGGAAATATCCGTTGGCGCTTGCCTCTTTTAAAATGTACAACGGTTCTCGAATTCCTTTTACATTCTGGATGTAAACCCTTACCCTCCCGTCACTAAAACGGCTTCCCAAAACAACCCTCTTTTTTGTCGTTAAGCTGTAATAAATAGTTACCATAAGTAATTTATTTAATAGTTTGACGTAGTAAAATCCAAGTAATTATTGTATTACCAATTGTTTGCCAAAATTGATAGATGATCTAAAAATAAAACGACGTGTTGAATGATTCTGAATGAAAATCCGGAAATGAAATGTATAAATGAAAATATGTTTTATTAATCCTAATCTCCTCTTGATATTTTGATCAGGCTAAGTTCAATCGAACCCCCTTCGGGAACAAGGCTTATATAATCATTATCGATATTGAACCAATTATATTGTTTACCAATTGCAATGATATATTCTCTGACTTCCTGGCTGGGGGGTAAAGGCAGGACAAATCCGCCATTTTTGACACCACCCTTACCAAAACTGATCACTACCTTGAATTCATTGTTACCTGTATTACGTGCTTTGATGAAAATATAGTTGCTCTTCCTGTCGACAATATTGACAGGGCTGAAGGTCAACTTTTTTTCTTCATGGTTTTCAATCGTGAGGGGATTGGTTACAAGGTTGCGCATGGCATTTTTATCGAGTATCCCCATAATTTTGGTGATCATTTCATCAGGATAAGTTTCATCCGGCATCAGGTATTTCGCATTCCTGTACGATTCGAGTGCCTGGTCGTAAACGCCTGCAGAAAACAATTTATCGGCGTCTGCAATGGCCTTATCATATGCTTTCTGGTTCTCCAGAGCTTTTGATTTAAATATCAGGTTGATCTCCTCCATTTTTGTAACTGGATACTCTTCTTTCGGAAAAATTGCCGAAGCGGCTACATAATTCGACTTCGCTTCCTTGTAATCTTTTGCTTTAAACGCAGCATCACCATTAGTGACAAATTGCGAATATTTGGCTTCTAAAGATTCGAGATCGTTCACCAGTGAATCTATTTTGGTAATTTTCTGTTGTGGATAAGGCTCATCCGGTTTTATCCTGAGTGCATTTTGATATTTTATTTTTGCAGCACTATAATCCTTTTTCGTAAAGAGTCCATCGGCAGTCGAAATAATATCATTGTAATTGTTTTGTGCCGTTAACTCCTGAGTAATTAATAAGTCTGAAATCTCTTTGAGTTTATCCTTTGGATACTGTTCTTCGGGCATGATCTGTAAAGCATCTTCGTACCTTGCTTTTGCTTTTCCGTACTCTTTCGTTTCCATCATTCTGTCGCCTGCTGAAACAGCTTTATTGTATTCCGCAAGAGTTGCCTTTTCCTTCGCCACCATGTTATCAATTTCATCCATTTTATTTTTTGGATACTGCTCTTTCGGCCGCATGTTAGAAGCTTTCATATAAGCCAGCTTGGCTCCATCATATTTCTGTAAACCAAACAACCCGTCTGCTTCTTTAATCGCATCGTCATACGATTTGTTTTCAGCGGTGGCTGAACTAAGAATGGCGTTTATTTCGACGATTCTCTCTTGCGGATAACTTTCCTGCGGTCTTATTTGTGCGGCTTCCTGATATTTAGCCAGCGCCTTATCATAATCTTTTTGTTTATATAAATTATTCGCTTCCGTAATGACCCGTGTATAATCGTTATCTTGTTTTTGCTTCGTTTTCAACATAGTGTTGATGACTCCAATCTGGTCAGAGGGATATATTTCCTGAGGTTTTAGGGCCAAAGCAGATTGGTATTCATTCAAAGCATTTGTATAATCTTTAGCCGTATAAAACTGGTCGGCTTTGTCAATTGTCTGCTTATAAGTGATTTCAGCATTTTTACTTTCCGCTAACGTATTGCTGATCTCATCGATCCTCGAATTGACATGGCTATCCGATGGTTTAATGGTGTTAGCTTTCTGGTATTCTGCCAGAGCATTTTCATATTCCTTTTTATTGTAGAAAATATCGGCAGATGCAACAGCTTTTTTGAAATCGTTTTCTTTCGTGCTATTTTCGGCCAAGACTTTGTCGATGTCATCGATCTTTTCTTTCGGATAAGGTGCATCAGACTCAAGTTTCAATGCCTCTGAATATTTATTCCTTGCGGCTTCGAACTGATTGTTTGAAAACAGGCCATCCGCTTCAGCAATTAGGCTATTATACTGATCCTGTTCTTCTTTCTCTAATGCTTTTAATGCAATAATCTTACTGATTCTATCGGTAGCATATTTCTGTCCCGGAAGAATAATCAGGGCATTCTGGTATTCCTTTAAAGCTTCATCATAATTTTTAGCGGTAAACAAAGCATCTGCCTTTGCTATTGAAGTATTGTAACTATCCTGCACAGAATTTTGTGCTTCCAGCAATTTATCAAGTTCATTGAGTTTATCCTTTGGATATTGTTCATTGGGTTTCAACTGATTTGCTTTGGTAAAAAGTTCCTTTGCCAATGAATACTCTTTTTTTCCCATCAATTGCTCGCCCTGCTGAACTGCCTGATTATACTCCTGCTCACCGGATTCTGCTTTAGCCACAAGGTCGTTAATCTCTTTAACCTTCTGCCGGGGATAGTTTTCATCGGGTTTAAGTGTAGAAGCATTTTCATACTCCTTTAAGGCATTTGTGTAATCTTTAATCTTGTAGAAATTATCTGCCGCTTCAATGGACTTCTGATACAATTCATCCTTGCCAGTGGTCGAACTTAATGCAGTGTTAATTTTATCGATCATGCTTTTCGGATAATTCTCCGAAGGATATATTTTCAATGCATTCTGATAACTTGTTTTTGCCTGATCGAGGTCCTTGTTCATATAAAATTCATCAGCCTCATTGACCAGCCTGTCGAATTCCGATTTCATTACGAGAATCGCATCAATCTCTTTTATTTTTGTGGTCGGATAATCTTCTTCGGGTTTGGCATCAGCAGCTTTCTGATATTCCTGCCGGGCATTTTCATAATATTTAAGGTTGAATAGCCTGTCTGCAGAAGCGATGGTTTCGTCATAGGCCGATTTGGCTGCTTCAGTTTGCTCAATAAGTGAGTCAAGTTCTTCGATTTTATCTTTCGGATAAGATTCATTGGGAAAAACCTTCGCCGCATTTTCAAATTCAGTTTTTGCCTGTGCGTATTTCCTGAACTTTATGTATTCTTCTCCTTTTTTAATTGCTTCATCGTATGCTTCCTGTTTTTCTTTGGTTTCACTTACAATTTTATCGATTTCAGCTATTTTTTCATCAGGGTACGTCTCATCCGGAACAATCTTTTTTGCATCAAAATATTTCATCTTAGCAAGATCGAATTTCTTTTGATTGAATAATTTATCGGCTTCGGTGATTACGGAGCTATACTGTTCCATGACAGCCATTTTTTCCTTCAGTTTATTGACAGTTTCACTTAAACGCTCCTTTGGATACTGTTCCTCGGGTTTTAACTGGCTGGCATACTGATAGGAGGCCTTTGCATTAATATAATCACCCTGCTTAAAATAGGAATCAGCCTTGGAAATTACCTGCAAATAATCAGGTTCATCACTTTGCCCTGATACAAATTGAACCTCAAAAATGACAAGAAGTATAATTATTAATGAAAATATTTTTTTTTGAATCATTTCCTTTTTGCTGAATTCGAGTTTTTTTTTGACTTTCAGATTTTGGTTTATTAACGATCCCGTACTCAAAATATTACGACTTGTTATTTATGCTGTTCTGAATAATTCCATCTTTAATGGTAAGCTTTCTGTCGGCCATATCGGCAAGTTCCTGATTATGCGTCACGATAACGAACGTCTGTTGAAATTCATCACGCAAACGAAAAAACATCTTATGAAGTTCGACAGAGGATGCTGAATCGAGATTGCCTGAAGGTTCATCAGCAAGAATGACTGAAGGTTTGTTGATCAATGCACGGGCAACCGCAACCCTTTGCTGTTCTCCGCCTGAAAGCTCCGAGGGTTTATGATCCAGCCGGTCACCCAGGTTTAGAAAATCAAGTAGTTCATTGGCCTGGTTCAAGACTTTGCTTTTTTGTTTCCTTGCAATAAAAGCTGGAATGCACACATTTTCAAGCGCCGTAAATTCAGGCAGCAGGTGATGAAACTGAAAAACAAAACCGATGTGGCTGTTTCTGAAATCCGATAGTTTTTTTTCGTTCAGGTTATTGATCATAATATTATCGATCTCGATGCTCCCTTTGTCTGCATTATCAAGTGTTCCGATTATGTGGAGCAAGGTTGATTTTCCCGGCTCCTGAAGCTCCAACAATTGATACGATTTCACCTTTTTGAATCTGCAGGCTGATTCCTTTCAAGACCTCCAGAGTACCGAATGATTTATGAATGTTGACGGCTTTTATCATTTGATTTCTTAAGCAGGCAAAGATAAAATTTTTATCTTTGATTCGTTGTTAAATAGCAAACATATGCCTTCGATACTAGTGATTGATGATGAACGGAGTATCCGAAATACACTCAAGGATATCCTTGAAATGGAAAAATACAAAGTGGATGAAGCTGAAAATGGTGAAATCGCATTGGAAAAAATCGGCCAGAACAGCTTTGATGTGATTTTGTGCGATATTAAAATGCCGGGTTTGGATGGTATGGAGGTTCTCGACAAAGCTCTTGAGATAACGGATTCTCCAATTATCATGATCTCCGGTCATGGAACAATCGAAACCGCAGTAGAAGCCATAAAAAAAGGGGCGTATGACTTTATCGCCAAACCACCCGATCTAAACAGAATGCTTATCACGATCAGGAATGCCCTTGACAAATCAAATTTATTGACGGAAACCAAAAAATTAAAAAAACAGGTTAGCCTCTCTTACGAAATGATTGGCAACTCGACAGCTTTGAATCAGATCAAGGAATTGATCGAACGGGTTGCGCCAACCGATGCCAGGGTATTGATAACCGGTGAAAATGGAACCGGAAAAGAGCTTGTAGCCAGGTGGCTCCATGAAAAAAGTGACCGGTCGCACGCGCCGTTTATCGAAGTCAATTGTGCTGCCATTCCATCCGAACTGATCGAAAGCCAATTGTTTGGGCACGAAAAAGGATCGTTTACATCAGCCATCAAACAGCGGAAAGGTGATTTCGAACAGGCCCATGGCGGAACAATCTTTCTGGATGAAATAGGTGATATGAGCCTTTCTGCCCAGGCAAAAGTGCTTCGTGCACTCCAGGAGAATAAAATCACAAGGGTCGGAGGTGAAAAAGACATTCCGGTGGATGTAAGGGTTATAGCAGCTACTAACAAGAACATGAAAGATGAAATTCACAATGAACGTTTCAGGGAAGATCTCTATCACCGACTTAGCGTCATTTTGATTCATGTCCCTGCTTTACGGGAACGGCTTGAAGACATTCCTGTTCTTGCCGAACATTTCATGAAACAGACCTGTGAAAATAACAGGAGACCTCCCCTGCCTTTTGAAGATGGTGCATTTGTACAACTGCAGAATATGAAGTGGAGTGGTAATATCAGGGAATTGAGAAATGTTGTTGAACGCCTCGCCATCTTATGCGATAAAAAAGTCACACAGGAAGATGTAATCCGGTTTGCTCAACCATTGAATGGCTAAATCTGAAATGCCTGTTCAATTGGGTTTTCAGTGAACATTTGAATATTTCTAAAAAAATCAAATTATAAAATCATGAAAAAATTTAACATTTTAGTATTGGGCTGTTTATTCGGGCTGCTGTCACATGCACAAAATCAGATCGAAACCCAAAAAGTATTTATAAGTCAAAAAGGTTCTGTTGAGCAGCAACAATCAGAAAACCCAAATATCAATCCGGAATCTTTATTATTGCTGAATGATTTTGATTCCCTCAACATGTCATTCACCGGAAACTGGGGGTTCGGTCAAAGCTTTTCCATATCGTGCAGCCCGACAGGAGACACGGTTTTTGCAGGTTCAGGGGCAGGTGTTATGGTCTTTGATGCAACAGATCCTTACAACCCGGTAAAAATTTCGGAAATTCGTGCCCGTGCCTTGGTAGACGGGAGCGCTTATGATCCGGGCAACCATCTTCTTTACCTGGCCGCTTACTTTTCGGGTTTAGAAATCTGGAATGTTTCGGATTTTTCTAACCCATTCCGTATTAGCCGTATTCTGACCTCCGGATTAGCCAGAGGCGGCGTTCATTTCCGGAACAATGCACAGGGGTTACCTGAATTTGCTTACCTGGTAACGGTTGCAGACGGTATCGATGTGTTTAATGTAACGGACCCACAAAATCCTTCCCTTGCCGGAAATTACAATTTTACCGGTACGCAGTTTGTTTGGAACTCTTACAAATCGGGAGATACACTTTTTCTTTCTTCAGGAAATGGAGGCACAAAAGCCGTTGATTTATCTGGGTCACCTGTATTGACCACACTATTTAATATTACGACACCGACTAGCACTATTTATACCTCTGGTCAAAAGGCCTACATCGTAAACTCAAGCTATGGCCTTAGGATTTTCGATTTCAGCTCCCTGCCGGCCACGCAGCTCGGGCAACTTCAACTTGACGGATATCCCTACGGTCTGTGTGTCACAGGTGAAAATGCTTTTGTTGCAAATTCTACAACGAGTCCGGGTGGTGGAATCAATATTATTGATGTAAGTAATTCAACTTCACCACAACACATCACTGATTATTCGGAACCTCAGACATATATTACCGGGAAAAACAATTCTGTTTATGCCACTGGCGGACAGGAAGGCTGTCTGTTTCTGGATGTAACGGATCCGGGTTCACCGATTGCAGCAAGCAATTACATCCTTCCCTCTTCAGTTTCTGACATCGCTGTTTCGGGGAATTATGCCTATACAGGCAGTAACGGTTTCAGGGTATTCGATATAAGCATTAAAACTCATCCGATTCAGGTTGGCTATGAGCCAACGCCGGGTGATCTTGTAAAAATTTCAGGAAATATTGCGGTTTACTGTCCCGAAAGCATGGGCAGCAATAACAATGTAAACATTATGGATATCAGCGACCCGGAAAATCCTGTAAACACGGGACACTATCTCGCTCCTGTGATGACCAATGATCTTGAACTAAAAGGCAATTATGCGTTTGTAGCCTGCTGGTGGGACGGGTTCCGTGTGATAAATTTTTCTGATCCTGAAAACCCGGTACTTGCGGCACATAAATTCGGGTGGTACAATGGTGCTATAGCAGGCGAGGAATGGTGTTATGTGCAGGCCCTCGACATTGAAGGAAATTACCTCTACCTGATCGATTACGGCCCATTTGCGACAGACGATACCAAAGGGCTTTATATTTTTGATATAACGAACCCTGAAGACCCTGTTTTTGTTAGTCGTTACGCCGATTACGAAGGGATGGGCTACGATGTTAAAATAACCGGTAATTATGCGCTCTATGCTGATAACCAGGGTGGTTTCGGGATCATCAATATAACCCTGCCAGGCACTCCTTTCCAGCAATCATATATTCCGATGGGTGATGCTGCATGGGCTGTGGATGCATCCTGGCCATATGCATTTGTAGCCAATTACATTAATGGGGGCGTTCAGGCGATCGATATCAGCGATCCTTCGTCACCGGTTGTCGCTGGCTATTACAAGCCTTCGGGATGCTTTGCATTAAATGTTACCTATAATACCGGCTATTTATATGTCGCCGACGGACCTGCAGGTTTTGATATATATAATTTCGACCTGCTTTCGGAAAATAAGGAAAATCCCGTAGCTGATGAAATTGGATTGCAAGTTTGGCCAAACCCGGCTAAAGACAGGATATCGGTTTCGATAAAATTAACTTCACCAGGCAACTTGCGTGTAGAGCTTTTAAATGCAAATGGCCGAAGGATCAAATCATTAAACGACAAAAATGAGAACACCGGGATTTTTAACAAATCATTTAATGTTTCAGGTTTGCCCAAAGGAGTTTATATCTTGAAAGTCACTGCAGGAGAAAAAGCCACATCAAAACGAGTGGTAGTTATCTAAGATTGTTGTTTGAACGGCCCAAATTGATAATAGGTGGATTCGGAAATACGTTGTACTTTTGCTCCGGTTTCAGAAATTGTTCTTTGAAAGTTCGCAAAAGAATTAAAAAGTTGAAATAACTTGAGACTTGAAACCCAATACGGGGCTGACTGGTTTTGACAGCAAGGACAGTGGAACTGTAAGCATGCCGGGCATTGAGGATGTGGCTCGTTAAAAACTATCTTCAAACTATAATTGGCGATTACAATTACGCTCTCGCAGCTTAATCGAAGTTTAGTAGATGGAGCTTTTTCACAGCACAAGGTGCCGTGACGGGACATCCCGCAGGCGGAGATGCCTGATTCCAACCTGATTAACGGGGTGCACGCAATTTTGGGCTGGTTCTGTAGGGACCTTGATTACAGAATGAGATAAAAAGGATAAGACGTTGATTTGGGTGTTTGTTCCCGGGCAGCGTTCGAAAATCAATAACAGACTAAGCATGTAGAAAGCATTTTTGCTGCTTGTTTGGACGAGGGTTCGACTCCCTCCAGCTCCACAGTTATAAGTAAAAATCCAGCTTCTGAGAAGTTGGATTTTTACTTTCCAAAACTAGCCAGGGTCGCATTGTCGTTATAAAATTTAAATAAGAGCAGGAATTTGGTTTGGCTATATTCTTTTGGTTTCTATTTTTTCATTGTTCAAAAGGATGCTCCAGCAAAAAGTCAGGCTGAAAATAATGCGGACTATCCAATTCCTGAATCCAGCCATGTGTAAATCCAAGTTTGTCCATTTCTTCGATCACAGCAGCATATTCCCCGTTAGTTAATTTCCTTTTCAGCACAGGATGGTCTTTCACAAAATCGTTCGGGAAGTATTGCGACATCAGAGATAAATGAACATTGGGAGAAATTTCATTTGCAATAAACCGTAAAACTTCAAGACTGTTTTCAATGTGTCCCGGCAAAACGAGATGCCGGATGATCAATCCCGACTCAGCGTAAGCATTGTCGTTGGTAAGAATACTTGATCCCTTCTGCCGGTACATTTCCGAAATTGCTTTCGAGGCATATTTGGAATAATGGGGAGCATCAGAATATTCCATGGACAACCTGTCATCCATATATTTAAAATCAGGCAAAAATACATCGATATAGTTCTCCAGGTATTTGACAGAGGATACTTTATCATATCCGTTTGTATTGAACACCGTAATCGGATTTCTTCCGGTATGTCTCAGGGCTTCAACTATGATTTTAACATGTGGAATAAAATGTGATGGCGAAACAAATCCCAAAGCATCCACTCCATTATCCAGGATCGAAATAATTTTTTCAAGAACCTCTTTCAATTCATACCGTGCACTTATAATTTTTTCGTCATTTCTACTGATCTGATAATTCTGGCAATAGATGCACTGCATGTTACACCGGCTGAAAAACACATTGCAAATTCCGTTTTTCCCTGAAATTACAGGTTCCTCACCTTTATGAACACAAATGGAAGCAATATTGAAATATGTATCGCTACGGCAATACCCATCTTTGCCTAAAAATCTATCTGTATTGCAACTTCGCGGACAAAAGCTACATTTCTCCATTATCTTTTAACGGAGCCAGTAATTTTTCATAGTTTAAGGAATCCAGATCGTACACTTTTCAACCAAATTAAAACCCCGAAATAAAGGAAAAATCTGATAACATCCTTTTTATCTCCATGAATTGTTTTAATAATTGCTCTTAATGTACAACTTAATCTTCAAAGCAATTTTGAAATACTGGTGTTCACCAAATTATTCTATTATAGAAAATGTAATAGATAGGCCGGAATAGATTGTTAAAAAAACGTTGCAGTCTGTGTTTAAAAATAAATTTTGAGTTTAAGGGGCATGGTTCTACATTTGTAAACTTTTAATCAATCATCGGGATTTGAGTATGCAGGAAACCATTTTAGTCCTTGATTTCGGTTCTCAATACACACAACTTATCGCCAGAAGGATAAGAGAATTAAATGTCTACTGTGAAATTTATCCGTTTGATTCCTTCCCTGCTTTAAATGACCACATCAAAGGTGTCATTCTTTCTGGTAGTCCGTTTTCGGTAAATGACAGAAATTCTCCTGTACCCGATCTCCACGGAATTAAAGCAACAATCCCAGTTTTGGGTGTTTGTTATGGGGCACAATACATTGCAAAGAATGAAGGCGGTGATGTGATGCCTTCGAAAATCAGGGAATATGGGCGTGCAAATCTATCCTTTATCGATCCGAAAAGCGATTTGTTGAACGGAATGACGGCCGGATCACAAGTCTGGATGTCGCATGGTGACACGATCCTGACGGTTCCCGAAACGTTTAAAGTTATTACCAGCACAGATGATGTCAGGATTGCCGGTTACAAAATTGAAGGTGAGCCTACGTACGGCATACAGTTTCATCCCGAAGTTTATCACACATCGGAAGGCATGATACTGCTGAGAAATTTCGTTGTGAATATTTGTGGATGCGAACAGTCATGGACACCTGAATCATTTATCGAAACAACGGTTCAGGAACTCAAAAAAAAGCTGAAAAATGATAAAGTTGTTTTGGGATTATCCGGAGGTGTCGATTCGTCGGTCACTGCAGTTTTGCTTGACAAAGCTATCGGAAAAAATCTGCATTGCATTTTTGTCGACAATGGATTGCTGCGCAAAAACGAATTTGAATCCGTTTTAGATTCTTACAAACATATGGGACTGAATGTTCGTGGTGTAGAAGCAAAAAAGAAATTTTATAAAGCACTAAAAGGCATTTCCGATCCGGAGCTAAAGCGGAAAGCCATCGGTTCTACTTTTATTGAAGTATTTGATGAAGAGGCACACCGGATACAAAATGTGGCATGGCTGGCCCAGGGCACTATTTATCCTGACAGAATAGAATCGAAATCAGTGAAAGGACCATCGGCAACGATTAAATCCCATCACAATGTAGGTGGGTTGCCGGACTTTATGAAACTCAAAATTGTTGAGCCACTGAATACCCTTTTTAAAGATGAAGTGAGAAAAATCGGAACAACACTGGGTATGGATGCAGGATTGCTGAACAGGCATCCATTTCCCGGGCCTGGACTGGGTATCCGGATACTTGGTGAAGTTAATGAAGAAAGGGTAAGAATTCTGCAGGAAGCGGATCACATTTTTATCGAAGGACTAAAGAAATTTAACTTGTATAATAAAGTTTGGCAGGCTGGAGTGATCCTGTTGCCGATACAATCGGTCGGAGTTATGGGTGATGAAAGGACATATGAAGAAGCGGTCGTCCTTCGGGCCGTTGGGTCAACAGATGGGATGACTGCGGATTGGTCGCAGCTTCCCTATGATTTTCTTTCAAAAATATCGAATGAAATAATCAATAAGGTTAAAGGTGTAAACAGGGTTGTATACGACATTAGTTCAAAGCCACCCGCTACAATAGAATGGGAATAATAAAGTTAAATTGTTACCAGCAAAAAACGATTCATGAAACAATTTGAAATTGCACAAAATATTTTGGTTGATAAATTCTTCCTGATCTTACTGTTTGTGATGATTCTGCCATTTCACAATTATGCCCAGGATGAAACAGGAATTACCAAATCAGAAATTATTGAATCGATAAATGGGAAGGATTATTACCTTCATTTTGTAAAACAGGGCCAGACATTGTTTGAAATTGCAAAAACATATGATATTTCAGTCGATGACCTGTTTGCGAATAATCCGGATGCCCGGAACGGAATAAAAGCCGGACAGGTGTTGAAAATACCTGTTTCAGGAAAAGAAAAAAAGGCACCTCTTAACGAACAGAAAAGAGAAGATTATTTTTTTCACATTGTCAAAAGCAAAGAAACACTCTATGGAATTGCCCTGAAATACGGTGTCACGATTGAGGATATTAAAAGGCTTAATCCTGAACTTGGCGAATATCCAAAAGAAGGCGAAACACTCAAAATACCTACCACGAAGAAAGGCAAACCCGAGCCAGGTGCCAAATGGGAAGGTGAAACAGTCAAACACACTGTAAGCGGAGGTGAGACACTTTATGGAATTGCCAAAAAATACAATGTTACCACAGGAGAAATAATCAATGCCAATCCGGGTATGAATGAACAACTGAAAGTAGGACAGGTAATTCTGATCCCCAACCAGCAAGGCATAAATGAGGTGAATGGCGAACCTCAAATAAAGCCAGAAAAATTTATTGAGCATACGGTTTTACCCGGTGAAACCATTTATACACTCGCAGTAAAGCTGGATTTCAGCATCGATAGCCTGAAAAAATACAATCCCTTGCTTATTGAACCGGTTCGTCCCGGACAAGTTGTAAAAGTTCCTGAAGATAAAAAGGAAACACCTTTTATAATCCATAAGGCTGATAAAAAAGAGAGAGTGGAAGAAATAGCAGCCAAATACAAGGTAAATTATTATAAAATTCTGGTGTTAAATCCAGGCATTTCAAAAAAAGCAGAGGCAGGCCAGCTAATTAAAATACCTGTTGAAATTACTAAACATGAAGAAAGTGATACGGTGACCGGACATGAAACAATTCCGGGAGTGGTTGTTTTACCTTGTGAAGATATCGTGGTCAATAAAGAAAAGACTTACAATGTTGCGTTGATGCTGCCTTTTTATCTTGATGAGGTCGACAGTCTGGAACAAATGCCCGAACCCGACCTCTCGGCTATTTCTGATCTGTCCGCTTTCCGGTTTATTCAGTTCTATGAAGGATTTCTAATGGCAGTGGATTCAATGAAAAACCAGGGAATGAAACTAAACCTTTTTGTGTATGATGTCGACAATTCAGAACAGAAGATTCAAAAAGTATTGCATGCTTCCGAATTGAGCAGCATGGATCTTATCATAGGACCGCTTTTCAATGACAGTTTCAAAAAAATTGCAGCATTTGCAAAAACATGTAAAATTAATATTGTCAATCCGTTATCTCCGCGTGAGGAGATAATCCTGAACAATCCCTTTGTATTTAAAGTCAAACCTGAAGTAAGCAAGCAATCCGACCAGCTCATTAATTACCTGCTCGATCACTATCCGAAAAGCAACATCGTAATTATCAGGCAAAATAAATATCAAAATCAGGCTTCGGTTTCTTATATCCGCAACTACCTGAACAGCCGCCGTGCGTCCCGGATTTACCTGTCGAACAGGAAACTGCTTGAACACATCAATCTAAAAAAAGAGCATGGAAAGATTTTTACTGAAAATATGCTGTTTGATACTGAAGAACTTGTCAGGAATCCGAATGACAGCAGCTATCTTGGCAATACGGTCAAAGAAGTTATATATGATCAGGATAGCCTGCTCGGATTAAAAATGAACCTTTCAAAGTTGAGAAATAACGTCGTTATTGCGTTTAGCGAGGATAACGTTTTTTCGCAGGAAATACTCTCCAAGCTAAACAAATTAAGGGAAAATTACGATATCACATTATTTGGACTGCCCAACTGGAATAAATTTGATAACCTGGAAACCCAGCAAATGCTGAACCTGGATTTTCATAGTTTAACTTCATCCATTATCAACTTTAACGATAAACGGGTCATTAACTGGATCGAGCAATTCAGGGAAAAATACAAGACGGAACCTTCCACAGCGAAATATGCTTTCGACGGGTTCGATATCGGATGGTATTTTCTAAACGCATTGTTTTTACATGGTAAGGATTTTCAGCAATGCATTAGTGAGATCGAAATACCTTTGATTCAGACAAAATATAAATTTGAGGAGAAAAACGATAATGGTTTCCAGAATACGCATTGGGACATCGGTGAGTATAAAGACTATACCTTTAACAGAGTGACTCCCTGAATACGTCAGGTGGAAACAAACACTTTTTTTGGTTTTGAGAGGAAGATAAATTAATATCTTTGCAGAAATTCTTTGAAATATATGCTTAGCAGAAGGCATTTGAGGATAAAAGCCTTACAGGCACTTTACGCTTTTAACCAGTCGGCAAACGATAGACTTGAACTTGGTGAAAAGGAACTTTTACGGAGCCTCGATAAACTTTTTGAGATTTATATTTATCAGCTATCCTTTCTGATCGAACTTGTTGATTTTTCACGAAAAAGGATGGAAGACAACAAGCTTAAGTTTTTCCCGACACAGGATGACCTTCAACCCAATACCCGGTTTATTGAAAATAAACTATACCACCAATTTGTCAATAACAGGGATCTACAATCTTATATCGATAAGTTTAAAATTTCATGGGTCGACGAAGAAGATATGGTTCGCAAACTGATGCTGGAGATTAGGCAGAGTAAGGAATTTGTCGACTATCTGAGTTCAGAAAAAAATAGTTATAATGATGATAAAGAAATTTTTATCAAAATCATCAAAAAAATCCTTTCCAAATCTGATAGTTTGCAATATTTCTATGAAGAAAAAAATATTTACTGGTCAGATGATTTTCATACGGCAAACCTGCTGGCCATAAAAGCTATAAAAGCATTTCAGGAAAATAGTGGAGAATTCGATAAAATTCCTGGTTTATTTGAAAACGGATCTCCGGATTCAAAAAATGAGGATAAAAATTATGTGATCAATTTATTTCGAAAAACCATTGTTCACAGTACTGAATACGAAAAACTGATCGAAGACAAAGTAAAAAACTGGGAAATGGACCGGATTGCGGTTATGGATGTCCTGCTCATCAAAATGGCATTGGCTGAATTGATGGAATTCCCTTCTATTCCTATAAAAGTGACATTAAACGAATACATTGAACTTGCTAAGTTGTACAGCACTCCGAAAAGCAAGGTTTTTGTGAATGGCATTCTTGATAAGTTGATTTCAGATTTAAAAACTCTAAATAAAATAAAAAAGATCGGTCGGGGTTTACTCGAAAGTTAAATGAACATAAGTCAGTTTAGTTTTTCAGGTTTGATCGCTAATATTAGATAATTCAAATTGATCTTCGGAATATAATAAAGCAGATAAGAGTATGTATAGAATAAAATTACTTCAAAGATTATTAAAATTAGTAACCCTTGTAATTATTGTTATTGCCGTTGTTCAATGTAAAAATGCAAAGAAAGATGAGCAAAGTAAAAGTGAAAAGAAACCAACACCGAAACAAAAAATGGTGACCCCTGTCAAAAAGGAAGAACCGAAACTTGTTTATGATGACAAGCATCAGATCATTGAACGCCATTCGAATACTTATAAAAGCGATGGAACGATCCGTTCAAAAGAAGATTATTATTACAAATATGATGACCGGGGAAACCTGATACAGGATATCAAAGAATCATACAGCCCCGATGGCCAAAAGCTTTACAAAAATATTAACCATTACTTCTTTAATAAACAAGATCAAAAAATCGAACAGACATTTGAATCATATGATGCAAATGATGCGTTGCAGAGGAAAGCAAGAAACACGTTTGTATACAACGATAAGGGCTATAATACAGAAGAACGAAGTTATTTTGAAAACGGACAGGTAGAAATGTTGATTCTTCGCGACCCGAATGACAAAGGCGAACTTCGTTCAGAAGAATATATTTACTATACCAAGGAAGGTGTAAAAAAAGAGGACAAAAAATACTATTATAATAAGTACGGTTTAGAAAAGACCGAAGATAAAATGAAAAAATAGCATAATGTACAGTCCAAAAACCATATACACTACAATCGCTCTCAATACTATTTTAAATTATCTAAAAGTAGGATTGAATAACGATCTTCGGTACAAAGAAGAAAGGGAGAAACTTACTAAAATAAAACGTGGTTGTTTTGTTTCGATCCACAAACTGGATGGATCTTTGCGTGGTTGCATGGGTACCATTGAACCATGTGAGAAAGATCTGGCAGCGGAGATTTCGAGAAATGCTATCAGTGCAGCATTTAATGACTACCGTTTTCCTTCGTTGTCAGCCAAGGAACTTGATGAAATCGAAATTTCAGTCGATGTGCTTACCGAGCCAGAGGAGATTTTCGACTTTGCTGATCTTGATCCATTAATATATGGTGTGATTGTTACGGATGGCAAGTCGCACAGGGCGGTGTTGTTGCCTTCCATTCCAACGATCGATAAAGTTGAAAAGCAAATCAAAATTGTGAAAGAAAAAGCAGGATTGAGTAAATTCCCAGACAGCGACCTTAAGTTTTTTCGGTTTACCTCTACCCGTTACCATTAATGATTTTAAGTGATTTTCATTTAATTTTTTGTGGACGCTATGTTCAGGATACTTGAAACGCCGCGTGATGCCATGCAAAGCCTGCACAAAAGGATACCAACCGATGAAAAGGTCCGGTTGATGAACGCACTGGTAAAAGTTGGGTTCGATATAATTGATGTCGGTAGTTTTGTTTCTCCTAAAGTAATACCTCAATTGGATGACACTGCAGAGGTAATAAACCAGATTGACTTAACGGAATCAAGGTCGAAATTGTTTGTACTTGTTGCAAATGAAAATGGTGCCCAGGCAGCTGCGATGATTGGCCAGATAACGTATATAGGTTTTCCATTTTCTGTTTCAGAAACATTTTTGAAAAGGAATATTAATGCCGATATGGATGGTGCGTGGCAGACTATTTTAAAGTTGAAAGAAATCTGTAGCAAAACCAATAAAAAGCTGATCGTATATCTGACAATGGCTTTTGGAAATCCTTATGGCGATCCCTCTACTCCTGAAATCCTTTTCAAATGGGCCCAAAAACTTCATGAAATTGATATTAAAACAGTAAGTCTATCTGATATTACTGGTGTGGCAAAACCGGATCAAATTTTTAGTGTTTACAGTATGCTTACAAATGAATTCCCTACAACAGAGTTTGGTATTCATTTGCACATCAGGGAAGATGACTGGTATGAAAAGCTTGACGCTGCATACACTTCCGGCTGCTCACTTTACGATGGCGTGATCAATGGATTTGGTGGTTGTCCGATGACAGGATATGAATTGCTTGGCAATCTTCCAACCGGAAACATTATCGAATTTGCAAATACAAAAGGTATTCCTGTTCAAGTTGATAAATCAAAGTTCAACGAAGCAAAACGATTGGCTACTACCCTCTTTAACTAAAATTATATATTGCAATTTCCTTGTTCATCCTCAACATCTACATATCTATAGATATATATTTATATATAGCCCATAATTGCATATCAATTTAAAATGCTTCTAAATTTGTATATTGCCTGTTTTAATCGGAAAATTAAACATACTTTTGCGCTGTTAATTAATTAACAATAGAGGTGTCAAATTAATTTAAAGCAATGTCGATATGAATTCAAAGGTTCAAAGTGTTGTCAGCAAATTCGGAAATGATTCTTCCCGGCTCATTGATATATTGTTTGAGTTGACGAATGAAGAAGGATACATCATTCCTGAAATTCAAACAGAGATCGCGCATCAACTGGATATTTCGAAAGCTGACGTTGAACAAACCCTCTCTTTTTATCATTTTTTCAGCCAGGAATCAAGAGGGAAATATACGATCTACCTTAACAATAGTTTGGTGGCTAACATGATGGGACGGGCTGAAGTGGCTGAAGCTTTTGAAAAGGCCACCGGTATACGGTTCGGACAGGTATCTTCAGACGGACTCTTCGGATTATTCAATACCTCATGTATTGGAATGAATGATCAGGAACCGGCTGCGATTATCAATGGGGTTGTTTATCCGAAGATAACAACCTATCGGGTAAGGGAGCTAATCAATTCGTTCCGTTCAGGTAAGTCAGCAGAAGAAATGGTCAACAGTTTTGGTGGTGGTCAAAATCAGTCTGCACTTATTAAATCGATGGTGACCAATAATCTGAATCGCAGGGGCGCCGTCATTTTTTCCGACTATGAAACGGGTGACTCTCTAAAGAAAATCACATCAATGGATACCAAAGAGGTGATTGATATTGTAAAACAATCGAACCTACGCGGACGGGGCGGTGCTGGTTTTCCGACCGGACTAAAATGGGAATTCTGCACTAAATCATCCGGTGATGAAAGGTACCTGCTTTGTAATGCTGACGAGGGAGAGCCGGGGACGTTTAAGGATAGGGTAATTTTAACCGAATTGCCACATTTGCTTTTTGAAGGAATGATCATCGCCGGCTATGCAATCGGAGCTAAAGAAGGAGTTTTATACCTGCGCCTTGAATATACCTACCTAAAAAAACACCTTGAATCCATTCTAAAAACTTTCAGGGACAAAAAATGGATCGGTCCGGACGCATTAGGCATCAAAGGTTTTAATTATGATATCCGGATTCAATTCGGAGCCGGAGCCTATGTTTGCGGGGAAGAATCTGCTTTGATCGAATCGTGCGAAGGAAAACGCGGTGAACCAAGAAACAGACCGCCTTTCCCGGTTCAGGTAGGGTATCATGGCAAACCAACCGTCGTAAACAACGTAGAAACACTCTGCTCTGTTGTCAAGATCATTAACCAGGGTGCCGAATGGTACCGCTCACTGGGAACAAAGGAAACAGCCGGGACAAAACTGCTTAGCATCTCAGGTGATGTAAAATATCCCGGGGTGTTTGAAATAGAATGGGGAATGAGCATACGTGAAATGCTTGAAATGGCAGGTGCAGTGAATCCAAAAGCAGTTCAGGTTGGCGGACCATCAGGAAGAATGATCGGTGAAAATGAATTCCAGCGAACCATTTGCTATGAAGATCTTCCTACAGGAGGTGCCATGATTGTGATCGGAGAACAACGTAATATTCTTGAAACAGTTAAAAATTTTACTGAATTCTTTATCGATGAATCCTGCGGATCATGTGCTCCATGCCGTTACCTGACGGTGATCCTTCGTAATAAATTACAAAAAATAATCGATGGTAAAGGTGTGTCGAAAGATATCGATGATCTGGTTCATTGGGGCAAACAGATGAAAATAGCCAATCGATGCGGTCTGGGTCAATCTGCAGCAAATCCGATCCTTACAAGTATTGAAAACTTTCGGTACGCGTATGAGGCAAAAATTGAAAAAGGAAAAGATTACAACTCGTCATTCGATATGAATGCCGCCATTCAGGATTCGTGCAGGGCGGTAGGAAGATACCCCCATGTGAAGTAATAATTATGGTTTATTAGTAAAATCAGGAAAGAAAAAAATATTAAGATGAGCGAAATAGTAAAATTTTCAATCGACGGGAAATCATGCGAAGCCGAAAAAGGTGTCAACATTGTTGATGCCGCCAAAGCGAACGGGATTTATATACCAACGCTTTGCCACCTTGAAGGTGTAAAACCCGCAGGTTCGTGCCGTATTTGCAATGTGAAGATAAATGGCAGGTTTATGACAGCCTGTACGACGGATATAGCTGACGGGATGGTAATCGAGAGCAATACTCCGGATATCATTGAGCTTCGTAAAATAATCGTTGAAACTTTGTTTGTCTCAGGAAATCATTTTTGTCCGGCTTGCGAAAAAAGCGGAAGTTGTGAATTACAAGCCCTCGGATACAGGTTTCAGATGATGGTTCCCAGGTTTCCTTACGAATTTGAAGAAAAGGAGGTGGATGCAAAATCTCCTAAAATTTACATCGACCGTAACCGGTGCATCCTTTGCAAACGATGCGTCAGGACGATAAAGACAAAAGACGGAAAAAGCATTTTTGCAATTAAAGGACGGGGTTATAAAGCCATGATCAATATCGATCATGAACTGGCTGATAAAATGACGGATGAGGAGGCCCGTGAAGCAATGGAACACTGTCCTGTCGGAAGTATTCTCAAAAAAGAAAGAGGCTATGTCGATCCGATCGGTCAGCGGAAATTCGATTTAAAGCCAATTGGTAGTGAAATTGAACAAACAGTAAATAGTTAAAGGGAGGAAATATTATGAGTAAACCATTAGTAGCAACAACATCCCTTGCCGGCTGTTTCGGTTGCCATATGTCGTTGCTTGATATCGATGAAAAAATTCTGGAACTTATCGATCTGGTTGATTTTGACAAATCCCCAATTGATGACATCAAAGAATTTACGCAAATGTGTGATATCGGCCTGATAGAAGGCGGCTGCTGCAATAGTGAAAACATCCACGTTTTAAAAGAATTCAGGAAAAACTGTAAAATTCTTGTTTCGGTTGGAGAGTGTGCAATTATGGGTGGGTTGCCGGCCTTAAGAAATAATATTCCCATTAAGGAATGCCTTGAAGAAGCATACCTGAACGGACCATCGACTAAAAATGCTAATCCAGACGGTATCCTTCCGAATGACGAAGAATTACCGATCATTCTCGATAAGGTTTATCCCTGTCATGAAATCGTGAAAATCGACTATTATTTGCCGGGATGTCCTCCGCGTGCTGATCTGATCTGGAATGCTCTCGTTGCATTAGTAACAGGCGATGAAATGAAACTGCCTTATGAAGTAATTAAATTTGATTAATCGAAAGAAGGAAAGAACATGGATAAGAAAATAACAATCGAACCCGTAACACGGGTCGAAGGCCACGGAAAAGTCACGATTCATATAGATGAGGAAGGAAATGTATCACAAAGCAGGCTTCATATTGTCGAATTCCGGGGATTTGAACGATTTGTCCAGGGAAGGCCTTATTGGGAAGCACCGGTACTCGTACAGCGCTTGTGCGGGATATGTCCGGTCAGCCATCACCTGGCTGCAGCGAAAGCACTGGATGTAATTGTCGGAGCTGGTACCGGAGATGGTTTGACTCCGACAGGTGAAAAAATGCGAAGACTGATGCATTACGGACAAATGTTCCAGTCGCATGCGCTGCATTTTTTCCATCTTGCTTCACCCGATCTTTTATTTGGAGTAGATGCCGATCCGGCTATCCGAAACGTGATCGGTGTAGCCCGTAAACATCCCGAACTAGCTGTTCAGGGAGTCATGATGCGAAAATTCGGTCAGGAGATCATCAAAGCCACAGCCGGTAAAAAGATTCACGGAACAGGAGCCATTCCGGGAGGGATCAACAAGCACCTCACACAAGAAGAAAAAGATAGTTTTATAAAGGGTCCCGATCCGCTCAATATTGAAAAGATGGTTTCATGGTCCGTAGATGCCCTGAATTTTCTCAAAGAATTCCACAAAAAAAATAAAGATTTCATCGACAATTTTGCAGCTTTTCCTTCAAACCATCTAAGCCTTGTTCGCAAAGACGGCGCACTCGATCTGTATCATGGTGTTTTAAGGGCGGTTGATGCAGACGGGAAAAAAATCCTTCACGATGTGGATTACCAGAATTATCTTGATTATATCGGTGAAGAAGTGAAGAACTGGAGTTATATGAAATTCCCACATTTGCTCGATCTGGGCAAAAATGACGGATGGTACAGGGTTGGTCCGCTAGCCCGGTTAAATACTTGCGATTTTATTCCAACACCATTGGCACAGAAAGAATTTGAACAGTTTAAAGCTTATACGAACGGTAAGCCCAACAACATGACAATGCATTACCATTGGGCAAGACTGATCGAATTATTGCATTCGGCTGAGGCTATTAAAGAATTGCTCGAAGATCCTGACCTGATGAAAGGCGAACTCGTGGTTAAAGGGAAAAAAGGTAATGAAGGTGTCGGTTTGATCGAAGCGCCACGAGGTACATTATTCCATCATTACCGAATCAACGAGGATGATCAGATTACAATGGCCAACCTGATCGTATCGACAACAAACAACAATGAACCGATGAATGTTGCTGTAAATCATGCGGCAAAACAATTCATGAACGGACAGAAGAAGATCACAGAAGGCATGATGAATGCCGTTGAGGTGGCTATTAGGGCTTATGATCCCTGCCTGAGTTGCGCAACACATGCTTTGGGTCAAATGCCGCTTGAGTTAACCCTTCTGGATAAAAACGATAACATAATCGATCGCAAAAGAAGATAAAAGTTTTGCTGGATTTGAAAATTCTGATATATGGTTTTGGTAATCCCGGACGACAGGACGACGGCCTTGGGAATGCTTTCGTAGAGATGATGAAGGAATGGGTCGAAGATGAAAACCTAAACGGGTTTGAATTCGATAGCAACTACCAGCTCAATATCGAAGATGCTGTTGCCATTGCCAACAAAGACCTTGTGATCTTTGCGGATGCTTCTACTGAAGAAATTACGGATTGCGTTTTAACACCCGTCACCGGATCAACCGATGTAACATTTACCACACATGCTGCTTCCCCAGGATATATCGTAAAACTATGTAACGAACTGTATGGCAAAATACCTGCAGTCTACCTGCTTCACATTCGCGGATATGAGTGGAATTTCAGGGAGGAATTATCTGAAAATGCCCGGATTAAACCTCATGAAGGCTGTTTCACTCATGCAGCAGAAGCTTAAAAATCCTGTAGGACTTTCGAAGAACTTTCTTACATTTTTAAAACAACAAGATTCAATTACTCAAAAAAATAAAACCACAACATGATGGATCTTTCAACAGAATACATGGGATTAAAACTTAAAAATCCCATCATAATCAGTAGTTCGAAAATAACGGATGAAATCGACGATATCAAAAAATGCATCGATGTAGGCGCTGGAGCAATTGTGCTGAAATCACTTTTTGAAGAGCAGCTTGTTGCGAACTCAGCCGCACTTATGGATCAGGACATCAAGTACTTCTGGTTTCCCGAAGCCATCGAGCAAATCAATAAATACTCGAAAGAATACGGACTGAATAAAGTGATCGAACTAATCGGACAGATCAAAGAATACAGTGATACCCCCGTCATTGCAAGTATTAATTGCATCACATCGGATACCTGGCCGCAATTTGCCAAAAATCTTGAAAATGCCGGTGCCGACGGAATCGAGCTGAATATTGCATTGCTTCCCTTCGATAAGGTTATGCCGGGAAAGGAGATTGAAGACAAGTACATTGAAATTGTGACAGAAGTGAAAAAACATGTCTCAATCCCTGTTTCTGTCAAGCTCAGTAATTATTTTTCCAACCTGATCCAGATCACGCACCGGCTGGATGAAGCAGGAATCGATGGTCTTGTACTCTTTAATCGTCTATACCGTCCGGATATCGATATTGAGAAGGAGATCATCATTCACGACAACATTTTAAGCGCACCTGAAGAGATGACCAAATCACTGCGCTGGGTGGCGCTTCTTTCACCACAACTCAAGTGTCAGGTTGCAGGAGCCACAGGTATACACGATTACAAAGGAGTAGTAAAGCAAATATTCGCGGGAGCTTCTGCTGTTCAGATTTGCTCAACGCTTTATAAAAACGGACTTAGCTACATCGATACTATATTGAGCGACCTGGAAAAATGGATGCAGCTGCATCATTATACCTCCATTCGTCAGTTTAAAGGTAAAATATGCATTGATCACGAATGTGGCATTTTATTCGAACGCATCCAGTTTCTCAAGAAAGATTTATAGAAACAGATCATGTAAAGGAGTTGGTTAATACGAATTATTAAAATATTCTGCTTTAAGGCAGGATGAACACTGAGTGCTTAAGTAAGATTAGTTTGGCCCGGTCAGCAATGACCGGGTTTTTTATTTTACCGAGTCTGCAAATTAAAGTTTTAGGAGATTTTACAGGTTTCCTCTATAATTAGCAAACATTTACAAATTTTTTTTGATGATCGTCACTTCATTACTTTTATTTCTTACCTTAGGAGCTTGATTTTTATTCAATATCAGATGTAAAATTAGCAGATCAAGCCCAGAAACTAAAGGATATTCACGTTGTTCAATAATTATAAATAATATACTGGAGGACCGGAGGCGATTCCGGGCTTTAAGCAGTTCGATGCATTGAGCAACGGCGTGGTAGACATGGTCTTCGGCTGCGAGTCCTATTACGGCAGGGAGGTTACGGGCGCCGCCTATACTCACCTGACCAGGCTTACCCCGATGCAGGAAAGAAAGAACGGCTACTACGATTTTCGAGTGAACCTCCTCAAAAAGTTCAAAATCCATTATCTTGGCAGGGCGGAATTCGGTCCACAGTTTCTGATCTTCACTAACAAAGCGGTAAAGCGGCCGCAAGAATTAAGGGACAGAAGATTCGCGTCTCGGCTACTTACGAACCGTTCCTCAAAAGGCTCGGCGCAGTGACAGTGACCCTTCCCGGATCCGACATCTATACGGCCCTTGACCGGGGCACCATTGACGGTTATGCATGGGCCGCGCTGGGAAACATACGGGCGGGATGGGTTGAAGTCTGCAAGTATATCCTCGAACCCAGAATCTATCAGATGAATATCGAAGGCCTCGTCAACCTGCAGACGTGGCAAAGACTCCCTCGCCATCTTCAAAAGCTGATGTCCGACTGCATGATCGAAAACGAAAGAAAATACACCAAAATCATGGCCGGAATTGCTGAAAACGAATTTCAGGAAATGCAGAAAAAGGGAATGAAGGTAATCCAGTTTTCTCCTGCGGACACCAAATGGTACGTGAACTTGGCTTACGAGGCCGGTTGGGATCAAGTGATCAAGCAAAATCCAACATTGGGGTCCAAACTGAGAAAACTGCTTACCCCCTAAGAACCGCGTACGGGAGTGAGACAGACTATAATGTCAAGGACGAACAGTTTCTTGGACCATGTGATGAGAGGATTCGCATGGTTGGCGGGAATCATGATGATGACCAGCGCGGTCGGCGTTTGTGTCGATGTGGTTATGAGATACTTTTTCAATAGACCCATCCCTGGCGTGGTTCAGTTCAGCCAATATTTCCTCCTTTACATCCCCTTCCTGGCTGCCGCCTACGTGCTGAGAGAGGATAGTCATATTAAGGTCGATATTGTCCTGAACCCGCTTAGCAAAAGGACCCAGTCTCTCGTAAACATGATCACCTCGATTATGGGTTCTGTCGTGCTGCTTATCCTTGCCTACTATGGATTTCGCGTTACCTTGGACTATTACAGGCGAAAGGTACCTACACTGGAGTACTTCAAGATTCCGGAGTTTCTGGTCATTATGGTCATTCCGATAGGTTGCTTCCTTTTTTCCATTGAGTTCATCCGAAAGGCTCACGGACACTTCAAAGACTTCGGATCAAATAGAGAAAAATAGGATTTGACCTGTAAGTTTTCGTGGCCACTGCCGTTTGAGTGGCCACAGACTCAATTTCATGGGAGAAGGGGCATGGAGTGGTATCAAGCCTTGATTCTGCTTCTGGGAACGATGGTCATCCTGATGCTTTCAGGGATGCCGGTGGCCATCTCTTTCTTTTTAGTCGATATCTTGGGAGCCGCCTTGTTCCTGGGCGGCGGCAGCGGCATCACGCAATTGATCCTGAATATGGAGCAGAACCTCTCTTCTTTCTCCCTGTTGCCGGTCCCCCTCTTCGTGCTCATGGGAGAGGTGATGTTCCATTCTCAACTCGGATTCAAGGCCATCGATGTTATCGATCACTGGATTGGGAAGATCCCGGGGAGGCTTTCCCTGGTGGCGGTTATTGCCGGGACCATCTTTTCCACCATGAGCGGCTCGACTCTGGCTACTACCGCCGTGCTCGGATCCATACTTGTTCCGGATATGGAACGAAGGGGGTATAAAAAAGAGATGAGCATAGGCCCGATTATGGGGAGCGGCGGTCTTTCCATGCTTATTCCGCCCAGCGCCCTCGCCATCCTCGTTGCAGCCCTCAACCAGATATCCGTAGAGGGACTACTGATCGCCGGTATTCTCCCGGGAATCCTCCTTGCATTCCTCTACGGGAGCTATGTTGTAGTCAGGTGCTTGCTGCAGCCCGAGCTCGCACCCGCGTTCGAGGTGCCGCATATACCGCTTAAGATCAAGGTACGGGAGACGATGGCCCATGTCGTGCCTCTTGGATCTATCGTTTTTCTGGTGATCGGTTTCATGTTTCTCGGTGTGGCCACGCCCTCCGAATCGGCAGCCCTGGGTGCATTGGGCATCATACTGCTTGCCGCGATTTACCGAAAACTGAACCTCACCATATTGCGAAAAAGCATCCTCGGCACTGTAAGAATCACATCGATGATGTTTATGATTATTGTCGGGTCCATGGCCTTTAGCCAGATCATGGCCTTCTCGGGGGCGAGCGCCGGTCTGATCCAGGTGGTGAGTGTGCTCAACGTATCTCCCATCATGGTGATAATCGTCATGCAGGTGCTCCTTCTCTTCCTAGGATGTTTCATGGATAATCTCTCTATGGTGATGATTGCCATACCCATCTATCTGCCTGTTGCTAATGCTCTCCATTTGAATATCCTATGGTTTTCGCTCATCATGCTCATCAACATGGAGATGGCCAATACAACGCCGCCCTTTGGTCTTATTCTTTTTGTCATGAAGGGTGTGTCGCCGCCCGAGACGACCATGGGGGAAATCTATAAAGCAGGAGTTCCCTTTCTTCTCTGCGATGCCCTTGCAATGATATTGGTGATGATCTTTCCCCAGATCGCACTCTATCTGCCGGGACTCATGAGGTAACGGACTATCCTTGACCGAAAGGAATTGGCAATGAGATTCAAGAGCGTGACTAACGAAATGATGTCAGGGATTGTCAGCCTAAGCCATGGTTGTCGAGGACGCTGCGCGCCCTCGACAATCGCCGCGGATTACAATCCGCCGGCCGTGAGCCGCTCCGCGCCTCACAACCAGCGAATCCAGCCGTCGGCGCGTTCAGGCAAGCAAGCTTGCCCGCCCGCTTGCGGCTGATCCGCGGCGATTGGGAAGAGGAGGTGAATGCTAACAACTTAACTGAATTAGAACCTCGCGATTCGGTTACTGGGTATTGTGAGTTTAGGAATGTGGCGTGCCGGATTAGAAAGGTTCGACTTTGCGTTTTAAGAAAAGTTGCTTTGAGATACTTAGACGGAGGTACCATGAAATTCAAGATCGGAGTTGATGTAGGCGGAACCTTCACTGACTTTTTATTGATGGACGAAGAAGGGAACTCCAAGATATTTAAGGTGCTATCAACACCTGAAGATCCCTCACTTGCCGTAATGAGCGGTTTTCTTGAGATGGCAAAGGCAGAGGAGCTGGAATTGTCTGTTCTTTTGCAGAACGTGGAGATCATCGTACACGGGACCACTGTGACCACCAATGCCGTTTTGACAGGCAATGTCTCAAAGACCGGACTTTTGACTACCAAAGGTTTCAGGGATGCACTCCAAATGAGAAGAGGAATAAGAGAGGAACTTTACAACAATAAGTACCTTGCCCCTGCGCCCCTCGTCCCAAGGTACCTGAGGATGCCGGTTGATGAGAGAGTGGATTTTGCGGGCAACACTATAAGGGACATTCGTCTCTCCGATGTGAAAAGCGGGATTGAACGGTTCAAGGATCACGAGGTTGAGGCAGTAGCCGTATGCTTTATGCACTCCTATGCCAACAGCAAGAACGAGCTTTTGGCAGAAAAAAAGGTTCGTGAACTAATGCCGGAATCATACCTCTCGGTCTCTTCAGAGATTTTGCCTCAAATAAGATTTTATGATCGGGTTAGCACGACTGTTCTTAATTCTGCTGTGGGCCCTATTCTTAGGAAGTATCTCTTAAGACTTACGGCAAGGCTAGAAGATGACGGATTTAAAGGGATTCTCCTCATAATGCAGTCTAATGGAGGTGTTTCACCGCCTGAAGCGGTCACGGAGCTGGCGGCCAGCACTCTGCTTTCGGGTCCAGCGGCGGCCCCCATTGCTGGAATAGCCTATACTAGCCTTCATGAGAATGACAGTTTTATCACCATAGATATGGGAGGTACAAGTTTTGATGCCGCCCTTATAAAAGATGCAACTCCCATAGTGACAACTGATGGCAAGGTGAATCGACATGCATTGGCCCTACCAATGATGCAGATCAACACTATTGGAGCGGGTGGCGGAAGTATTGCGTGGATCGACGAAGGAGGCCTTCTCAAGATGGGGCCCAAAAGCGCAGGAGCCTGGCCCGGGCCTGCCTGTTATGGGCTTGGAGGCACCGAGCCCACCTGCAGCGATGCCAATCTGATACTCGGGTACTTGAATGCCGACTACTTTGCCGGGGGAAAAATGAAACTTGATTATGCTGGTGCCGAGAAGGCTATAGAAAAAAATGTGGCACGCCCGCTAAATTTAAGCACGGTAGAGGCAGCCCATGGCATGTTTCATATAATGAACGTCAATATGGCATCTGCCATAAGGGAGATCTCCGTTCAAAGGGGCTATGATCCAAGGGAATTTCTCATTGTCTGTGCCGGAGGTGCAGGCCCAATCCATGCGGCCATGATCGCAAAAGAGCTGGAGATACCAAAGATACTGATACCGAAAGAGTCATCAATATTTTGTGCGGCCGGTATGCTCCTTTCAGACTTGAAGCACGACTTTGTGAGAACCTATCATTCCTTATTTTCAAAAGACTCAATAGATGTGTCACGGTTTCTTTCCCTAGTTCAGGAGCTTGAAGATGAGGGTGAGAAAGTTCTTGTAGAGGAGAAAATCCCTCCAGAAAGGAGGGCTTATCTCTTTTCTTTAGACCTGAGGTACGTGGGACAATATCACGAGGTGAATGTGGAAGTGAGTAAAGAAACGATAGAGGCATTCGACGAAGCAGCAGTTAAGGAAACCTTCCATACGGCACATGACAGGCTCTACGGGTACTCTTTAAAGAAAGAAGGGACCGATGTGGAATTGGTCAACTTGAGAATGACCGCTATTGGAACCACAGAGAAGCCCACTTTCAGGGAGGAAGATTATATAGGTCAAGATCCCAGCGCATGTCTTAAAGGGAAGAGGAATGTCTTTATACCCTCCGAGATGGACTTTTTATCCGTACAGGTATACGACGGGAACCGTCTGGGTTATGGAAACCGGCTTAGGGGCCCGGCAATCATAGAGCAGGTAAATACCACTATTTTTATCCCTCCGGAGTATGAAATCGAATGTGATCAGTACGGAAGTTACCTGTTAACCCTGCTATGAAATTTCTAGGAGGAGATAAATGAGCAAAAAAATAGATCAAATTTTGGCTTCGGTGCTTCAAAGAAGGTTCAAGTCTATAACCGAAGAAATGGGGTTGACCCTTTTAAGGACTACCCGTTCTCCCATTTTGAATGAGGCCAGGGACTTTGTGACGGGGCTTTATGATCGGAAAGGGAGGATGCTGGAACAGACCGAATATATCCCTTCATTGGCCTTTGCCATCCCGCGTGCTTGTGAATACATAGTAGACTATTTTGGCAGTGATATACATCCGGGGGATGTTATACTCCATAACGACGTGTTCACGGGCGGAAATCAGAATGCAGATGTGGCGGTTTTTAAGCCTATATTCCATGGAGAAGAACTTGTGGCCTGGTCTGCATGCAAAGGCCACCAGGCGGACATAGGTGGAGCCGTTGCAGGTGGGTACAATCCTGAGGCAAGGGAAGTATGGCAGGAAGCATTACGAATAACGCCCGTGAAGATATATGAGGGGGGTAAATTCAAAAAGGATGTGTGGGATCTGATATTTGCCAACATTAGATACGATATTGTTAAAGAAGACATTAGAGCGGAAATCGGTGGAACCGTTGTAGGAGAAAGAGGGATTAAAGCATTGGTGGAAAGATATGGCATCCGGAAGTTTAACGATCATGTGGAATATTTATTCGATATGGCGGAGAAGATGGTCAGGAACGAGATCAAGCAAATTCCAGACGATACTTACCATGGAGAGAGCTATGTGTTTTACGATGGGTTCAACGAAGGCTCCAAGATGAAGATCAATCTGGATGTAATGGTTAGCGGCGATGAGATAACTTTTGACTACACTGGTTCTGACCCTCAGACGGAGGGATTTGTCAATGCCCCTTACTCGGCGACGGTCTCCGCCGTTCTTTTGACCTTTCTGATGCTCATAAATCCGGATATCCCTCACAATGATGGTATTCTTAGACCCATTCATATTGTCAATCCGGAGGGTTCATTCCTAAATGCAGGTTTTCCTGCCGCCACGACCTTTGGAAATACCATCATTGGTCCCAACTCTGATGCAATATTCAGGGCCTTTTCAAAAGCCCTGCCAAAGATGGTGACTGGAGGATGGAACCGAGCCTTGAATTTTAGCCTTACGGGTAAGGATCCAAGGAAAAACCGGCCCTATGTAGACATTCTGTTCCTTGCATTAAAGGGTGGCTCAGGGGGGACTTGGATGGCTGATGGCTATGATCACATTGGTATAATCAACTGCGCAGGAGGCATATTGGCGCAGGACTACGAGATGTTTGAGATTCATGATCCGCATTTTCTTATCAAGCATGAGTACCTCACCGATTCGGCAGGTGCTGGCAGATGGCGTGGTGGACTGGGCATCGAAACGGAGTTCGTCATTTACGGTCAAGATGTGACCGGAATCTTGTTCGGAGATGGTATCGAAGAAGAGTCAAGAGCCTTTGGCTTCTTTGGCGGCAAAGATGGAATCGTCAATGAAGTTAAACTCGTATATCCAGATGGAACCGAAAGGATTGCGAAATCCAAGGAAATCATCAGGAATATCCCGACGGACACCATTTTTAAACAAAAAGCGGGCGGTGGTGGAGGTTATGGCAATCCGCATCAGAGACCGTTAGAAAGGGTGCTTGATGATGTGAGGAATGAAATGGTTTCCATTGAAAGAGCAAGAGAAGATTATGGTGTTGTGATTGACGGAGCGACTCTTACGGTGGATGAAGAATGCTACCGGAAAGCTAAGAGGAGAAGAGAAATGAGTCGGCCCTATATTGAACACATCGGCATCATTGTTGACAATCTGGATCGATCAATAGCGTTGTTTGAGAGCCTGTTTGACATAAAACCCTCCGGCATAAAAGATATGCCTGATGTGGGACTGAAGGTTGCCCGGTTGAGTGCAGAGAATATAGACATTGAATTGATCGAATATACAAGTGAGGCTGCTTTTGGCAAATTAGTGATGGGGGCTGAAAGGGGCCTCAATCATATTTCAGTAAAAGTCGAAAATATTGAGTCCATGGTAAGGGACGCTGAACAGAGAGGTATCAAGGCCCTAGAGGGTTTTCCGAGGCCGGGAAGCCATGGCTTGGTGGCCTTTTTTGAGCCGGCGACAACGGAAGGTATCTTATTAGAGGTATGTGAGCGTTAGATATCAGGGAGGCATAAATGACATTCTGCCACGAAAAGAAACTCTGGAATGAAAAAATAGAAACCATGTCAAGAGATGAAATGAGGTCCTTACAACTCGTAAAACTCAAGAAACAGGTTTTATATAATTATGAAAATTCGCCTTTCTACAGGAACAAGTTTGAGGAGATAGGGGCGAAACCAGAAGACATCAAAAACTTTGATGATTTCGCACGGATTCCATTGATGACAAAAGATGAGCACAGAAGAATCCAGCAGGAATCTTTAGAAAAATATGGCAACCCCTATGCCCTCATGGCTTGCGCACCCCGCGAAAAAATTGTCCGCATTAATTCCACCTCCGGTACTACCGGAGTCCCCACCCTTTATACTCTGACTCAGCACGACGTGGATGTGGTCAATGAAATGCATGCCAGGAAATACTGGAGGGCGGGAATCAGACCCGGACATGTGATGATCCAGGCTTTGTCTTTGAGTATGTTTACAGGGGGTCTACCCCTCTCGCAAGGTATACAGTATATGGGAGCCTGCGTGGTCCCGGTGGGCATTGAAGGGGGAACTAAAAGAGTCTTGGAGTTCATCCGATTGACCTCACCTGTGGCCATCATTACCACGCCATCCTTTGGACAGTATCTAATAGAAAAATGCCCTGAACTTACAGGGAAGAAAGCGGAGACTCTAGGCTTAAGATGGTTTTTCTGTGCCGGTGAACCGGGCGGTGGAAATCCGGAGGTTCGCAAAATACTCGCGGAAGGGCTTGGTGCCAAGGTTTTTGATCACACGGGAGGCGGCCACGCTTTTCACGGCATATCCTGTGACGAACCCCCAGATCACTTCAGCGGTATGCATTTTGTCTCGGAAGATCATTGTCTTTTGGAGCTGATTGACCCCAAAACGAAAAAGAGCATTGAGGTAGAAGATGGCGCCGTAGGAGAGATGGTGTTCACTTTTCTTGAGTGGGAAGGGGGGCCTTTTATGCGCTATGCGCTGGGGGACTTACTGAAAATATCTACTGAACCATGTGAATGTGGAATGCCGGGGATCAGATTCAAAATTGTGGGCAGGGCCGACGATATGCTCATTGTCAAAGGGGTCAATGTCTACCCTGAAGCCATCAAGACCTCTATTTTGAACTTTCGCCCGCATGTGACCGGCATGTTTCGCATCTTACTGAAGCAGCCCGGACCCGTTGTTAAGCCTCCTCTCAGGATCATGCTGGAATATGGTACCACTGTTGTAGAAAAGGACCTTCCTTCCCTGGAGAAAAAAATGATATCTCAGTTCAAAGAGAAATTGAGAATTGCGCCGCAATTTGACTGGGTACCTCCAGAGACTATTCCCCGGGAGTTAAAAAAGACAAAGTTCATTGAGGTTGAAAGTAACAAAAGATAAGTCAGCGAGGAGAAGGAAGTTGCAAGATAGGTATACCCTGAAAGGGAAGAGAATTCTTATTGTCGATGACGAACCTGATATCTTAAGAAGTCTTGAAGAGACATTGGATATGTGTTCGGTCGACAAAGCAAATGATTTTGAGAAGGCCAAAAACCTGCTTGAGACAAACACCTATGATGCTGCCATTCTCGATATTATGGGGGTAAGGGGATATGAAATACTGGAAATCACGACGAAGGAGAATGTTCCGACCTTGATGCTGACAGCCCATGCTTTCAGCCCCGATAGTTTTATGAAATCCATTAAAGGGCGCGCTCATGCTTATATACCCAAAGACAAGATGTCGGATATTGGAACCTTTCTTGAAATGTGAGTATCCCGGGTGCGGAAGAGAAAAAGATAGGCCTGAACGTTTACCGGAAGAAGTGAATAGCCATGACCACCTAATGCGACTTGCCGTGTCGAACTCAGAACCCACTCTGCATGATAACCTCGCCGCAGCATTTCCACATCATGCAACTTCTGGTTCAGCATGAAGCTTAAGTCCCAGCGCGCGCACCACCTTCATTACTGTGGCGAACTCCGGGTTACCTTCCGGCGAAAGCGCTTTATAAAGGCTTTCGCGCCCCAGACCCGTGTCACGAGCGATCTGGGACATGCCACGAGCGCGGGCAATATTTCCCAAGGCTTTCACCACTACGGTTGGATCGCCATCCTCCAAAGCTGCCTCAAGCAATACGTAACGGACCGAAGCGGCTACAGAAAAAAACA
>CAVXTE010000036.1:0-5939 GCA_963764475.1 uncultured Bacteroidales bacterium
GATGTATTGCTAATTTCAACAACATCATCCTGCATAATCCCTACATTAACCGGATGTTTTAAGGCTTTGCCATTTTCTACGACAAACAGAAAATATTTTCCTTCTTCCTCTACCAACGACTGGCGTGGGACTAACAGTGCATTTTTGTGCACTGGCGTCGGAAAGCTCAATTTTACCCGCATGCCCGGCCGGTAAGTTAATCCTGGATTATTGAGTTTTAAGCGTACAATGATGCTTTGGTTTTGGGAAACTTCACCGGTAAATGTTTCAATGGGCAGTTCAAATGATTTTGAAGGGAAATTGGTAAATTCCACCTTAAGGCGCCCCGCTTTCCTCGCAGTTTCCAGGTATTGGATGGGAAGTTCAGCCTGAACATCCAGTATGTTTAAATCGCCAATCTGAGCAATGTGTCCTCCCTTTGACACAACGTCGCCGGTGTGTTGCATTACCTCGAGAACCATGCCTGAAATAGGACAAATTAGCGGAATGCTTTTTTCCTGTTGTTCCAGAAGTGGTTTATATTCATCAGGAATGCTGTCGGCAGCCTGCAACAGTGCTTCCCTGCCGGCAGGAATGATAATCCCGGCCAGTTGGCCTTTCTTTACCATGTCTCCCTTTAACATTGAAAATTGGGTTAACCGACCGTCGAATTGGGAAGAAAGCCAGGCCTCCTGGCGAAGCGCCAGTTCCCCGAAGATAGAAATGGTATCGGTAATATCGTTGCGGGTAACAGGTGCCGTTTTAACCTGAATTTTAACATCGGTTTTTTGTTCTGTGTTCTGCTGTGCCGGCTGGCAGGATAAAAGCGCCACAAACAAAACAGGAATCGGTATTATTTTAAGCAAACGGATCATATTTTTATTGTTGTATGTTTTTAATCTCTTCGGTTTGACCGGTAAGTAACCAAAAGGCTACAACAGACTTCAGGTATTGATTTCGAACCGTATTTATTTTTAATTCGGTTTCCATAAGTGTTTGCTGAGCCATTAAAAAATCGAGGTTGGTGGCCAGCCCGGCTTTGTAATTAAGTTCAGATACATTCGCAGCTTCCCGGTCCGTTGCAATTTTTTCCTGTTGAAAATCGATTATCTTTTTGTATTGCTGAATTTGCTGAATTATTTGTCCGTAACGAATGGATAAATTGCGTTCAGTATTTTTCTTTTGATTTTGAATGGACTCTGCCATAAAATCAATTTCGCTCAACTGGTAGTCTTTCTTTTTCCATGAATAAATTGGGATAGTAGCTCCAAGACCCAATAAAATATAACTACCGTCTCCGGTTGGGTCGCCATCGAAAGTATAACCGCTAAATGCCTGGATGTGCGGCATAAAAGATGCCTGAACATTCCTTTTCAATAAGAGCTCCCTTTCATATTCTTTCTGAAATATTTGCGCCTGTGGGTGGTTTTCCAGCCATGATTCCGGTACCTGATTAACTTCGGCTGGAGAAGGTAGCTTATTGGTAACCGGAGCAACCGAAAACTGATCCGGCGAATTGAGACCCATCAAGTGTGCCATGGCATATTTGGCCTGTTCGGCACCGAGTACTTTTTGCATCATTTCTTCTTTTACCGAATTTAATGATGACTGCGTTTGCAGAATATCGAGTTGCCGGATGGTGCCTGCTTTCCATAAAAGTGTCAGAATGTCAATATGTTTTGACAAATAATCTATCTTCGACTGTAGAATTTGTTGTTCCAGTTGATTTTGTAACACATCGAGATAGAGGCCAGTGATTACTCCGGTAATTTCCAGCCTGTTTTGGTTTGTGACAGCTTCCTGTTGTTCCGTTTGTTTTTGTTGAATATCGGCGGTTTTTTGCCAGAACCGACCCAAATCCCAATCAGCAATTGCCTGCAGATAATGCTGCCCAAAAGTGTAAGGAGAAAGGAAAAGGCCCGAAATACCGACACTTCCTGAAATTTGCGGATTGTAGGCAGATTGTTCCTGTTTTACAACCATTTGCAGCGATTTAGTCAATAAACTGTCTGATTGTAACTGATAACTGTTTTGAACAGCTCGTTGAATACATTCATTTAAATTCAGTGAAGTTTGTGCATTTAAAATATTTGTCGACCCGAAAAATAATAGATTTAGTATAACAAACCCCGAGATTATAAAGTGCAATGTTTTCATTCAATTAACAGTTTTAAGGCTTTGGAAAGGTTTTTCTATGCTAAAATAGCAGATAAATGCGGAAGATATTTTCAATTTGAATATTTTTTATTAGAAATTGGTTTTAACAGTTTTATCATCATGTTCTTAGAATGTGTTAATTTTAAAATTATCGAAAAAGGTTACCGCATCGGCTTTTGTCCAGAATCCTACTTTTCCTGCATTTGGAAATGTGTTATCCTGTACCTTAAATAGTTCTTTGCCGTTCAAAAATACAGTAAACAGGTCATTTTTGACCGTGAGTTTTAAAGTGTTCCAACCGGTGCCCAGCTTTTCAACTGAAATACCATACGTTTTCCCTTTTCCAACCAAAGGTAAATCGGAACGTTTTCCGTCTTCAACTTTGTACAAAACAATATTATCTTCAAGCGGATTGGCACGAACCACATAGTAGTTGTTTTTGTCAATAAATCGCCATACGAAGCCACCTCCCTGATCATGTTTCCCGGCAACTCCTTTTAAACGTACCGAAAGTTCCATGTTTTTGGCAACAAGATTCTTGTTGACAATAATATTAAAATGACCATTGGGATTTTCGCTATATAATTGTGCCAATACTTTGTTGCCCTGATCGTCTGCAATTTTCCAGTCAGTACCGCCAGCGCCGGAATAGTACTGCTCCCAACCCGATGGCAAACGGTTTACCGTATAATTTTCAAAATCGAAGTTTATCTTTGCTTCCTGTTTCACGGAACCAGCAATTTGAGCGAGTTCATTCCGGACTATGTTCCCATCATTCCATTTAGTTGTATTAATGTTTTGATCAGGAGGAGATGCTTTGGCGCAGGCAACCGACAAAATGATTGCAAATAAAAGGTTGATAGTCTTTTTCATTATCCTGAATTTTAAAGTTTGAAATAAAATTACAAACGGGATCTAAAAGAAATTTGAATTTATTTAAATTATAAGTTTTACCGGAAAAATGTTCGAAACGTGAACAAAAATTTCTATTTCACCGGTTCAATATTCAAAACATTAAATGTATTTGGTTTTACCGGTCGTCTTCTTCCTTCTCCGGGTTCATATTCTGCACACGAGAGAAACAGGTGATGCGTGGTTTTATCTACAGTAATTGTTCGGGCACCGGGTTGCGTTTTTAAATTTTCCACTACTTCATATTTATCAGGATTTAATTGTTGAATAACTGTCATAGTTCCTTCGCCGTTTGAAGCAAAAATTCGTTTGGTTCCCGGATCGAATGCCACGCCATCGCAACCGGAACCAATAGGTGCAGTCGCTATTATTTTCCCGCTTAATGCATCGGTAACAATCATTAATTTATTGCTGCAAACAGAAAATAACCTGTGGTTTTTGTTATCCAGTTGAAGCCCTGATGGTTCTTCTCCGGGGCTGATTGGCCACAAATGTTCTACTTTCATAGTTGTAGCATTGATTTCTGCCAGGCTGCTTTTATCTTCAATATTTACATAGATTTTACCTTTGCCATCCGTCTGCGAAAATTCTGGTTTACCGGCAAGTGGAATAGTAGCCAGCACCTCCAGTGTTTTTGCATCCAAAACAGTTGAGTTGCTGCTTCTGCCATTAAATGTAAATACTTTATTCGAAAATGAATCGTAGAGAATACAGTCCGGATTTTCACCTGTAACATGCACTTTCTTAATGGGTTTAAAAGATTTGAGATCCACAACCAATACAGATGCATCCCTTCCACAGGAAATGTATGCTCTGTTTAAGTCATTGGCAATGGCAATTCCGTGTACACCCGGAGTCTCGGGTATCACAGCAATTTGCTTGTTGCTTTTTAAATTTATTACATTCACTTGCGTTGAATGCGAAACAAACAGGTTTTGATTGATCTCATCAACTGCCAGATAATCCCATCCTCCGTCACCGGTAAGGTGAATGGACCCTGCAATTTTATATTCCGACTTTTGGGTTTGTGCGTTCAGATTTGTGAAGCAAATGAAGAACATCAGGGTAACAGTAAAAAACATACTTTTTTTCATGATTTCATCTTATTAAAATTGTTTATGTCATTTGTATAAGATGGAACTTCCGATGAATTTTAAACAATCCGGGAAAATATTTCAGAATGTTAAAATTCATGGTCGTTTCATTTTTAGTTGTGGTGGAAATAATTGTGATTTCATCGTTTAGATGTCTTACGAGTTAAATGGTTTAACAGTTTAAAGTATTTCAACTGAAAGAAACAGTCCCGTATCTAAAAAGGTAATTTGAATTCATTTTCAAAATAGCATGGATTTTATTGATTTCAGGGCGACCAATTATTGTTGTTATTTCAAACCCATACTTTGCTAATCACGGAACTAATCTTCTCCCTCTTCCACTTTTTTAACGCTCGTAATTGTGCCATCGGCAGTAACCAGAATTTCCAATGCTTCTTCTCCTTTTTCAATGCCAAGTTCGTAGCCTTTAAAATCGGGTTTTTCAATGGCGGAAGCTTCATCCATTTTAAAGCCGGCATATTTGGCTGTTAAATGCATTTTGCACGGCTGCCGGAAGTTGATTTTTCTTCAACTCTTTTTCGGTTTCCAGCCATTTCCCGGCATTATCGAAACTGGCCGACATTGCGTCGCCGTTCATTTTAAATTCGGCTTCCCATTCATTTGCTTCTTCCTGGTCCCATTTTACCTTTGTGGCATTTTGAAATTTCATGTTAAAATTATCAGCTACACTTTTGGGTGGATTTTGTGCGCAGGCAACCAAACTGATGGCCAAGCACTGCAACCATAAAAATTGACTTTTTCATTTTCTATATTTTTTTAGTTACAGGGCAAATGTAAAAACCGAATCTAAAGGAATTTTGAAGATGTTACAGACCGTGTTACTATCTCAGATGGAAACCCAGGCGAACGTTCAAAATGCATTTGTTCTTTAACTTAAAAAAAATGGCTCTGTTATTTTATGTTGAAGTTGCGTCAGTTTTAGCTTGCCCAATGAAACAAAAGGGATAATCATCCAGGAAGATTAGTTGTTTACAATCTGTTGTATGAATTTTATCTTTACAACCTGAAATAAATTAGGGCATTGCTGCCAAAATACGTTCCGGTGTCATGGGCAATGTATACAAACGGGCGCCAACCGCGTCGAAAATTGCATTGGCAAGTGCTGCGCCCACAGTTGTGATTGCCGGTTCTCCACAACCCTGGGGTGGGATCTGCGGATTATCAATTAAAACAGCATCGATTGATGGCACAACAGAAAATCTGGTAATCTCATAAGAATCAAAGTTTTCCGTTTGTATTTTTCCCCCGCTGAATTCAATTTCTTCCGACAGCGCAGCACTTATCCCCATTGTTATACCGCCTTCTATCTGTAATTTAGCGCCTTGCGGATTAATAATCTCACCCATGTCCTGTGCACAAACAACACGTTCGACCGTTACTTTTCCGGTTGATTTATCTACAGTAACCTGTGCAATTGTAGCCACGTATGTATTCAGATAATCGGTACAGCAGATACCGTACCCCTTGCTGCTTGGACCTTTTTTAAAGCTATGGCCAAATTTATCCACAGCAGCGTTAAGCACACGGATCATTCGTTCATCTGTTAAATTATTCAGGCGAAACTGAAGGGGATCCATTCCTGCAGCGTGTGCAAGAATGTCGGTAAATGATTCCATTGCAAATACGTTGGTGTTGCTTCCCGGACCACGCCAGGCGCCGGTTGCAAACGGATGCACACTCCCACTTCCGTGTGTTTTTACGCAGAAATGCGGGATGTTGTATATCGGTTCCGAACTACGCGACCCGGTAAATAAAATATCACATTCCCAGAAAGTA
>CAVXTE010000037.1:0-80515 GCA_963764475.1 uncultured Bacteroidales bacterium
GGAACCTGGCTGAGGAATTGAATAAAAAGGGAATGCAGACATTGTTTCTGATCAAATCCGAACCGGTGATCGTGAAACTGGCGGAGTATTACGGTCTGTCTTTTATCAGATGGGAAGGAAAGGAAAGGGATTGATCCGTAAATATCTTTATCAGTTGATCTTTCTGATCAAGACGATAAGGATCGTGCGTAAGGAAAAGGCCGATTTGGGCATGGGCGTTTCGATGAATCTTCCGCTGGTTTCAAGGTTTACAAAGATGAAATCGATCGGCTTCGACGATGATGATATGAGCGTGACACCCGTATTTGCAAAATATGCCAACAAAGCTTCGGTGATTTTTACTCCGTCTGCCCTTGCTCATGAAAACAGAGGCCATAATCATCTCACCTATCCCGGCTATCATGAACTTGGCCTATTTGCATCCCGGTCGTTTTAATCCCGATCCTCAGGTATTCGATTTGTTGGGCATTGCCGGAAACACTGACTATTTTGTTGTCAGGTTCAATTCGTTCAGGGCACATCACGATAGCGGACAGAAAGGAATGTCGTTCGAACAAAAGAAGGTCCTTATCGAAAAACTTGAAAAAAAGGGAAAGGTATTTATTTCGACAGAGTCGCAGATCGATCCGGCGTTTGATTCCTTTAAGCTTCCGGCTTCTCCCGAGACGATGCATTCGGTACTTGCCTTTGCCAAAATGTATGTCGGAGAAAGCCAGACCATGACTACGGAAGCAGCGGTGTTGGGAATACCGGCTTTAAAATGCAATACATTTGCCGGACGGTTATCGATACCCAATGAACTCGAGAAGACGTATGGATTATGTTATTCCTTTCTTCCGAACGACTTTGATAAGATGCTTGCGAAGATTGATGAGCTTCTTGCAACTCCAGATCTAAAAGAAGAATGGCAAAAGCGGAGACAAAGGATGCTGAAGGATAAGATCGATGTAACGGGATTTCTGGCGTGGTTTGCCGGGGATTATCCGGAAAGTGTAAAAAGGGTCAATACGGAAGGGAAAAAGATTTTTGAGAAATGGAGGATGAAAACAGCTAAAAGCCAATAGCCAATAGCCAATAGCCAAAAGCCAAAAGCTTTTTAATATCAGGGACGTAGTCAAAGAATGGATTTTACAGTTAAAAAATACAGACAACTGCTGGAAGCATTGATGAAGGCGGGTTATGCTTTTCAGACATTTGCGGAATTTCTTGAAAATCCTGGAAAAACGCGCAATCATTCTCCGTCATGATGTAGACGACAAAAAATTGAATTCACTTCAGTTTGCTGAAATTCAAAACACAAATGGCGTGCGGGGTTCATATTATTTTCGATTTTTAAAAAATCATTTTGATGCAGGAATCATCCGGAAAATTAGTGAACTGAACCATGAAATAGGTTATCATTATGACGATTTAAGCCATTGTAACGGGGATTATAATAGTGCCATTGAAAGGTTTCAGCAAAACTTGTCAATACTGAGGGAAATTGCACCTGTAAGTACAATTTGCATGGAGGGAGCCCCTTTATCAAGGTATGACAATCGTGATCTTTGGAAAAAGTATAAATTTGGAAATTACGGTATTCAGGGTGAGCCCTATTTTAACCTGGATTTCAACAACGTTTTCTATTTATCTGATACCGGGAGAAACTGGGGACAACAATTCAATCTCAGGGACAGGGCCACTGTAAATCAGAATAAATTTTTCCTGAAAATAAATTCTACAAAAGATTTAATTAAAGCAGTCAATCAAAAATTACTTCCGGATCAGGTTATGGTGACCTTTCACCCCCAAAGATGGAACAATAATTTTTATCCATGGCTTCAGGAGTTAGTGTTTCAAAATGTAAAGAATCAAATTAAAAGATTTTTGACCAAAAATTCACGCTTCAAACCAGATCTATCTTTGTTTGGTAATAATAAACCCAAAAAAAACAGTAATTCTGTAATTCAAAAAGACGGAAAGTAAAACCAATTTGATTGAGCAGTTACAGAATGAAAAAAATAGAAACGAATGCAAAAAAACAGTCTAAAATAATTTTACGTTGCTATTTTATCTGTGTATTGAAATGCACCAAAAGTGTCGGATTACTTTGATTTAATGACGACGAATAAATTAATCGACGTACTTATAATATTACGTAAATATTAATTAAATGAATCTGAAACTTATATCAGATATTAATAAAATAAATATAAACGACTGGGAAGCCTTCATTGTCAATCATCCGTATGGCACGGTATTTCAGTCCTATAGTATGTATAAGTTGTTTGAGGAATCCCGCAACTTCCGTCCAACGGTTATCATCGCTATTGAAAATGATACCATCGTAGGAATCTTGATGTCTGTTATTAATTCAGGAATTTTCAGGCCCGATCGGATTATTATCTACCCGGAAAGTGGTTTACGGAGGACCGTTGATATCACAAAATTTTATAAACAAAGAAACAGTAATTCAGCAATTGTTGCAAGAACTTATTCGAAAGACAAAATACAGGTCCATTTTTATACAATTCAGAAATTTTTCCGACCAGAAAGATGTCATTCATGTATTTAAAGAACATGGATTTAAATACATGGAACGAATGAATTATCTTGTGGATACAACCGACGAAGGAATTGTTAAAAGCCGGATGAGTAAAAGTAAACTCAGGCAGGTTAGGAAAGCAATGGAATCAGGTGCTGAGATCATCGAACCTGAAAATGTCGATCAGGTAAAAGAATTTTATAATATATTGTTCAACTTGTACAAATACAGTGTCAAGAAGCCTCTTCCGCCTGGCCTTTTTTCAAAACTTTTATACCAATCGATCTGAAAACAAGAACTTGGCGTGATCGGCTGATAAAATATGATAACAGGATTATTGGTGGTATTATCTCCCGTTTTTCGTGATAAAGTAATCTATGAATGGTATATCTGCGGCCTCGACCAGGAATACAAACATGTTTATCCGAGCGTGCTGGCTACCTGGGCAGCCATCGATTATGCAGTGAAGAACAACATTAAAACCTTCGATTTCATGGGTGTGGGTGTTCCCGACAGGGATTACGGCGTGCGGGACTTCAAGGCCAAATTCGGCGGTGAGATGGTTAATTACGGCCGGTTCGGCAGGATTAACAACAAATTTTTGTATGCCATCACGGAGATCGGTTTCAACATCCTTGCGGCATTACGGAAAATTTAGGGTTCACCGGTTTAAACACGGATTTTTGAGATTTAAAAAAATGCTAATTTTAGCATCTGTTTCAGTAAAAAATGGAAACGAATACTACGGATAGAAAGAAAATAATCTGGAGAAAGGCCGCCCTGGTTTCCATCGATGTCCTGATCATCCTTGTTTCTTTCCTTATTTTTATATGGATAAAACCGGCATCGAAACGAATACTACCTGCCGTATTACATCGATCCCTTTTTGATTTTCACCTTCGTATGGGTTGTCGTTTCTGTTTTTATTTCCAAATTCGATGTGCACAAGGCCCGCAAGCCCTGGGATGTGATCGTTACGGTCCTGATCGCCAACGTTACGATACTGGCCATCACCACCACGCTGATCTATTCTTTTGGGGTGTATAACTTTTCGCGCCTCATCGTTTTCGGTACCATTTTACTGGCCACGGTTCTTGAGGTTATCTTTGCCTATTTCTACTTTTCGTATAAAAAACCGGTGCTTGTCCCGGATTTTGATGAAAGCAGCGTACGAAAACCGACCTATTATCCGGCCGATAAGGCATTTGTTACAGGAAAAAAGGAGGAGTCACGTTTTGTCGAAAGCCGGGAACAGATCAAGCGGATCATCGTAAAGGAAACGAGTGAGAATGTCTATAATTTCATTGCGAAATACATCGATGTGGGTAATCCGAAAAACCTGCTGGTATCGACAACAACCAAATTCAAGATCGACGAGCTGGAGGATAACAGCTTCAACAGCATCGTAAACCTGCGCCGGATCAACGACATCCGCCACCTCAACAAGTTTTTCGAGTCGGTGAATGCCAAATTGCCGTTCGGTGGCGTATTTATCGATACGGCCGAAACCAACCTGCTCCGTAAAAACAGGATATTGCATAAGTATCCGCCTGTGATCAATCGCTTCTATTATTTCTTCGATTACATTTTTACCCGTGTCTTTCCGAAACTGCCGGTAACCAAGAAAATCTATTTTTATGTAACCCTCGGCCGGGACCGCGTGATCTCGCGGGCCGAATCGCTGGGGCGGCTGTATTCCTGCGGTTTCGAATGCATCGAGGAACAGTTTGTTGACGGCAACCTTTATTTCATCGTGCGTAAGATTAAAGAACCGGCCTTTGATGAGCGCCCGACCTACGGGCCGTTTGTCAGGTTACAACGATACGGGAAGAACGGAAAAGTCATCGGTGTGTACAAGCTCCGGACCATGCATGCGTATTCGGAATACCTTCAGGAGTATATCTATACCAAACACAACCTTCAGGAAGGAGGAAAGTTCAGCAACGATTTCAGAATAACCGCTCTGGGTAGTTTCATGCGCCGGTTTTGGCTCGATGAACTGCCCATGATCTTTAATGTCCTGAGGGGTGAAATGAAAATCGTGGGTGTCAGGCCGCTGAGCAAGCATTATTTTAACCTCTATACGGAAGAGCTGAAAGAGAAAAGGCTGCGGTACAAACCCGGACTGATCCCTCCGTTTTATGCGGATATGCCCAAAACACTGGAAGAGATCATGGATTCGGAAAACCGCTACCTCGATGCTTATGCGAAAAATCCAATCTGGACCGATATCAGATATTTCTTTCTGGCGAACTATAATATCATTTTCAGAAATGCCCGGAGTAAATAAGAATAGTTTAACCGCAAAGGCACTCAAAGTTACCACAAAGGATTTTTAAAAAAGTTTAAAATGATTACGCGGACCACACTTTATATATAGAAACTATGTACCGGATAAAACACACCGTTCTCTCCATTTTATTCATACTGTTTGCCGTTACTGTAACCGCACAGGAAGTCTACCAGCATGTATCGGATGCAAATATTTATGAATTCCTGGATGAACTGGCAAACCAGCAAACCATTCAGATCAATTCGGTGATCAAACCCTACAGCCGGGAATACATTGCCGGCAAGCTGAAAGATGCACAAGCCAAATCAGGAGAACTGGATAAACGCCAGCAAAAGGAACTGGATTTTTATTTGCTCGAATACAAATTAGAGTTGGATTCGGTACCTGATTATTCAAAGAAATTTGATGTTTTCGGTAAGAAGATTAATCTGGCCACAGCCATTAATCCGCTGGGAATTTTTTATAAGGATAAATTATTTACACTCTCCGTGAAGCCCATCTGGGGGATCAATTATTTCATCAACGATTCGGGATCAATCTATCACCGGTGGGGTGGAGCGGAAGCATTTGGTTATATTGGTAAACACTGGGGATTTTATGGCAGCCTGCGCGATAACAATGAAACCAAACGGATTTCAGAGCCGGCTTTTTTTACACTTCGGGAAGGCGGGGCTTATAAACCCACTCCCGGCGGTGGCGGCGATTACAGTGAAATGCGCGGTGGAGTCACCTATTCCTGGAAATGGGGATCGTTCGGTCTGGTGAAAGATCATCTGACATGGGGAAATAATTACCACGGGGCCATGATCCTGACAGACAGGGCACCCTCCTTTGCCCAGATAAAATTAAAGATAAAACCGGTAAAATGGTTCGAACTGAATTACATCCATGGCTGGCTGGTCTCGAAGGTTGTCGACAGTGTACGTTCTTATTATTCAACCTAATCCGCCCCGCGAAGTCTTTCGCCCCAAATACATTGCTGCCAATATGTTTACTATTACGCCCTGGAAACGGCTCGATATTTCATTCGGGAATTCTATTATTTACAGCGACATGGGTGTGCACCCTGCTTATCTCATCCCGTTTATGTTTTACAAATCGATCGATCATACACTGAACCAGGGGATCGATAATCAGAATTCGCAGATGTTCGTGGACATCAGCACCCGGCAGATCAGGCACCTGCATCTTTACGGTACCTTATACATCGATGAATTAAAAACCGAACGGTTAACGGATAAGAAAACCCATAATTTCTGGAGTGCAAAATTAGGGATAAAGGAAAGTAATTTACTGGTCAATAATTTGTCAATCAATGTTGAATATTCCATGTCGAGGCCGATTACTTACCAGCACCGGGTACCTACCCTTACCTACGAATCGAACAATTACAACATGGGCTATTACCTGCGTGATAATTCGCGTGAAATCTATATCTCAGTCGAATATAAACCCATCCGCGGCCTTCACCTGAAAGATGTATTACATGATGGCGCAGCATGGCCCCGATTATGATTATACATTGGATAAAACGGTGGATACCCATCCTTTTCTTAACCGGATTATGTGGCAAAACGAAACCTATTCCTTCAGCGCTTCTTATGAGTTCATCAACAATGCTTACATCTTTGCCGAACTTATCAGCAGTACTATTTCCGGCGATCCGGAATATGTTAAAAAATACACCCCCGAATTTTTCCGCGGGAAACTGAATACCCTTTCAGCCGGATTTAATATTGGATTTTAATTTTGAAAAAAATTATCCTGTAATAATTCCTGCCACAAAGCCTCTAAGGCACAAAGATTCAAATCTGTAGACAAATATAATCCAGCCTTCACTTTCACATTACAAACCTTCTGATTCCATTCTTGATTTTAACTACATTAAAATTGATCAAATAGCCCAGTCGATTATTTGTAAGTTTTAAATGGCTTATAATTTGGGCTTCCCACACAGGATTTACCGTTTCGAGTGCTTTCAACTCACATACAATACAGTCCTCAACCAATACATCAAGCCGCAGCCCTTCATCGAACTCAAGATTGTCGTAAACAATAGGGATATCTACCTGTCGTTGATACCGAAGCCCGTGCTTTGCCAATTCATGACAAAAACATAACTCGTAAACCTTTTCCAGCAATCCGGGTCCTAAATTAAAATGAACCTTATAAGCTGCATCGACGATTAATTTCCCGATCCTTTCGAGTTCGGCCGGGATCGGATCGAATTTTTCTTTGTGATCCTTTGAGGTTTGGTTGTTTTGTGACATAGGATTAAAAACTTAAATTCGGAATAAAGATAAGAAATCTTATTCATTCAAAAATCTGACAGTATCAATTTTGCCACTAAATCACTAAGACACAAAGAAAACACAAAGAGTTGAAAATGAACAGATCCCTTAGTGAAACTTTGTGTTTTTGTGTCTTTGTGGCAATAAAAAACAATGGTTTTATCATTTTTAAACAGTCTCTAATTCATAGTAATTATCCGCTTTGCTGAAAAGGCAAGAAACTAAAGAGACTGTTTAAAATTCAATAAAAAATTTGACAGTATCAATTTTGCCACTAAATCACTAAGACGCAAAGAAAACACAAAGAGTTGAAAATGAATAGATCCCTTAGTGAAACTTTGTGTTTTTGTGTCTTTGTGGCATTAAAAAACAATGGTTTTATCATTTTTAAACAGTCTCTAATTCATTCAAGAATTCATAAGTAATATATCCGCTTTGCTGAAAATGAATAGATCCCTTAGTGAAACTTTGTGGTTTTGTGTCTTTGTGGCAATAAAAAACAATGGTTTTATCATTTTTAAACAGTCTCTAATTCATCATAGTAATTATCCGCTTTACTGAAAAGGCAAGAAACTAATGGACTGTTTAAAATTCAATAAAAAATTTGACAGTACCAATTTTGCCACTAAATCACTAAGACACAAAGAAAACACAAAGAGTTGAAAATGAATAGATCCCTTAGTGAAACTTTGTGTTTTTGTGTCTTTGTGGCATTAAAAACAATGGTTTTATCATTTTTAAACAGTCTCTAATTCATAGTAATTATCCGCTTTGCTGAAAAGGCAAGAAACTAAGAGACCGTTTAAAATTCAATAAAAAATCTGACAGTATCAATTTTGCCACTAAATCACTAAGACACAAAGAAAACACAAAGAGTTGAAAATGAATAGATCCCTTAGTGAAACTTTGTGGTTTTGTGCCTTTGTGGCATTAAAAACAATGGTTTTATCTTTTTAAACAGTCCTAATTCATTCAAAAATCCAAAGTAATTATCCGCTTTGCTGAAAAGGCAAGAAACGAAGAGACCGTTTTAAATTCAATAAAAAATCTGACAGTATCAATTTTGCCACTAAATCACTAAGACGCAAAGAAAACACAAAGAGTTGAAAATGAATAGATCCCTTAGTGAAACTTTGTGTTTTTGTGCCTTTGTGGCATTAAAAACAATGGTTTCATCTTTTTAAACAGTCCTAATTCATTCAAGAATTCATGGTAGTTATCCGCTTTGTTGAAAAGGTGAGAAACTAAATGTCTCGGATTCAGATAACACCTTTCACTATACAATTCCTGTAAACTTTTCCGTTACAACTTTTGTCTTTTGCCTACTTTTGTCCTGTTGTTAAATTCATTAAAACAGATATGATACTATGAAACGATTCTTTATTGCTGTTACAGCGTTGTTTTTGATTACGATAAGTTTATCCTCTTTTGCATGTACGAATTACCTGATCACCAAAGGAGCTTCAACGGATGGTTCGACGTTCATCAGTTATGCAGCCGATTCGCATGTGCTCTTTGGTGAATTATACCACTGGCCGGCTGCCACCTATCCGGAAGGTACCATGCTGGATGTATACGAATGGGATACCGGAAAATTTCTGGGAAAAATAAAACAGGCCCGGCAAACCTACAATGTTGTCGGGAACATGAACGAATACCAGGTTGCGATTGGAGAGACGACCTATGGGGGCCGCGAGGATCTGCAGCACCAGCCCGATGCTATTATGGATTACGGGAGCATGATGTACATTGCCCTTCAGCGTTCGAAAACCGCCCGCGAAGCCATAAAAGTGATGACACAACTTGTTTCCGAATACGGGTACTATAGCGAAGGTGAATCCATTTCCGTATCCGATCCGAACGAAGCCTGGATTTTTGAGATCATTGGTAAAGGCGAAGGTCAGAAAGGAGCTGTCTGGGTTGCCCTCAGAATTCCCGACGGATATGTTTGCGCCCATGCCAATCAGGCAAGAATAACAACTTTTCCGCTGGCAGATGGAAAAAAGTCGATCACCTTCAGCTCCATCGATAAAATAAATAATCCGGAAGTGAAATGTGTGTATGCCGATGATGTGATCTCATTTGCACGTACAAAAAATTATTTTACCGGAAAGGACCAGGATTTCAGCTTTTCCGACACTTATGCACCGGTCACATTCGGCGGTGCACGGTTTTGTGAAGTCAGGGTCTGGTCGTTTTTCAGAAAGGTGAAGGAAGGTATGGATAAATACTATGATTATGCCTCGGGCCATAACCTGAAAGACAGGATGCCATTGTGGATCAAACCCGACCGGAAGATTTCGGTGGATGAAGTGATGGATTACATGCGCGATCACCTCGAAGGAACACCCCTCGATATGACCAAAGACATCGGTGCCGGCCCTTTTGGCAATCCGTACCGCTGGCGGCCGCTTGAATGGAAGGTTGATGGTGTAACATACTGCAATGAACGGGCTGCTGCAACCCAGCAAACCGGATTTGTTTTTGTCGCACAGTCGAGAAGCTGGCTGCCCAATCCCATCGGCGGGATATTCTGGTTCGGCGTAGATGATGCTGCCAGTACCGTATTTTTCCCGGTTTATTGCGGGATAACAAAAACTCCTGAAGCTTATGCGCAGGGAAACGGTTCGATGATGGATTTTAAATTTGACGCCGCATTCTGGATCTTCAATCTTGTGTCGAATTTTGCCTATACACGTTACGATATTATTCATCCCGAAATCAGGGCCGAACAGGCGAAACTGGAAGATGGCTACATCAGTGAAACAAAAGACATCGACCAGAAGGCCGCTGATCTTTATAAAACGGATCCCAATGGAGCCGTTGCGATGATTACCGACTATTCGGTAAAAACAGGCAATGCAACCGCCAAACACTGGCTGAATTTCTTCACCTACCTGTTTACAAAATACATGGATGGCAATATTAAAACTCCGGTTCCGGTTCCCGATGGTTACAAATACCATGTACCGACCTTGTCACAACCCGGGTACAGCCAGGAGTGGTATAAAATCATTGCCGAAAAAACAGGGGATCATTTTAAGGAACCCGAGGGTTCGGAATCGCATTAAACCGGATAACCAGGTTTGTCAACCGCTGCACGGACAAAAATTTTCTTTGGAATGAACATTCAAAGGGTTTACGTGTAAGCCGGACTGAATAATCGGATGTGCACTTGTTTATCTCAATGGTATTTCACCGTAATTCCGCGGTATTCTTACATATTTCACGACTGTTTGAATCGGGTTCAATTTATTGGTTCCACCAAATTTTTAAGTGAATGAATCTTTATTTCCAGTAAAAAAACACATTGTTATTCAATATTTCCTATTTTTGAACAATAAAGGCGAAATCGAACATTAAAATTTCAGGTTCGCTTCAAAATGAAACAAACAGATAGATTTAACGTACGTGTGTTAGTTAAATATCAACCAATTAATTCTCAAAGAAAATGGCACAGTCCTCAAATGAACCTAATAACATGAGCGGATCAGGAAACAAATCGAATTCCAGGATATGGATTATTCTGGCTGTTCTGCTTCTGATCATCGTCATCGGAATATTGATCTGGGTTTTACCCATGAGACATAGCTATGAAGCTATGCTGGCCGATAAAGAAATACAACGGGTCGAACTGCAAAACCAGTTAAACGACCTGATCACCAAACACGACAGCATCAAAATGGCGTACGGTGCATTATCCGATTCGCTTGCAGTAAAAGACAGTCTCATTTTGGCCAATGCAAAAGAAATTCAATCGCTGCTGAATTACAAATGGGAATACGGGAAGGTGAATAAAAAACTGAATTTACTCAGGAATATTACACAGGGTTATGTTCATCAGCTCGATTCACTGTTTACCGTAAACCGTGATTTAAAGGAAGAAAATGAAAAGATCAGGCAGCAATATACCAAAGAACAGGACCGGACCCGTGAACTTACCAAAGACAAGGAAAATCTGATCGAAAAGGTGAACGAAGCAACGGTATTGAGGGCATACAACCTCACTGCCGGGGGGATACGGTATACGGGAAGTGGGCGTGAACGGGACACCGACAAAGCAAAAAAAATTGAAAAAGTAAAAGTTTGTTTCACTCTCGGCGAAAATAAACTGGTCGAACCGGGTGTTAAAACCATCTATATCCGTATTCTCCGTCCGGATAACGTAACGGTTACACAGAAAGTTGGCGGTGACTATTCATTCGATTTTCAGGGTCAGCAGATGGAGTACTCCTCGAAAAAAGAGGTGACCTATGAAAATAAAGATCTTCCTACCTGTATTTTCTGGGATAAAAAATCGAAGGAAGATGCTGCTATGGTAGGTACTTACAAAGTATTTGTTTATGCTGATGGCTTCGAGATCGGGAAGACAAGTTTCGATCTGAATTAGACAAATAAAATGAAATCTTAAATCCGGCTTAGTGATCACTGAGCCGGATTTTTTTTGCCTTTTACAGGAACCATTCAGAGCAGTTTTCTTAACTGCTCCGTTTCTTCCTCATAACCCGGTTTTCCGAGCAAAGCGAACATATTCTTTTTATAGGCTTCCACGCCGGGCTGATCGAATGGATTGACACCGAGAATATAGCCACTCAACGCACACGCCATCTCGAAGAAATAGATTAGTTGCCCCAGGTTGTATTCATTGATCTCAGGAACTGTGATCTGTAGATTGGGAACACCGCCTTTAACATGCGCCAGCCTGGTTCCAAGCTCCGCCATTTTATTCACCTCGTGCATTCGTTTGCCTGAAATAAAATTCAACCCATCCAGGTTTTCATTGTCAAACGGGATTTCCAGTTTCTTTTTGGGTTTTTCTACTGAAAGCACTGTTTCGAAGATAATCCGTTGTCCGTCCTGGATATACTGGCCCATCGAATGAAGGTCGGTCGTAAAGTTTACACCGGCCGGAAATATTCCTTTGTGATCCTTGCCTTCGCTTTCGCCGTAAAGCTGCTTCCACCATTCGGTAAAATAATACAGATTGGGCTGATAGTTGACAAGGATTTCGATGAGTTTTCCTTTCCTGTAAAGGGCATTTCGGGTAGCAGCATACTTGGCGACCGGATTTTTTTCGATGGAAGTTTCCATTTTATTAAATTCTTCCATTGTTTTCGCGCCTTCAATCAGTTTCCGGATGTCAAAACCGGCAACCGCTATCGGAAGCAATCCAACAGGAGTCAGAACGGAATACCGGCCGCCAACATCATCCGGTACAATATACGTCTGATATCCTTCGTCGGTAGCTAATTTTTTCAGAGCCCCTTTCGATTTATCGGTGATCGCGATTATTCTTTCCTTTGCCGCCTCTTTCCCGTATTTCATTTCCAGGTGATTTTTCAATATCCGGAAAGCAATGGCTGGTTCGGTTGTTGTCCCCGATTTGGAAATTACGGTCAGCGCATAATCCCTTTTATCCAGCACTTCCACTAAATTACTGAGGTAATCTTCACTGATATTTTGACCCGCATAAACGATTTTCGGGTACTTGTTTTCCGGGTGCAGATATGAAAAGTTATGGTTCAGTGCTTCAATTACAGCCCGTGCCCCAAGGTATGAGCCGCCGATGCCGATAACAACAAAAATTTCCGCTTTTTTTTGAACCGAGGCAGCAGCTTTTTCTATGGATTCAACAACGGATTCTTCAATATTCGATGGAAGATTCACCCATCCCAGAAAATCGTTTCCCTTGCCAGTCTTGTTCTGAATGTCCTGCTGATGGTGTTCGAGTTCGTTACGGAAAACAGAAATATCTTCTTTCGTGATAAAATCAAGTGTCTGGTCTGTTGAAATTTTTATATTCATGGTCCTTATTTTTATTTGTACTGTGGATTTGCAAAATTCCGCATTTTTTTTGAACCCGGTATTTTCAAAATAAAACACGATCCGGGATAAACTGTTTTAAAATATCCTGACGATGTGTTCCCGTTCCCCTTATTTCGCTGCAGGCTTTCCTGATCCTGATAAAGATAATTCTTTATGGACACACAAACTTTCCTTAAATTTGCATTCCTTAGATCAATAAATGTTAGCGAGCATGCAGAAGACAGAAATTTACAAGCCAAAGAACCATATCCGTATCGTGACGGCTGCATCCTTATTCGACGGGCATGATGCCGCCATCAATATCATGCGCAGGATCATTCAGTCGACCGGTGTTGAAGTGATCCATCTCGGACACAACCGGTCGGTACAGGAAATTGTCGATTGTGCTCAGCAGGAAGATGTTCAGTCGATCGCCATCACATCTTACCAGGGCGGTCATATAGAATTTTTCAAATACATGTTCGATCTGTTGAAAGAAAAAGGGTGTGGACATATTAAGATTTTCGGTGGCGGTGGCGGTGTGATTCTTCCTGATGAACAAAAAGAACTGCATGATTACGGCATTACGCGTATCTATTCTCCTGATGATGGACGTGAAATGGGTTTACAGGGAATGATAAACGACCTGGTTAAGAAATCGGATTTCCCGACAGGAAAGAATGGGAACCCGACTATTGCCGAAATCGAAAATAAAGATACAAATGCCATTGCCCGTCTGATTTCTGCCTGCGAAAACTATCCTGAAAAGGTAAACGGCCTTATTGATAAATTAAAGAAAGAAAAACGGAGATCACCGGTTCTGGGAATTACCGGTACGGGTGGCTCAGGAAAATCTTCGATGGTGGATGAGATTGTCAGACGTTTTCTGGACAATTTTCCTGATAAAACGATCGCCATTATTTCGGTCGATCCTTCGAAGCGGAAAACCGGAGGAGCATTGCTTGGCGACAGAATACGGATGAATTCGATTAACAGCCCTCGCGTTTATATGCGTTCGCTGGCTACACGTCAGTCGAATCTTGCCATGTCGCAATATGTCAGGGATGCCGAATCCATTGTTCAGACTGCCGGTTATGATCTTATCATCCTCGAAACTTCGGGAATCGGTCAGTCGGATACAGAAATCATCGACCACAGCGATATCTCTCTTTATGTGATGACACCTGAATACGGTGCATCCACCCAACTCGAAAAGATCGACATGCTTGATTTTGCCGATTTGATCGCATTGAATAAATTTGATAAACGTGGTGCGCTGGACGCTTTGAAAGACGTAAAAAAACAATACCAGCGAAATCATCAGCATTGGGATAAAAAAGCAGATGAAATGCCCGTTTACGGAACCATTGCTTCGCAGTTTAATGACCCCGGAGTAAACCAGTTGTTCAACGCACTGATCGCTAAAATAAAAGAAAAAACAGGCGTTTCCTTCGTATCGAAAATTGAAGATAACGGTGAGCTTCCTGAAAAGATTTTTATCATACCGCCAAACAGGACACGCTATTTGTCGGAAATATCGGAAACGGTCAGAAATTATAATAAATGGACAGAAAAGCAGGCAGCGGCTGCACAGCGTTTGTATGCCATACAGGAAACGATAGCTGCATTGAAGGAATCAAAGGAAACAGATACTTCCATCATCCGTCTCCTTGAGGATCGCTATAAAAAAGAAGCGGTTAATCTTGACGGGACAAGCAAGCTGATCCTCGAAACATGGGAGGACAAAATCAATTCATACAAAGCAAAATTCTTTGTTTTTAAGGTCAGGGACCAGGAATTTAAGTTAAGTACGCATACCGAATCTTTATCCCATTTACAAATCCCTAAAATTTCGCTGCCGGCTTATAAAGGTTGGGGAGATATTTTAAAATGGAACCTTCGTGAGAATGTGCCGGGAGAATTCCCTTTTGCTGCAGGTGTTTTCCCGTTTAAGCGGGTAGGTGAAGATCCCACACGTATGTTTGCCGGAGAGGGCGGTCCCGAGCGGACCAATAAACGTTTTCATTATGTTTCCCTTGGCATGCCTGCAAAACGGCTTTCCACGGCATTTGACTCGGTGACGCTTTATGGTGAAGATCCGGCACGAAGGCCCGACATTTATGGAAAAATAGGTAATTCCGGAGTTTCGATCGCCTGCCTCGATGATGCCAAAAAACTTTATTCGGGGTTTATTCTTACCGATCCAAAAACATCCGTTTCGATGACGATCAATGGTCCGGCTCCGATGCTGGTCGGGTATTTTATGAATGCAGCCATCGACCAGCAATGCGAATTGTACATTCGTCAGAACGGTCTGGAAAAGGTAACGGAAAAGAAAATTGAAAAGTTTTATGCCGAACGCGGTACGAGGCGTCCGGAATATCAGGGTAAACTTCCGGAAGGTAACGACGGTCTCGGATTGATGCTTCTGGGAATTACCGGCGATAAAGTCCTGCCGGCAGAAATCTATAATAAAATAAAGACCGATACCCTCTGCCGGGTACGCGGCACGGTTCAGGCGGATATTTTAAAGGAAGACCAGGCACAAAATACCTGCATTTTCTCAACGGATTTTTCGCTCAAACTGATGGGCGACATTCAGCAGTATTTTATCGATAACGATGTCCGTAATTTCTATTCGGTTTCCATTTCGGGTTATCACATTGCCGAAGCCGGTGCCAATCCGATTTCACAACTTGCCTTTACGTTATCGAATGGATTTACGTATGTGGAATATTACCTTTCGCGCGGAATGAATATCGATTCATTTGCACCGAACCTTTCGTTTTTCTTTTCAAACGGACTCGATCCCGAATATTCTGTCATGGGAAGGGTTGCCCGTTTGATCTGGGCCAAAGCCATGAAGCTGAAATATAACGGCAACGACCGGTCGCAAAAACTGAAATACCACATTCAAACCTCCGGCCGTTCACTGCATGCACAGGAGATCGACTTTAATGATATCCGGACGACCCTGCAGGCTTTATATGCCATTTACGACAACTGCAATTCACTTCATACCAATGCCTATGATGAAGCCATCACAACCCCGACTGAAGAATCGGTAAGGCGCGCCATGGCAATCCAGATGATCATTAACCATGAACTCGGGCTGGCAAAAAATCAAAATCCACTGCAAGGATCTTTCATTATCGAGGAATTAACGGATCTCGTGGAGGAAGCTGTTCTATCCGAATTTGACAGGATTACTGAAAGAGGGGGAGTCCTTGGGGCCATGGAAACCATGTATCAGCGCAGCAAAATTCAGGAAGAATCACTCTTTTACGAGGAATTAAAACATTCGGGAGAATTACCGATCATGGGTGTGAATACATTTTTGTCTTCGAAGGGGTCACCGACTACAATTCCGGGAGAAGTGATCCGCGCGACAAAAAAGGAGAAAGAATACCAGATTTCTATGTTGAAAGAATTGCAAAAGACCTATCGGAAAGAAACGGAAGAATGGCTTGGCAAATTAAAAATTTCCGCGGTCAGGAATGAAAATGTTTTCGAAACGCTCATGGAAGTCTCCAAATATGCATCTATTGGACAGATAACCAACGCGCTTTTTAGTGTTGGCGGTCAGTACCGGAGAAATATGTAATCGGATTCGGCTTAACTTCTTCTGCTTGAATTAATTTCCCCCAGTTCATTGCCTGTAACCATTTCATTAAAAATGGAGTTAAAAATGTATAAGCATACCGGATTTAAGAAATAAATTCCGGAAAGTTTGGTTTGTAGTTGTATTGAACAATAAATTGTTAGTTATTGCAGGGTTCTGGTGTAGTTTGTTATCTAAAGCCTGCTATATTTGCCGGTAAAATTATCTGATACTACACAGTATTGATTTTAAAAATAGTGAAGGTTAAAAATTTAATTGTACTTATTTCAGCAGTAAGTTTGCTGTTGTTTTTCTTTCTTTCGGGAACGGACAGATCTGTTGTCGAACCTGTTGTGGAAAAAACCTATGTTGCACCCGAAAGTGTGTATTACAATATCCAGAATATTTCCTGGGAGAAAAAATCTTTAGAACTCGACAGCATTTTCAGCCATCTTCACAAACGGGGCCTCTTTAATGGCACTGTTCTTTATGGTGAACAGGGAAAAACGGTTTTTCAAAATGCTTATGGTTATGCAGATTTCAGGAATAAAACGCCCCTGACAACCGAATCTGCATTTCAGCTTGCTTCTGTGTCGAAAATGTTTACAGCTGCGGCCATCATGCTTTTAAAAACGGAAGGAAAGCTCGGTTACGATGATTTACTGATAAAATATATCCCGGAATTTCCAAACAAACAGGTTACCATTCGCAATTTACTGAACCATCGATCCGGATTATCCCGTTACATGTCGCTGGCAGATAAATTTTGGGACATCAATAAACCCATCAGCAATGAAGATGTCATCGGGTTATTTGTAAAATACAATCCACCCGCTTATTTTGAACCGGATAAAGGTTTTCATTACTGCAACACCAATTATGCTTTGCTTGCATCTGTTGTCGAAAGGATTTCCGGCAAGCCTTTCAATTCTTTCGTTAAAGAAAAGATATTCGACCGGTTGGGTATGAATGATTCGTTTATTTACTGCCTGAAGAAAGACAATTCAATTGAAAATCGTGTACCTGTAGATGTGCAGGGATACCGGCGTACAGGCAGATGGTCTTCGGCATTCGGGGACTATTATTTAAACGGGGTGGTAGGTGACAAAGGAGTTTACTCCACAGTAGAAGATCTCTTTAAATTCAGTGTTGCACTTGACGATGGGACCTTATTACCCAAATCCGAACTCACAGTTGCATTTTCGCCGGGAAGTCCTTCGTACTGGAGGCGAAATGGTAATTATGGTTTTGGATGGCGGATTAAATCGGATATGGACAGCACGGTATATCATTTTGGCTGGTGGAAGGGTTTTCGTACCTATTTTATCCGTGACATGAAAAACGATCGTGTGATCATCGCACTGACCAATACACAGCGAGGGTTGTCGTCACAGGTGTTATGGGATATTATTCAGGAAGAAGAAACGCCTGAAAACATGTTGGCGCTATACCGCAATCTGGAATAATGGGTGTAGTCTTTCAGTCAATATTTACTGCTGATTTACTGGTTTATTACAAGTTTGAATCCAACCCCGTGCACATTGATCAACTCTATTGACGGATCGGTACGAAGATATTTCCTTAGCTTAGTGATGTACACATCCATACTGCGTGCATTGAAATAGCTGTCGTCGAACCAGATCTTTTTTAGCGCTTCACTCCTGTCGAGTACATCATTTACATTTTCGCAAAGCATTTTCAGCAATTCCGATTCTTTTGAAGTCAGCTTATGTTCCTCCTCCTCCGACTTGAGTATCTGCCGGTTAAAATCAAAGCTGAATTTTCCGATTTCATAAATGTTCCGGTGTGTTTCAAGTGTTTTGCTTTCGGTTGTCCGGCGAATAATGGCCCGGATCCTCATCAACAGTTCCTCCATGCTGAACGGTTTGGTAAGGTAATCATCCGCTCCGATTTCGAACCCTTTCAACTTGTCTTCCTGCATGGCCTTGGCTGTAAGGAACAGGATCGGAATTTTCGCATCGATCTGACGGATTTCTTTGGCCAGGGTGAAACCATCCTTCACAGGCATCATCACATCGATGATACAAAAATCAAACGTATCTTTTTTGAATGCATCAATAGCGACCTGTCCATCGTGGCAAAGTGTAGCAGGAAATCCTTTTGCTTCAAGGTACGAAGTTAGAATGGAACCGAGATTTTTGTCATCTTCGGCCAGCAATACTTTGATATTTTCTTCATCCATTTTTTTGGGGATTAATTTTACAGTTGATTTTCTATCGGTAAATATATAACAAATTTGGTTCCCTTGTTAATTTCGCTTTCGAGGGTTATTTTCCCGCCATGTTCCTCAATGATTGTTTTTACATAGCTCAGGCCAAGTCCGAATCCTTTAACATTATGAATATTTCCTGTCGGAACCCTGTAAAGTTTCTCAAATATCTTCTTTTGATTGGATCTGCTGATACCGATGCCGTTATCCTGAACAGAGATCAGTAGTCCGCTGAACGAATTTTCGGTGGTAACAACGATTTCAGGCGTCACCGGTGTGTATTTATTTGCATTGTCGAGCAGGTTAAAAATTACGTTGGTCAGATGTACCCTGTCCGCATTGATACTATGAGATGCTGCCTTCAGCCTGGTTTTTATAAAACCTCCTTTTTTTTCAACCTGAAGTTTGATATTATTGATCGTTTCTTCGATGATCTCATGCACATCGACCTGTTCCCGTTTTAGCAATATCTGGCCTTTTTCGAGGGAGGCTGATTGCAAAATCCGTTCGGCCATGCTTCCCAACCTCCGGTTCTCTTCATTGATTACATTGATATAGTTGTTGTACAAATTCTCGGATTTGATGATGTCTTTATCACCCAGTGCTTCACAAGCAAGCGATATGGTTGATATAGGTGTTTTAAACTCATGTGTCATATTGTTAATAAAATCATTTTTCATCTCGGATACTTTCTTTTGCCGGAGAATGGTGATGACAGTATAAGCAAATGATAATATAATGATGATGATAAAGACAATCGAAATCGACAATGTCTGCCAGAGTTGTGAAATCAAAAACCGTTTTTCATACGGGAAGTAGACCATCAGGTAATCATGGTTGTTGAACATATCGTTTGGGAAGAGGGCAAACGAAAACCCTTCATTCAGAAGTTCTTTGGGATATTTACCTGTTTTTTGAATAGGCATAATGTTTCGCAGTGGACTGAAAACACCGAATTCATAATTGGTATTGATACCCTTGTTTTTTAACTCACCGGAGATCAGTGAATCAAGTTCTTCGGACGTAATTCTTTTTTCAACAGGTAAATTGCTGTAATCGAAAATCATGTTTTGAAGCAGTTCCTGAGCCATCTGTGATCTCCTGAAATACCGTGCAGCTTCATTCGGATCGGAAATGATGGATTTATCCTTCGTCACATTCCTTGAAAGTGAATCATAAGAATACAACCATTTTTGCTGCTGTTGCATATAATTGATCCGGTTCTTCAGCTGGTTAGCAGCTTCAATCCTTTCAAGTTTGTACACAACATTAGATATAGCACCGTTCACATCCCGGATAAAATTGCTTTGTTTTACAATGATCGCACTTCTGATCCAATACGATTGTATAACCATGAGCCCAATGAGGGCAATGGTAAGTACAACGATGATCAGAATAAATCCTTTTCGGTTCATACTCACAAAAATACGTTTTGATTGGGCAGAATATTAGGTTTTTAACGTTTATTAACGATACACACTGCATTATTTTTGGCATGATTTCTGACAAACTCATGTTGCAATTGAATTATCAATTGTCGATTCTAACCAAATTAAGTAAATATAAAAAAGTTATATACGCTTAGTTTTTGTTTAGAATGTTACACTCTAATATTTGGTTTTTGGTTTTTGGTTTGAGGGGTGTGGCTGATGAGCCACACCTTTTTTATTAAATCCATGAATCATTTGTTTCGTTTTTTAATAAAAGATTTCCTAATAATTTCAATTCTTACTATTCTATAATTGAGAAGACTTCCTATATTTGGAATGTTTTCGTCTTATTCTGGGAGGAGCCTAAAAAAAGTTTAATTTTTTTTATCAAATCTGCTATTTATTTTAATTCTTAATTTTATATGCAGTATAATTGTATGCGATTTTAAAGTTCTTCATTATGACAAAGCAGATCGTCTTCATAATAACCGTACTGATCACACTTGGAATTTTTAGCTGGACCTCGAGAAGAATTTATCTCTTTTTCAGGCAAACCAAGCCATTTCCGGTGAAAAATTTTGGAAGACGATTCCAACTGATGATCAAAGTCGCTATCGGTCAGACAAAAATTCTGCGTTTTCCTTTTGCCGGTTGGTTACACGCCATTGTCTTCTGGGGATTTTGCGTTATTCTGATCGGAAGTCTTGAAATGATCATTGATGGTATTTTCCGGACTGAAAGAATCTTTGGCTTCCTGGGGATTGTATACGACATCATCATTGCTTCAGGTGATATTTTTGCTTTTTTGATCACCATTGCCATTCTTATTTTTTTAGGCCGGAGATTATTCCTGCACATTAAGCGGTTCAGCGGTATCGAAATGGAGCATAAATCGCATCAGGATGCCAACATCGCTCTATCATTGATCCTTTTGCTCATGATCTCCCTTCTTGGATTAAATACATACTATTGTATTCTTCATCCTGACAGCAGGGAAGGCTACTTTCCGGTGAGCAGTTTTATAGCCGGTTCGCTGATCCCTTCCCATGCAATTGATTATTCAACAGCGCATACCCTTCACGAAGTATACTGGTGGTCGCATATCCTCCTCATTTTTATTTTTGCCAACATTCTGCCTTATTCCAAGCATTTTCATGTGTTTATGTCGATCCCGAATGTGTTTTTATCGCGGCTTGAACCTTTGGGAACCCTTTATAATATGCCGGAAATAACAAAAGAGGTAAAGCTGATGATGAATCCGGAGACGGCCTTTAGCGAACCTGCAACTACCGAACAGACGGTTTCGCGTTTCGGGGTGAAAGATGTGGAGGATATTACCTGGAAAAACTACCTCGATTCGCTGACATGCACCGAATGTGGCCGTTGTACATCAGTATGTCCGGCAAATATAACAGGAAAGAAATTGTCTCCCCGGAAGATCATCATGGATGTTCGGGCAAGGATGAAAGAAAAAGGTCCCGGTTTGGTGAAAGTGGGAAAAGGATTTGACGATCAGAAAGCCCTGATCAGGGATTATATTTCAGCGGAAGAACTTTGGGCCTGTACAACATGTAACGCCTGTGCACAGGAATGTCCGGTCAATATCAACCATCCTTCGATCATTGTGGATATGCGGCGGTATCTGGTGATGGAAGAATCGGCTGCTCCGGGTGAACTAAATGCGATGTTCACGAACATTGAAAACAACGGGGCACCCTGGCAATTTTCGCCCGAAGACCGGATGCTTTGGGCAGAAGGACTTACAGTTCCACTAATGGCAGAAAAAGCTTCATCGGGAAAATCACCCGAATACCTTTTCTGGGTCGGTTCGGCAGGTGCTTTTGATGACCGCTATAAAAAAGTGACAAGAGAATTTGTCAAAATATTAAACTATTTTAATATTGACTATGCTGTATTGGGCACAGAAGAAACCGACAGCGGCGATGTGGCCCGCCGTTCGGGAAACGAAATGCTCTTCCAGATGCAGGCCATGATGAATGTTGAAATTATGAATGGCTATGGTGTAAAAAAGATCATTACCTGTTGCCCGCATGATTACAATACACTGAAAAATGAATATCCCGATTTTAACGGAAATTATGAAGTGATCCATCATTCCAGGTTTCTTCAGACGTTAATTTCTGACGGAAAGATTAAAATAGATGATGGTATTTTCAGGGATAAAAAAATTACCTTTCACGATCCCTGTTACCTCGGAAGGGGCAACGGCGAATACCAGGCTCCACGCGACGTATTGAATGCACTGCCAGGAGAAAAAGTGGAAATGAAGCGAAACAGGAGCTTTGCATTATGCTGCGGAGCCGGAGGTGGCCAGATGTTCAAGGAAGCGGAAAAAGGGAACAAAGAGGTCTTTATCGAACGAACCGAAGAAGCGATCGAGACGGGGGCTGATATTATTTGTACAGCCTGTCCGTTCTGTATGGTCATGATGACTGATGGGATCAAGTATAAAAACAGGGAAGAATCGATGAAGAATTATGATATAGCGGAATTGGTAAGCCTCAGCCTGAAATTATAGCTGAAAACAAAAAGATCAATCTTTTTTTAGCTTGATCCAGAATCTCCAGTAGCGGTTGTCGATTTTGTCGGTGTATTGGTTCCAGTAAGCCGGTGAAACTTTTTTACCTTCTTTCGTTTTCAGCCGCATCTGGTAAACGGCGATCACCGGATTGAAGATGATATCCGTCACACCGAGTGTGTATGTTACCGGCGCATCTTCAGTTTCACCCTTTTCTTCCTGAACCCGGACTTCGAAACCATTGAACGTAAGTAAATCTTTCAGGAATTCCACCCGCTTTTCATCCATCCCTTTTTCAACGATAGTGCAACGGTTTCCATTGATCTCTTCAACAATATGTTTTCCTTTGGTAAGAGCCATTTTCTTCTATCCTTTTAATTTATACCGATGCTCAATGCATTAATTAATTCGTATATCTGGCTGTAAAATCCGAGTACAACGATACCTGCCGTACAAATGATCAATCCCATTTTTGTCGGAAAATCACTTTTAAAATAAGGAATCGGTGCTTCACTTTTATTAATAAACATGGCTTTTACAACGAGTAAATAATAGTAAAGTGAAACAGTAGCATTTAAAACGGCAATAAAAACCAACCAGTAGTAGCCTCCCGAAGCAGCCGATGTAAATAAAAAGAATTTTCCGAAAAATCCGGCAACCGGCGGAATCCCGGCCAGCGAAAATAATGACAGCAACATTAGTAAGCTAAGCTTTGGATTTGTTTTATACATTCCGTTGTAATCATCCATATATTCTTTGCCTGTAACTGAAGCCACTGCCGAAACAACACCAAAAGCCCCCAAATTCGAGAAAATATAAACGAGTACGAAATAGATAACAGAGGTCATGCCCAACTGCGAGCCCGGAAGAATCCCCAGTAAAATAAAACCTGCCTGTGCAATGGACGAAAACGCCAGAAAACGCTTAAGATTTTTCTGTCGAAGGGCAAACAAATTACCAATGGTCATGGTCAGCACAGCAATGATGTAGATCACATCTTTCCACAGAAAAGCAAGCGAACTGAAAACTGTGTAAAGGATGATCGTTAAAATGAATACAGCTGCTCCTTTTGAAATAACGGACAAATAGGAAGTGACATTTACAGGTGAACCTTCATATACGTCGGCAGTCCAAAGGTGAAAAGGAACCAGTGAAATTTTAAAAGCCATGCCGGCAAAGAAAAAAATGAATGCCAGGACCTGAAGTGGTTCTTGTGAATATACCATCCTTACGTCTTCAAAATAAACCGACCCCGTCGTTCCATAGATCATTGACAAACCGAACAACAATATCCCGGAAGAAAGCGCTGAAGAAAGGATTAGCTTGATCCCGGCTTCTGCCGAACGGTTCTGGTGATGTGTAAAAGCTGCAAGTGCAGCGATCGGTAAGGTAGCCAGTTCGATTCCGATATAAAACATCAGGAAATTACCTGCCGATATCATAAAATTCATCCCGATAAGTGTCGACAACAGCAAAATAAAGAACTCGCTGATCTTATCCCTGTTTTCCTCTTTACGCAGCCAGGTTACAGATTGCAGAAAAATGATGAAGGTTCCGATGTTGAGAATGTTTTTCATCATAATGGTCAGGTGTGTATTTTTATACATACCTCCGAACAATAAACCTGTTTTAGCCGGCAAAAATCCAATGACCAGGTTCAGCAGGAAAAGGAAAATCGCTATCGGAATGACTTTATGTTTGGCCCCCGGCTTTAAATAGAGTTCGACGATCAAAACGATCATGGCCACTGCTGTCAGCAGTAGTTCATGTCGCATGGTCAAAAAATCACTCAGGTTCATAAAATATTTTTATAATGTTAATGAGTCATTAAATTAATTTATTCCCAGTAACGGGATTCCGTTCAGTTTTGCAACAATGGGCTGCAGACTGTGTCCGATCATTGTAGAAAGCCAGAATGGCGCAATACCGATCATGATAATGCCGAACATCAGTGTAATGGTAGAAAGCCGTTCAAACCAGTCTGCATCTTTTAAATCCACAAAATGTTTATCCTTTATCGGTCCAAGGAGTAAAATGCCAATGACCCGTAAAATATACACAGCAGTAATAACAATTGAAGTTGTGGCAACGATGATCGCGATGCGATGAAATGAATCGGGATGCTGGAAAGCGCCGACAAAAATGGTCATTTCAGCAACAAAACCGCTAAATCCCGGAAGTCCTAAGCGATGCGAGACCAGCAATCACATAAGTGACACCCAGGAACGGGATCACTTTCATCAATCCGCCCATATCTGTGATGATCCGTGTATGTGTCCGTCCGTAAATCATCCCGATGAGGGCAAAGAAAAGGGCTGTCATCAGGCCGTGTGAGATCATCTGAAGAATGGCGCCATTCATCGCTGTTTCATTCATCATTAGCAGGGCAAAAAGTACAAGGCCGCAATGACTGACCGAAGAATATGCATTGATGTATTTTAAATCTTTTTGGACAATTGCTCCAAAAGCTCCGTATACAACACTTATAGTTGTTAGAATAATAAATATCCAGGCCATTTCGTGAGCTGCTTCCGGCATCAGGAACATGGCTACCCTAAAAGCACCATAACCCCCTAATTTCATAAGTACTCCGGCATGAAGCATTGAAACTGCGGTAGGTGCCGAAGAATGACCGTCAGGCGACCAGGTATGCAGCGGGAACAATGCACCCAAAACACCAAATCCGATGAATGTAAACGGGAACAAAAACCGCTGTGCCGACATCGGTATCGTTATTTTTGAAATATCCAGCAGATTAAAGGTTAGTTGTCCGCCATCCGGAGCTGAATTAAAGTAAATTCCCAGCAGTCCTACGAGCAGTAAAGCGGAACCCCCCATCAGCATCAGTGTCAATTTCATGGCTGAATATTCCTTTGGACCCGAGCCCCAGATACCAATCAGCAAATACATCGGGATAACAGCCAATTCATAAAATAAAAACATGGTGAAAAGGTCGATGGAAATAAAAAACCCGAACACTCCGGAGGACAGAAGAATAAGCGAAATAAAAAATTCCTTCGGCAAAAAGTCCACCTTCCATGATGCAAATATTCCGGCAAAAACCACCATAGCCGTCAAACCGATCATTGCTACCGAAATCCCGTCGACCCCGACGGTATAGTGAATATTCAATGTTGGGAACCACACGATATCGCGCATAAAAAGCATTTCCGCCATGTTCCCTGCATTGCGTTCGCGCAGGTAAAGAATGATCAGTGTAGCTGCAATGATAAGCTGAATGCTCATTCCAATCGCACTGACCAGACGGGTTTGCTTCATATCCTTTGTAAAACCGATCCCTATGATGGTCAGAACAGGAACAACTACTAATAAGGTTAAAATATCCATCGATTATCAATATTTATCATTACCAGAAAATAATAAAAACAATTGCCAGCACAATCACACCTGTAAAAAAGATAAACCCATACTGCTGAACCTGACCAGACTGGAAATTCTTAATTTTTTTTGATGACGTTGTTGTCACCCATGCTATTCCATTCATTGTGCTATCTACAACATGACGATCGAACCAGGCAACCGGCTTCGCAATATGAGCAAAGATGATTTTCTTTGTGACGAACAGGTAAACTTCGTCCATGTAAAATTTATGATAGGCCCATTTGTAAAAATAACTCATACGGGCTGCTACTTTATCAGGAAGGTCGTTGGCTTTCTTGTACATGACCCATGCAACGATAATTCCGAATACTCCGACAAGGATTGAAGGAATGGCAACCAGCCAGTCAATGTGCGACTCAAAAGGCATTCCATCAGAAGTTACCAGGTTGTGAAACGGAAGGAACCCGCTGAAGATCGATCCGAAAGCCAGAATCATCAATGGAATGGTCATCACATATGGTGCTTCGTGGGGAGTGTGATGATATTGAGTTTCTTTTCCCCAGAAAATCCCGAAGTAAAGCCTGAACATATAAAATGCAGTCACACCTGCTACTGCCCACTCCACAAAGAATAAAAATTTATTGTGTTCGAGAGCGGCTGCCAGAATTTCATCTTTGCTGAAAAAGCCTGAGAATGGCGGTATTCCTGAAATCGTAAGGCAGGCTATCAGGAACGTGATATGTGTGATCGGCAAATATTTCCTGAGATTTCCCATTTCGTTCATATAATTGCTGTGAACAGCATGAATGATGGCACCTGCACCAAGGAATAATAAAGCTTTGAACATAGCGTGCGTAAACAGATGGAACATCGAGGCCATAAACCCGAGTCCTTGTTCACCTCCGTATCCCGAAACACCAAGTGCCAGCATCATATACCCGATCTGCGACATCGTCGAGTAAGCAAGTACCCGCTTGATATCCATTTGCGTGCACGCGATGATAGCTGCAAAAAGCGATGTAAATCCTCCAACATATGCAACCAGTTCAAGTCCTGGCGTCGCTGCCAGGGCATAAATCGGGAAAAGCCTTGCTACCAGGTAAACACCTGCCACAACCATTGTTGCCGCATGGATCAATGCAGAAACGGGTGTCGGGCCTTCCATGGCATCGGGCAGCCAGATATGAAGTGGAAACATCGCTGATTTTCCGGCACCACCTATGAATACAAGTATTAGTGACCAGGTGATGACGGAAAGACCCAGAAATGTTGCCCCGCCGACATGCATGATCGCAGGACCTGCCGGATCCGTCAACGTTTTAAAATCAAATGTCTTTGTTGTATAGGATAAAATCAGTATTCCGATTAAAAAACCCAGATCGGCAAAGCGGGTGACAATAAATGCTTTTTTCGAAGCGGCAACCGCCGATGGTTTTTCGTAATAAAACCCAATGAGTAAAAAGGATGATACACCCACAAGTTCCCAGAAGATATACATCTGAAAAATGTTGGTGGCAACCACCAGTCCTAACATGGCGAAACTGAACAGGGACAAAAACGAGAAAAAACGATGAAATCCTCTTTCACCTTTCATGTAACCAATGCTGTAAATATGCACCATGAACGAAACCGTTGTGATCACTATCAGCATCATCACCGATATTGGATCGAGGAAAACACCCAGATCGATGTGGAGGTGTTCTGTAAACCTCAGCCAAACCATATTAAAGGCTGTGATCTGGGGAAAAGCTCCGCCCACTTTTTCGATACCGAAAAAATATTGAATTGCTGCGATGTATGAAAGCAGCGTGGAAACAAACAGTCCCGTCGTGCCAATGATACCCGATACCACAGGCTTGAATTTATGACCTGTCAATCCCAGAAAGACGAAAAGTATAAAGGGAATCAGGGGGATCAGTAAGGTATATGTGAAATCAACCATATTTTGGATCTCTGAAATTTAGAATTTAATTACCTCAATATATTTTATCGTACTACGAATCATAACCTTAAAACTTCAATTCATCTACTTTTTCAACATCAATTGACTTGAAGTTTCTGTAGATATTGATAATGATCGCAATGGCGATGGCGGCTTCAGCAGCAGCAACGGCAATGATGATCAATACAAAAAAATGTCCCTGAAGCTGATGCGGATATAAATATTTGTTGAAGACCACAAAATTTATATTCACCGAATTCAATATCAGCTCAATGGACATCAGCATCGTGATCAGGTTCTTACGTGTCAGAAAACCATAGATTCCGATGAAGAACATCAGCGTGCTGATGACTAAAAAATAAGTGATTGGAGTTCCTTCGATCATACTGTTAAGAATTTGTATTATTTGATTCTTTACGGGCAACAACGATCGCCCCGATCATAGCCGCAAGAAGCAATACACTGATCACTTCAAAAGGCAGTGCATAACCTCCTTTTCCATACGAAATAAGATGTTCGCCAACAGTTTGTACATCCGAAGAGATCGGTGGTTCACCGGAGGGTACAAAGGCAAATCGTAAAATCGTCATCAGGGTGAAGATGGCTCCGGCAATGACAGCAATAGCTGAAAAAATCGATTGTTTCCATCCTGCCATTTCAGCACGCTCACTAATATTGCTGGTCAACAGAATGGAAAAAATGATCAGGACAACGATACCACCTGCATACACCGTAAGCTGCACGGCTGCCAGAAAATTGTAATTCAGCATAAAATAAAGACCTGCTGTGGCAATCAGGACAAAGAGCAGGTATACGGCAGCCCTTAATATTTTACGGGTGATGACCGTCATTACAGAGAAGGCCAGTATCACTGCCGATAAGATGAAAAACATTACCTGATTATTCATTTTGCTTCTTCTTTAACTTTTTCCATAATATGCGATCCGGGCTGATTCAGGACTTTCGTCAGTTTTGTCCTGTCCCAGACAGCATGTTCGAATGTTTGTGCCATTACAATCGCACCTTCCGGACAGCTCTTAATACACAAGTTACAAAGAGTACACATACTCAGGTGATAAATGTGTTTATCGATCGCTCTTTTCTTTTTGCCATCTGGCAATTCGATGGATTTTGAAATAATTTCGATCGAACCGTTTGGACAATTCAATTCACATATTCCGCAACCCGTGCATTTATGTTCATTATGTTCATTATGTGGCATCACCACCTCACCCCTGAAACGGTCGAACATTTCCAGTTTTTCCCGGTTCTCAGGATATTGCTGGGTAAGGATCAGCTTCGGGCGGAAAAAATAATGTCCCGTTACCTGCATGCCCTGTATCAGTGTCCAGATACCCTTTAAAATCGATATTATATAATTATATAATGATTTCATATGCTCATCTGCTATTTAAAAATGCCAGCCTTTCAGCACGATAAAAGTCATGACCAGAATATTGACGAGGTTTATCGGCAGTAAATATTTCCATTCAAGCTGAAGGATCTGATCGATCCGGAGGCGCGGAAATGTCCATTTGAACCACATGATCAGAAAAATGACCCCCATTACTTTACCGAAAAACCAGAAAATCGGCGGGATGAAATCCATTATGTGATTAAATCCTTCGAAATGGCCAAAATGAAAAGGCATCCAACCACCAAGAAAAACAGTGGTTGCCATAGCTGCAACAATGAAGAGATTGATGTATTCGGCTAAAAAGAAGAAGGCAAATTTAATTCCCGAATATTCGGTATGGAATCCTGCTGTGAGTTCCGATTCAGCTTCAGCAAGGTCGAAAGGTCCACGGTTGGTTTCGGCTGTACCCGCAATTACAAAAATAAAAAAGGCAATTATTGCCGGAATATGACCCCTGAAAATAAACCATCCGGTTCGTTGTGCTTCCACAATAGTAGAAAGTTGCATACTCCCAGCTAAAATGATTATTGTAATCAGTGATAATCCTACAGAAAGTTCATAGCTCACGATCTGGGCGCCACTTCGCATAGCTCCGATCAGTGAATATTTATTGTTGCTCGACCAACCCGCCAAAAGTACTCCGACAACACCAACAGATGAGACAGCCGTGACAAAAAATACTCCGATATCAAAATCGAGTGCCTGCAACCCTTTGGCAAAAGGCATTACTGATATGGCAAGAAAAGTTACAATGATTACGATGAATGGAGCCAGATTATATAAAAACTTATCAGCTTTTTTTGGCATGATAAGTTCTTTCATCAGTAACTTGATGAAATCGGCGATGGTTTGCAAAAGTCCCCAGTATCCCACCCGCATGGGTCCCAACCGTTGCTGAAAGAAGGCGCAGACTTTTCGTTCGAGGTAAACCAGGAGCAATCCGAAAATGGCAACAAAAAGCAAAACGGAAAGCCCTATGATTACCCATTCAATTCCCAGCGTAACTCCAGCCGAAAACCGTGAACTCAGGCCTTCATGGATTGCTTCTGTCAGGGTTGAAAAATCGTAAATACTAAAAGCCATATTTATTTTTTTATTTTATCTGTCAATATCCGGAATAACAAGATCGAGTGTAGACATGATCGCAACGAGATCGGCAATTTTCCATCCCTTGGCGATAGCGTTAAGTGCCGAAAGGTTGGAAAATCCCGGCGAACGAAATTTTACACGGTAAGGATTTTTCTTACCATCGCTGATAATGAATACACCGAAATCACCTCTTGCTGCTTCAACCCGCTGGTAAAACTCACCTTCAGGAAGCTTAATAACCCCTTTCATTTTCACGGCATGATCACCTTCGGGAATGTTGTCGATCAGTTGTTCGATAATCGAAAGCGACTCCCACATTTCTGTTATCCTGACTTTGTACCGGGCAAATGTATCGCCTTCCAGGTCGAGCGCTTCGTTAAAAGTGACCTTTGAATAAGCACTATAGGGATGATGTTTTCTGACATCGCATGAAAATCCCGAAGCCCTTCCAGAAGGTCCGGTAACGCCATAACTTATGGCATCTTCAAGCGAAAGATAACCGATCCCTTTGGTGCGTTCGTGAAAGATTACATTGCCGGTCAGCAACTGATCGTATTCGGGTAATTTTTTCCTGAAGTAGGTGATGAACTCTTTGACCCGTTTCTGAAAATTCGGATGAATGTCAAACATCACTCCACCGGGAACACTATAATTCATTGTAAGCCTTGCTCCGCAAGTTTCTTCAAAAATATCGAGAATCTTTTCACGGTCGCGAAGGCCGTAGAAGAAGGTAGTCAATGCTCCCAGATCCATACCCATAACACACCACCATAATTGATGCGAAGCCAGACGCTGAAGTTCGGACATGATCGTTCGGATATATTTCACACGTTCCGGAACATCAACTTCAAGTGCATTCTCAACACAAAGGCATACGGCTTCATTGTTCATATGAGCCGAAAGGTAATCCATACGGTCGGTGAGGTGAACGATTTGCGGATAGGCAAGCGATTCGCACATTTTTTCGATACCGCTGTGGATATAACCGATATGCGGATCGACATTGTGTACAATTTCACCTTCGAGTTTCAGAAGCAGCCTGAGCACACCGTGAGTTGACGGATGCTGAGGTCCCATATTCACCAGGTATTCCTGGGTTTTAATTGTATCCTGTTCTTCTGCTGCCATGATCTATCGTTCTACAATTCTGATTTCATCAACATAGTCTTTTCGTAAGGGAAATCCCCAGTTTTCGTCCAGGAAAAGTCTTCGGAGATCAGGGTGATTGGTGAATTTAACACCAAGCAGGTCGAACACTTCCCGTTCATGGTAATCTGCAGTACGCCAGATATCCGAAACAGTTTCAACCTCGGGATTTTCGCGATCACCGGTTTTTATTTTAAGTACAAGGCTGTGCTTGTGCCTTGAGGATTCAAGGTGGTAAACAACCATTATATACTCAGGGTAGTCGACGCCGGAAAGACAAAAAAGATAATCAAACGCCGTTTCATCCGATTCCTTTAGCTGTTTGGCAATGGCATGAAAATTATCTTTCGGCAGGATCACATTCATGTATTGTTTTCCCTCCGAAATTTCGGCTTCCGGCTCAAGCTTTAGAATGAATGATTTTAAGTCCTCATTTGTCATGGATAGCGATACTATATTATTAATGTGTTACTATGATTAAAATGGCACCATTGCAGTACGCTTTTTCAAATATCTTCCTGCTCCTCTGAAATTTCCATTTTTTTGCCCAGAGTTCGCTGCCGTTTGATTTTTTTCTGAAGTTGCATGATGCCGTATAGCAAAGCTTCCGGACGCGGCGGACAACCCGGCACATATACATCGACCGGTATCACATGATCGGCGCCCTTAACAACAGAATACGAGTTGTAAAAGAAAGGACCTCCTGAAATCGCACAGGCTCCCATAGCAATGACGTATTTAGGTTCGGCCATCTGGTCGTAAAGTCGTTTGAGTACCGGTGCCATCTTATACACAATCGATCCTGAAATAATGATCACATCGGCTTGACGCGGCGTTGCTCTTGCCACCTCGGTTCCAAATCGTGCAAAATCGTGACGTGATGCACCGGTTGCCATCATTTCGATAGCACAGCAGCGTGTTCCGAATGTCAGCGGCCAGAGCGAATTAGCCCTCGACCAGTTGACCAGTGCATCCAGTTTTGCCAGCATGATCCCGCCACCCTCATGTTCTGATATGATCGGGTAATCATTGGCATAAAATTCTTCTTTGGTTTTCTTTTTTCCTATTCCCATTTCAGCGCATGTTTTCTCCAGGCATATAACAATCCAAGACCCAGAATAAAGAAAAAGATAACTATTTCCACAAATCCTGTCATATGTGCTTTCTGCATGATCGATGCCCAGGGATACACGAAAACGGTTTCAACATCAAAGATCAGAAAAAGAATGGCGAAGATGTAATAACCCACCGTATATTGGAGCCATGCGCCGCCAATGGCAGGTATCCCGCATTCGTAAGGCTCAAATTTCTGTGGGTTGACCGACCGGGGAGGTACAAACGACGAAAATAATATCGCTGCACCTACAAGAACAACGGCGGTTATAAAAAATAAAACTAGCGATTGACTTTCCATAAAATATTCAATTTCAATAAACAAGTCTTTTTAAGACACGCGCAAAAATAAAAAAATATTGATATATCCATATGAAAATAGATTGAGATATATCAATTTAGAATAATTCAATATAAAAGTTTCAGTTATTGAAATATTTAGGCAATTAAAATATTTTTTGGATAAATAATTTTAAAGGTTCTGGTGCAAGAAAATTATAAAATCTGAAGGAGTTAAACGAAACGGGATGATCTGTCATCGTGCAGAAGACAAACATAAGAGTTATGCATAATAGTTATGCCGTTAAATTATAGCTCGTGGTCTGCCTTTGCTTTTTTAAGGATATCAACCAGTTCAGGAAGCACTTTATGCACATCGCCCACTATACCGTAGTCGGCTGATTCAAAAATAGGAGCGTCAGGATCTTTATTGATGGCAACAATGCATTTGGATGAGCTTACCCCGGCAAGGTGCTGGATGGCACCTGAAATACCCGCGGCAATGTATAAATTGGGTGCAATGATCTTTCCTGTTTGACCTGTATGCTCTTCATGCGGCCGCCAGCCTTCATCCGAAACAGGCCGCGAACAGGCTGTTGCCCCGCCAAGTATTTCGGCTAATTCTTCGAGCGGTTGCCAGTATTCGGGACCTTTCATTCCCCTTCCACCGGAAACAACGATTTCGGCATCGGTCAATAATACTTTACCGGTCACTTTTGATGTTTCTTTCACCTCGGTACGAAAATCATCATCCGACAATTCCGGTTTGAAAGATTCGACAGCTGCGGGGACTTTATTTTCTATGATACGGAATGAATTTTGGGCAAGGGTTAGCACTTTGATCTCCGATTTAATCGATACCCGGGCAAATGATTTTCCTGTAAAAGCTTTTTTTCGAATAACAAATGGATCAAGACTGGAAGGCAAGGAAGTAACGCCTGAAACCATACCTGCTTTAAGTTTTGCCGATACTCTGGGGGCAATCGCTTTTCCTGTAAAATTATTTGCAAAAACAATAACAGTTGCAGATTCTTTGGTTGCAGTCTGTGATAATATAGAACTGTACGCCGAATTAATGAGCTTGTTGAGTCGTTCATCATTTACTTCGATGATTTTACCGACACCGTAATTTGCAAGTTTATCCAGCTCGTCACGGTTCACGTCACCGATCGATAATGCGACGGCAGAAGTATTCATCATACGTGCAATTTCAGCGGCAAATGAAACAAGTTCGAAACTTAATTTTTTGAATTTACCATCCCAATTTTCTGTGTAAACGAGTACTGACATTTTATCTGGTTTTTATTATTGATAATCGATTAAATCACTTTAGCCTCGGTATGAAGCAAGTCCACAAGATCCTTCAGGTTATCCGGATCAACTTTTTTGCAGGCAGCTTTTGCAGGCAGTTGTTCAAACGCCACAAACTCTGTCAGTGCTTCTGCAGCGACAGGCTCAACAACGGTCAATGTTTTTTGACGTGCCATCATGATTCCTCTCATCGAAGGAATTCTTGGGTTGATCGCAACGCCTTTTTGTATTACTGCAACAAAGGGTAATTGTGTGTTCAGCACTTCTGAACCACCGTCAATTTCTCTTTTAAGTATTACCTCATTGTTTTCAACAGAAATAGAAGAAACCGAAGATACGGAAGGATAACCTAATAATTCGGCCAGCATTCCGCCTACGGCAAATCCGTTGTAATCGCTGGATTCTATCCCGGTTATGATCATGTCGTAACCCAATGTTTTGACTGCTTCCGCGATTTGAAAAGCTACATAATAAGCATCTTTAGGTTCTGCATTCACACGGATTGCATCATCGGCGCCAATGGCCAATGCTTTACGGATGGTCGGTTCTGCACTTTTATCGCCAACATTGATCACCGTTACCTTTTCAATCGTATTTCCGGTCGTTTCTTTCAGTTCGAGAGCACGGGTAAGTGCCAGCTCGTCCCAGGGATTGATGATCCACTGAACACCTGTGGTATCGAAAGCCTTGTTGTCGTTAACAAACCTGATTTTTGTGGTTGTGTCGGGTACATTACTGATGCAAATAAGTATTTTCATTGATCCTAAAATTTGTATGTAAAACTAAACTTGGGTTGGCAAATATATAAAACTCTTTTTCATTTCACTCAAAAATTCGCAGTGGGTTAACCTTTGAGCAAAGCTCTTGAAATTACGATTTTCTGTATTTCAGAGGTCCCTTCATAAATTTGAGTGAGTTTGGCTTCCCTCATCAGTCGCTCAACGTGGTATTCTTTAACGTAACCATAGCCGCCATGGATTTGCACTGCATCTGTCGTAACTTCCATGGCAATGTCGGCACAATATTGTTTTGCCATAGAACTTGCCACTGCAAATGGTTTGTTCCTATCTTTCAGCCAGGCTGCTTTAAGACAAAGGTTTCGTGCGTTTTCCACCTTCACGGCCATATCGGCGATTTTAAATGCAATCACCTGGTGGTTGGATATCTCCGTGCCGAATGTTTTTCGTTCTTTCGAATATTGAATGGAACGTTCCATTGCTCCCGCTGCTAAACCCAGTGCCTGTGCCGCAATACCGATCCGGCCGGCTTCCAAAGATTTCATGGCGAATTTAAATCCGAATCCATCTTCACCTATCCTGTTTTCTTTCGGCACCTTTACATCAGTAAACATCACCGAATGGGTATCCGAACTATTCATTCCCATTTTATTTTCATGAGGCCCAACACTTATCCCGGGAGAATCTTTTTCAACGATGAAGGCATTAATACCACGATGTTTTTTTTCAGGATGAGTCTGCGCGATTACGAGATAAATCGATCCGGTTCCGGCACTGGTGATCCAGTTTTTAGTACCATTCAGCAAATAATAATCACCTTTGTCTTCAGCCGTTGTTCTTTGCATGGATGCATCAGAGCCGGCTTCCGGTTCAGAAAGCAAAAATGCTCCTATTTTCCTTCCGGATGCTAAATCTTTCAGGTATTTTTCTTTTTGTTCTTCGCTACAAAACTTACCTATCCCGTAGCAAACCAAGGAATTATTCACCGACATGATAACAGAGACGGAAGCATCAATTTTAGAAATTTCCTCCATGGCCAGCACATACGAAACTGTGTCCATTCCACCGCCTTCGAATTTCGGATCGATCATCATCCCCATAAAGCCTAAATCAGATAACATCTTGATTTGTTTTACAGGGTATTCGGCTTTGGTATCCCGTTCAATAACGCCAGGTAACAGTTCCCGATTGGCAAAATCCCTGGCTGCCTGCCTGATCATTTTTTGTTCTTCCGTAAGTTCGAAATCCATAACCTTTGTTTTATAAGTGTTTAATTATCCGTTGGCTAATGTAAGCAAATTAAATACACCAGACCGAACGAGAATAACTTAAAAATGTTTCGGATGTCTAAAAATTCAGGCTCTCAAGTTCTTGTTTTGCTTTTCTGAAATCAGTCATAATATCATTTATAATTTCTTTGGCAGATTTAATGTCCTGTATATAAGCCGAAATTTGACCGATTTCAAGCTCGCCCTCGCTTAAATTGCCTTCAAACATACCTTTTTTCGACCGGGCTCTTCCGAGCAATTCTTTAAGCTCTTCGGTTGTTGCACCATGGTCTTCGGCTTCCTGAACCTGTTCGTAAAATTTATTTTTGATTACACGTACAGGAATTATTTTTTTCAGAATAAGTTTGGTCCCACCGTCAGGTGCCTGAACAATTGCATTTTTAAAATCTTTATGACCCGATGATTCCACCGATGCGGCAAACCTGCTTCCGATCTGCACTCCATCTGCTCCCAGAGCCATGGCTGCCAGCATGGCCCGGCCCGAAGCAATACCTCCGGCTGCAATTAAAGGCAGGTCAACAGCTTCACGAATTTGCGGGATCAGGCACATCGTGGTGGTTTCTTCGATACCATTGTGGCCTCCTGCTTCAAATCCTTCAGCAACAATTGCATCAACACCAGCTTCCACACTTTTTAAAGCGAACTTTGTATTGGCTATCACATGCACAACAGTGATCCCTTTTTCCTTTAAATAAGATGTATATTTTTTAGGATTTCCCGCTGAAGTAAAAACGATTTTCACGCCTTCTTCAACAATTATATTGATGTGATCATCGGTCTGAGGGTAAATCAGCGGGACATTTACTCCAAAAGGTTTATCGGTAGCTGCTTTACATTTTCTGATATGCTGACGAAGGATATCGGGATACATCGAACCTGATCCGATAAGCCCCAAACAACCAGAATTGCTGGCTGCTGATGCAAGCTCCCAACCGCTGCACCATATCATTCCTGCCTGGATAATGGGATACCGGATGTTGAATAATTGCGTAATTCTGTTCATTTCAAGTGTATTTGAACGCTCAAAAATAGAAAGCTTTTTTTAAAGGAGTTATTTGTAAGCCTGAATTCCCGTTATATCCTGTCCGGTTATCAGCAGGTGGATATCGTGTGTCCCTTCATACGTAATGACCGATTCGAGGTTCATCATGTGGCGCATGACCGGAAAATCGTTCATAATCCCCATAGCACCAAAAACCTGGCGCATGTTCCGGGCAATATCAAGAGCCATTTCAACATTGTTCCGTTTTGCCATCGATACCATTGCTGCAGTGGCTTTCTTTTCATTTTTCAACGTACCCAAACGCCAGGCAAGCAACTGTGCTTTTGTAATTTCAGTCAGGGCTTCGGCAAATTTCTTTTGCTGGATTTGAAAGCCGGCAACCGGTTTTCCGAATTGTTTTCGTTCGAGTGCATATTTCAGGGCAGCGTCATAACAATCCATTGCTGCACCAATTGCTCCCCAGGCAATCCCATACCGTGCTGAAGTCAGACATGATAAAGGTCCTTTAAGCCCCGAGATGTCAGGAAGAATATTTTCTTTAGGAATTTTAATATTATCAAAAACCAGTTCGCCGGTGACCGATGCACGAAGCGACCACTTACCATGGGTTTCAGGAGCGGTAAGCCCATCCATTCCTTTTTCGAGGATCATACCACGAACTTTATTTTGCTCATCTTTAGCCCAAACAACAGCAACATCAGCGATAGAGGAATTGGTGATCCACATTTTGGAGCCGTTCAGCAAATAATGGTTTCTTTTATCGGTGATCCTGCTTTTCATACTGCCGGGATCAGAACCATGATTTGGTTCGGTAAGGCCAAAGCAGCCGATGATCTCACCGGTTGCGAGCTTTGGCAAGTATTTCTGTTTTTGCTCTTCCGAACCATATTCGAAAATCGGAAACATCACAAGGCTCGATTGCACGGAAGCCATGGAACGGATACCCGAATCCCCACGTTCGAGTTCCTGCATGATCAAACCGTAGGTAGTATAATCCATCCCTGATCCGCCGTACTTTTCCGGAATAAATGACCCGAATGCACCCAATGCTCCCATCTCCTTTACAAGATGAGACGGAAAAATTGCCTTTTCGAAATGATCTTCAATGATCGGTTTTACATTCCGGTCGACCCATTCACGAATGGTATTCCGGATAAGCTTTTGTTCTTCGGTCAGAAGGTCCTCAACCAAATAATAATCAGGAGATTTTTGCATAAAAATAGTATCAGTAAAAAGTGTTTAAAAGTAAAAATTTATTCAGAAACCAAAATTTTTCCGATTATTTTCAGATTAGTCAAACTGCAGTTAAATACTTTTGCAATTGCACAAAATTTATGAAGATAAGATTGGTAGACAGATTATTTGCTGAGATTTCAAACCATTCAAAAAGATGTTTGTTGTTGTTATTAAAATTTAAAAGATGAAATTACATGTAATCAATACCGGGAACCTGAAGCTTGATGGCGGTGCAATGTTTGGCGTTGTACCGAAAAGTCTCTGGAATAAAGTGTACCCCGCTGATGAAAATAACCTTTGCAACTGGTCGATGCGTTGTTTGCTGGTTGTGGATGGCGACAGAAAAATCCTGATTGATAACGGGATCGGAGACAAGCAGGATGAGAACTTCCTGAAACATTATTATCTGAACGGAGATGATTCTCTTGAAAAATCACTTGAAAGCCTTGGGTATACTACCGATGATATTACTGATATGTTTTTAACCCACCTGCACTTCGATCATTGCGGGGGAAGTATATCGAAAACGTCGGATGGAAGATTTATAACGACCTTTAAAAATGCTACTTACTGGATTAGCAAAGCGCAATGGGAGTGGGCTATACATCCCAACAGGCGTGAAAAAGCCTCTTTTTTAAAAGAGAATATATTTCCAATTGAAGAAAGTGGCCAACTTAAGATTGTTGAAAATGAAGGGGAAATAATACCCGGAATAAAGGTAAAATTCTATAACGGCCATACCGATGGTCAAATGATCCCTTTTATTGATTACGAAGGGAAAACAGTTGTTTTTATGGCCGACTTACTCCCCTCTTCTGCACATATTCCCCTTCCCTATATTATGGCATATGATACGAAACCGCTGATTACGCTTCAGGAAAAGGAACGTTTTTTCAGCGAAGCCATCGAAAACGAGTACATCCTCTTTTTGGAGCACGATCTATATCATGAATGCTGTACAATTCAGGAAACGGAAAAAGGTCCGAGGGTAAAAGAGTTTTTAAATCTCCAGGACATTTAATGCAATGGATTTTTAAATAACAAAATTAAAATTTCGAAAGCCAAATTTTTTTAGAATCGATCACGATAAATATCTTTTGTTTACCGTGAAATAAAACCTCAGAGTTGATCCCATCCCAGAATTGAACACCTTGCCAATTGAATCTGGTCGTTTGAGATTATTTGACGATTTGGTAATTTGATCCTTCTCTGACATTACGATTATATTTAAACAGACCTATGGAAATCAAATTTTATCTAAATTTACCTGCTCATTAAAATCGTCTATGATTTCAAATAGTAAAATTTATTTAAACCATTCACATTGTACAGGATAGAATCAAAAATTGATGTTCAGTCGATGGAATTCAGGCGGAACAAGGATGAATTTCTGAAAATTCTGCAAGCGTATAAATCGATCTTGCAGCAGGTTAAGCATGGTGCGTCGGAAAAAGCAGTTCAGCGGCATAAAGAACGAGGCAAACTGCTGGCACGCGAGCGCATCGATCTTTTGATAGATTCGAATACTCCTTTCCTTGAATTGTCGCCATTGGCTGCCTATGGTGAATACGATAATCAGTTTCCATCCGCAGGGATTATTACCGGAATCGGAGTCATCCATGGCCGTGAGGCCCTGATCATCGCTAATGATGCCACCGTAAAAGGCGGAACCTATGTAAAAGAGACGATTAAAAAGCATGTGCGGGCGCAGCAGATTGCTATCGAAAACCACCTGCCCTGTGTATATATGGTTGATTCAGGTGGGATTTTCCTTCCGGAGCAATCAAAAGTCTTTGCTGATCGGTTTAATTTCGGCAGGTTTTTTTATAACCAGGCACGGCTTTCGGCTATGGGTGTTCCGCAAATAGCCATTGTGATGGGTTCATGTACTGCCGGTGGAGCTTATGTTCCGGCAATGAGCGATGAAACCATCATCGTGAAGAAACAGGGTACAATCTTTATTGGTGGCCCACCTTTGGTAAAAGCCGCAACCGGTGAGGTTGTGACTCCTGAAGAACTGGGCGGTGCAGATGTTCATACATCGATTTCAGGCGTAGCTGATCACTATGCAGAAAACGATCATCATGCCATTCAGATCTGTCGGAATATTTTCCAAACGCTTGAAGCGAAAGACTTACAAAAGCTCGAAATTTCAGGCATTGAAGAACCTTATTATGATCCGGAAGAGCTTTACGGTTTGGCTCCGATCGATTTTCGCAAACCGGTCGATTCGAAAGAGATCATTGCCCGCATGGTGGATGGAAGCCGTTTCCAGGAGTTCAAAGCACGCTACGCACCAACTCTGATCACAGGTTTTGCCAATATCATGGGTTATCCGGTTGGAATATTGGCCAATAATGGTGTCTTGTTTTCAGAGTCATCACTTAAGGGTGCCCATTTTGTCGAGTTATGCCAGTCGCGGAAAATACCGATCCTGTTTATGCAAAACATCACAGGATTTATCGTTGGTAAGCAATATGAGCACGGCGGAATAGCAAAGGACGGAGCAAAATTCGTTCATGCAGTAGCAAATGCTGATGTACCCAAATTTACAGTCGTTTTCGGAGGATCATTTGGCGCGGGAAATTATGCAATGGCAGGAAGGGCTTACGATCCACGGCTGCTTTTTATGTGGCCAAATGCACGGATTTCGGTCATGGGCGGTGAGCAGGCCTCGGGTGTGCTGATTCAGGTAAAGGAAGAACAATTAGCAGCCAGGGGCAAGGAAATGGATCCGAAGGAACGCGAGGAACTTAGGGAAGAGATTTTGAAAAAATATGAAAAAGAAGGCTCTCCCTATTTCAGTACGTCTCGTTTGTGGGATGATGGTATCATCGATCCGGTGGATACACGCAAGATCATTGCCATGGGGATCGCCATGTCGCTTAATCAGAAGTTTCCGGAAATGAAGAACGGGGTGTTCAGGATGTAAATGAAGCTTCCAGTGAGGAAAAGAGATTCAATTTTGTAAAGTGCCATTTTACAGATTTCATACAAATTTGTGAAGTGTTAGTTTACAGATTTTATATAAATTTGTGAAGTACTAATTCATAGATTTAAACGGATGCGATTCGGAAGAAAATTATTCACTGCATTAGAACAACAATTAGATTCAAGAGAAATCATTGTTTTAACCGGTATGAGGCGGGTAGGCAAAACCACCCTACTCAGGATGATATTTGATAAGATCGAATCGGGAAATAAAGTTTTTCTGGATCTTGAAAATGTCATCAATCAAAAAATATTTGAGGAAACCGACTACAATAATATCTGGAAAAATCTGGCACAGTTTGAAATCTCAAATAACGCAAAAGCTTATATTTTTCTGGACGAAATCCAGGCCTTTCCGGAGATTGTAAAAGCCATTAAATATCTTTATGATCATTTTGATGTAAAATTTTTCTTAACAGGCTCGAGCAGCTTTTACTTAAAAAACCTGTTTCCGGAAAGCCTCTCAGGCAGGAAATTCGTTTTTGAATTATTTCAACTCGATTTTCAGGAATTTCTTGTATTTAAGCAGGTAAATAAAATTTCACCCGAAGGTTTTAAAGCAAAAGAACAAGAGAAAAACTACATCACCTATGAAAAAACAAAAAATTATTTTGAGGAATTCATGCAATTTGGCGGATTTCCGCAGGTCGCTCTGGCCGAAGATGAGAAAAAGAAAAAGCTTTACCTGAATGACATTTTCACTTCCTATTTTGAAAAGGATGTTAAGACCCTGGCTGATTTCACCCAGATTGGTGTTTTCAGGGATCTGATCCTTTTACTGCTACAAAGAACAGGCTCCAGATTAGATATTTCAAAGATTGCTTCTGCCCTGAATGTATCAAGACATACCATTTATTCATACATTGCATTTCTCGAACAAACTTACTTTTTCTCATTTATTACACCCTATTCGAAAAGTGTGGACAGGGAGATAAGCGGGACACGCAAGGTTTATGCCTGCGATACAGGATTCATAAATTTGTTTGCAAAAGTGGATGAAGGCAATTTGCTTGAAAATGCTGTTTTCAATTGTATCAGACAGTCAGGAAACGTGAATTATTACCAGAAACGATCGGGTGTTGAGATTGATTTCCTTCTGCCTGATCTTGACACAGCTCTTGAAGTAAAAACAAAAGCCGATAAACGAGATGTTTTAAAACTGGAGAGTCTTTGCAAAAACCTTGGGATTAAAGACGGGTTTGTAATTTCAAGAGATTTTATAAATATCAGTAAAGTTATATCAGTCGTTGACTTATAATGGGATTAATAATGAAAAATTTTCACACAATAGAATTCGAGCAAAAGGAAGATCTTGGCATTGTTTGGCTGAACCGGCCGCAAATCCACAATGCATTCAACGAAGTAATGATCACCGAACTGATCGATTGTTTTGAAGCGGTCAATCAGATGGATGAAATCAGAATAGTCATTCTCAGAGGTCGCGGTAAATCGTTCTGTGCAGGAGCCGACCTGAACTGGATGCGGGATGTGGCAAAATATTCGTACGAAGAGAATTTTAAGGAAAGCCTCAACTTGTCGAAATGCTTTTTTACGATTTATACATGTAAAAAACCAACAATTGCTGTTGTTCACGGGGCTGCTATCGGAGGTGCAAATGGCCTTCTATCCTCCTGCGATTTTGCTTATGCCGAAGACAACACAGTCTTTTCACTGAGTGAAGTAAAGATCGGTATTGTCCCTGCCTGTATTTCACCGTATGTAACAAAACGTGTCGGTGAATACGGCTCGAAAGAGCTGATGATCACCGGTAAACGTTTCAAAGGCCCGGAAGCTGAACATCACAGGCTTGTTAATAAATCACTTCCTGCTGAAGAACTTGAAAACCATATCAATACTGTAATTGATTTACTCAGAACCAGCGGACCGATGGCCATGACTCAATGCAAAAACCTGATCTTTAATATTTCGAACAAAGAAACCCTCGAGGAAGCATTGGAATCTACAGCTCGAATGATAGCAGAAATCCGCGCCAGTGAGGAAGGACAGGAGGGAATGGCGGCTTTTTTAGAGAAACGGAAACCGGGGTGGGTGAAATAAATTGTTAAATTGCAAAATTGCTAAACTGTTAATCGATCATTGTTGAATTGCTGAACTAAAATGGAAAAGTATCTGACATTGAATGATATTTCAGCATATAAAAAGGCTTTTGAATTGAGCAATTATGTTTGGAAATTGGTAATTAAATGGGATAATTTTGCTAAATATTCAATTGGTAAACAATTCACGGAATCAATTGATTCGATTTCTGCAAACATTGCAGAAGGATTTGGCCGCTATTTTAAAAAAGATAAAATTAATTTTTACAGATATAGCAAAGGCTCAGTTTCGGAGGCAATTGACTGGAACGATAAATCAGTTTTAAGAGGATTGCTTATGCAAAATCAGCATGATTATATTAAAGAAGAATTGGGCTCTTTGCAAAAGGAATTAAATAATCTCATACGATTTACAGATCAAAAGTTAAAGGTATGAACTGACAATTTAACCATATAACAATTTAGCAATGTGTTTAAAGATTTTCAAATTTTCAAATCAATAAAATGAAGCTATTCAATAAAATATTAATTGCCAATCGGGGCGAAATAGCTGTCCGGATTATTCGGTCGGTGAAGGAACTGGGTATCGAAACGGTGGCCATTTTCTCTGCAGCAGATGAAGACAGCTTATACGTAGAAATGGCTGATGAGGCCTACAGTCTGGGCGACAGCATAGAACTCAGTGCGACCTATCTCGATTATAAAAAAATCGTTGCAATAGCGAAACAATCCGGCAGTGAGGCCATTCATCCGGGATACGGATTTCTGGCAGAAAACTCTGCGTTTGTTGCTGCTTGCGAAAAATCCGGTATCGTTTTCATCGGTCCCAATTCCTATGCGATGAAGCTGATGGGGAATAAGATCGAATCACGGGATTTTGTCAGAAAGATCGGAATTCCGATGACGGCTGGGGTTACAGGTGATACAAAAACACTTCTGCAAAAAGCCAAAGAAATTCCTTTGCCGCTGCTTGTCAAAGCAGCAGCCGGTGGTGGAGGCAAAGGAATGCGGATTGTACATGACCTGAAAAAACTGCCCGAAATCCTTGAGAGCACCAGCCGCGAAGCCAAATCTTATTTTGGTGACGGAACCATTTATATCGAAAAATATGTGGAAGAACCCCGCCATATCGAAATCCAGGTAATCGGAGATAACTTTGGAAACGTCGTTCATCTGTTCGAAAGGGAATGTTCAATTCAGCGCGGTACCAGAAAATTATAGAGGAATCTCCATCGCCAACACTGACTCCTGAAATCAGGGTAAAAATGGGAGAAGCAGCGGTAAAAATTGCCAGGGAAATCGGTTATAATAATGCCGGAACCGTTGAATTTCTGGTTGATAAAGACTTGAACTTTTACTTCCTCGAAATGAATACACGGGTCCAGGTTGAGCATCCGGTCACGGAAATGGTCACCAAAGTGGATATCGTCAGGGAACAGATACTGATAGCCGCCGGTAATAAATTAAGCTTTAAACAAGAGGACCTGAAACAACATGGCCACGCCATCGAATGCAGGATTTATGCCGAAGATCCGGCCAATAATTTCATGCCTTCACCCGGAGATATGTCGCTTTACCTTGAACCGGAAGGTGAGAATATACGCATTGACACTGGAATTGGTGAAGCAACAACCATCCATAGTTTTTATGATCCGATGATCAGCAAGCTGGTCGTTTGGGGAGAAGATCGAGAAATTGCCCGGGAGAAAATGATTCTTGCATTAAAATCGTATATCGTCCATGGTATTCGAACGAATATATCTTTTCTTAAGCAGGTAATTCAGCATAAAGCGTACATTACCAATAAAATTACAACCAAATATTGTGATGAGCACACCAGTGATATAATCCAGGCAATTGAAACCGAAAAAAAAACAATACCGGTTCATTTGCCCGTAATCGCTTTTCTTATCTACGGTTTTTATCAGGATTTATTAATGATGGAAGAAAAGGACTTCAGTGTATGGAATGCCATTGGTTATTGGCGCGATTTAATGGAAATAAAAGGAATTGTGGATGAAATGGAATTCGAAATGAAAATTCCTAAGGCTTCCAATGGCAGGTATAATCTCGAAATGAACGGTTCGTCGTACAATGTGGTTTTAAAATCGATGGAGGAAGGGATCATTGAAATTGTCAACGATGGTCAGGCGAGTACATTTTACATTTCTACAGATAAAAAGGGAAACGGTTTTGTAAGTTATTCAGGACATATCTTCACTGTGAAGAGAAATGACGTTATCGTTACTGAAGATATATTCGGTAGCATTGATCATGGTGGAAAGGATCATGGTGAAATTGTTTCACCCATGCCCGGGAAGGTTATCAAAATCAATGTAAAAGAAGGCAAACATGTGAAAAAAGGAGATGTATTGATGGTGGTGGAGGCTATGAAAATGGAAAACAGCATCGTAGCATTTAAGGAAGGGATCATTCAAAAAATATATGTCAAAACCGGTGATATGGTAGATGGAAGCAAAGAACTTGTAATTTTGGATGACATAAAATAAAAATTTGTCCATGGATAAATTCATTTAGGATAAATTTTCAAAAAAAATCTTTTGTTTTTTATAATTTAGAGCAGTTTTTCTAAGTGTGTATTAACCTTAATAATAAGACATGGATTTTGAACTTAGTGAAGAGCAAAAAATGATTCGCGATACAGTTCGTGATTTTGCAGAACGGGAGATCAAACCCGTAGCGAAAGAATTGGATGAAAAATCGGAATTTTCGTATGATCTTACCCTGAAGATGGGTGAATTGGGTTTATTCGGTATGTATCTTCCCGAAAAATACGGAGGTCAGGGACTCGACACCCTTTCATACATTATTGCCGTGGAAGAGTTAGCCAGAATCGATGGGTCACAGGCAGCCACACTGGCTGCTCACAATTCGCTGGGAATAGGGCCACTCTATTATTATGGAAATGAAGAACAGAAGATGAAGTACCTTCCGGAACTTTGCACCGGTAATGCGCTCTGGGGTTTCGGTCTTACGGAACCCAATGCCGGTTCCGATTCACGTGGTACAAAAACAACTGCCGTATTAGATAATCATGTATGGACCATCAATGGATCCAAGATTTTTATTACCAACGGCGCCTGTGATATTTCAATCGGATCGACCGTTCAGGCTGTTACCAAAGTACTTGAAAACGGCTCAAAAGAATTTACAACCATCATTGTCGACAGGGGTACGCCCGGTTTTAAGCAGGTCTCGATGCACGGCAAACTAATGTGGCGGGCATCCGATACAGCCGAACTCTATTTCGATGATTGCCGTGTTCCTGAAAGTAACCTTCTGGGTAAGATCGGTGAAGGTTCGCGTATCATGCTGAGCACACTTGATAACGGAAGGCTCAGTATTGCCGCTATGGGCCTTGGATGTGCACAGGGTGCTTATGAACAGGCGTTGCAATATGCCCATGAACGCAAACAATTCGGAAAACCAATTGTTAAATTTCAGGTTAATGCCTTTAAGCTGGCAGATATGGCTTTGAAGATCGAACTCGCAAGAAACCTTCTTTACAAGGCCTGCTGGCTGAAAGATAACAATAAGCCGTTTGCCAAGGAAGCAGCAATGTCGAAATTATACTGTTCCGAAATTGCTAAAGAAGTGGCTGATGAGGCTGTTCAGATTCACGGAGGTTACGGATTGATGAAGGATTACGACGTCGAACGTTTTTACCGTGACCAGCGTTTGCTCCAGATCGGAGAGGGAACTTCTGAAATACAGCGGCTTGTTATTTCGAGGTATATAGGTTGCTGAACGCGGCCGGCTGATTGACCATCAGATTCAATTGATTCGTATTAATTTTCAGTAAAAAAGCAGTTTTATCGGATGAGTAGCGAAATACTCTGGAACCCGTCGTCGGATTATAAATCAAGCTCAAACATGTTTGAGTTCCTGTCACTCATGGCTGCAAAATACCATCTTCCAAATGATGAATATGCTACAGTTCACCGGTGGAGTGTAGAAAACATTGCAACATTCTGGGCTGAAATATGGGATTTTTGCGGAGTTATTTATTCGCAAAATTATACACAAGTTTTGGATGATCCGCAAAAAATGCCGGGTGCCAAATGGTTTCAGGGGGCTTTACTGAATTTTGCCGAAAATCTGCTCAGAAGAAACGATGACCATATTGCACTCATTTTTCGGGGTGAAAATAGTGTTAAAAGAGAATTGACCTATAAGGAATTGAATGAACAGGTTCGCCGGTTTGCTGCGGGATTGAAAAAACTTGGCGTGAAAAAAGGGGACCGCATTGCAGCCTTTATGCCAAATATGCCTGAAACTGTTATCGGAATGCTGGCTGTGGCTTCCATCGGCGCCATCTGGTCATCCACTTCGCCGGATTTTGGGATCAGAGGCGTGCTTGATCGTTTTGCTCAAATCGAGCCGAAAGTCATCATTGCTTCCGATGGCTATTTTTATAAAGGACAAATTTTCGATTCACAGGAAAAAATAAAAGATATTCTTGCTGAACTCCCGACCGTTGAGCATGTAGTGCTTGCTGAATATACCGGCAATATCAAACTGAATAATATAAGGAATGCCGTTTCCTGGAAAGATGTCGCTAAGCCAACTGAAGAGAAATTGACTTTCGAACAACTTCCCTTCGATCATCCGCTTTATATCATGTATTCTTCCGGAACAACCGGATTGCCGAAAAGCATTGTTCATTCGGCCGGTGGAACACTGATCCAGCATTTAAAGGAACTGATCCTTCACAGCAATCTGAAACCCGATCATACTATTTTCTATTATACAACCTGTGGATGGATGATGTGGAACTGGTTGATGAGCAGCCTTGCTGTTGGCGCTACGCTTGTTTTATATGATGGAAATCCGTTTTATCCCGAACCGGATTCATTGTTAAAAATGGCCGATGAATTAAAGATCACGTTTTTTGGAACAAGCGCCAAATATATTGCATCACTTGAATCTGAAGGCGTTATTCCGAAAAAAATATCAGAATTTCCGCATTTGAAAGTCATTGCCTCTACAGGTTCGCCATTAACTGAAAGCAGCTTCCGGTATGTTTACCGCGACTGGAAAGAAGATGTGCAACTTTCGTCCATTGCCGGCGGAACCGATATCATTTCCTGTTTTATGCTGGGGAACCCCACATTACCGGTAAGAATGGGTGAAATACAGTGTCGTGGACTTGGGATGGATGTCGATTGTTTCGATGACAACGGCAGATCACTTATTGGGCAACAAGGCGAACTGGTTTGTAAAAAACCTTTCCCTTCGATGCCCATTTACTTTTTAAATGATAAAGATGGGAAGCGATATCATAACGCTTATTTTGATGATTTTCCCGGTGTTTGGAAACATGGGGATAATGTTGTTATCACAAAACACGGTGGTGTCATCATGTATGGTCGTTCGGATGCAACATTAAATCCGCAGGGTGTGAGGATCGGCACCGCTGAAATATACAGTGTCGTCGAAAAACTGGAAGAAATCGAAGATTCGGTGGTTGTCGGGAAAAAAATAGGTGGTGATGAAGTAATTGTCCTGTTTGTCATTCTTAATGCCGGTTATCAGCTAACGAAGGAACTGGAGAAAAAAATAAAATCCAGTATTCGAAAAAACTGTACGCCGCGGCATGTTCCATCCATCATTAAAGAAGTCCCGGAAATACCATACACCATAAACGGGAAAAAGGTGGAGATCGCTGTGAAAAAAATTATTCACGGGCTGCCCGTAAAAAACAAGGACGCTTTGGCTAATCCCGAAAGCCTGGAATTTTTTTATGATATTTTGAATTAATAAATTTGAAACAAATTTTACATTTATGCAATACCCGAAAAAAGTTGTCATAGGCGATATAACCGTAAGAGACGGTTTTCAGCATGAGGAAAAATTCATTCCGACACAGGCGAAGCTTTGGCTTGCCGAACAACTGATCTTAGCCGGATTTAAGCATATCGAAGTTACCAATTTCGGTAATCCGAAAGGAATGCCTCAGTTTAAGGATGCGGATGATCTTTTCAAGAAGCTGCGTTCAAGCAAAAAGGTAAGTCATTTACTTGGAGATGTAATGCTCACGGCGGTTACCATTCGTGAAAAAGCGATCGAACGTGCTATCCAGTCACACCAGGAAGGATGGGGTCCCGACCGTATCCTGCTGATGGTTTCGACGAGTGAATCACATCACCGGACGAATTCTGGCCTTTCGCTGGCCGATTACTGGAAGATGAGTGAAGAATGGATCAAGAAGGCAAGGGATGCCGGGTTAAAAGTCAACGGAACCGTCAGCACCATCTGGGGTTGTCCGATCGAAGGGCCGACCGATCCGAAAAAAGCGGTCGAATTCACCAAACGCTGGTTTGAGATCGGTGCAACAGATGTTGAGCATGCCGATCATGATGGCTCAGCTTCTCCCGACAGGGTGTATGATTATTTTTCCATGTTGCTGGACAATGTGGATAATCCGCATAAGCAAATCGCCCATTTTCACACGACACGCGGCTGGGGTTTGGCAAACGTTCTTGCCGCATTGCAGGCGGGCATGACCAACTTCGAATCGACCATGGGCGGACTTGGCGGACAACCAGCTAATTTTGTTGATGGTGTTCCTGTTTCAGGTACGGGTGATTACTATTACAGAGATCCACATGAAGTCGGCCTGGTTTCGACGGAAGACATGGTGGTGATGATGGATGAAATGGGTATTGAGACGAACCTCGATATCGATAAAGTCCTTGAAATCGGTAATATGGTCGAACGGATCGTCGGGAGAAGGCTGCGTTCAGGAGCCATCAAAAACGGACGGATACCAAAGCATATGAAGGTGCCAAAGGAAACGGTCCGTTGAGGTAAAATTTAGCTTTTAGCTATTAGATGTTGGTTGTTAGCGAAAAGAAATCTCCCGACAGAGTTTTGTGTTTTTTTGTCTAAAAAGAAAAAACATCATGATGTTTCGGAAAAAACAACGTGATGTTTTGGAAAAAGATGCAAGAATAAGTTTCAGGTTTTAAGTTCAGAGTAAAAAACCGGTTAGTGATAAAACCGCTGGCAAAAACAACAGTGTCTTCAGGCACATTATAAGGATAGAAAGATTATATGAGGCTTCGGTTGTTTTTCTATCATATTTAATTCATGACGGGATATGTCAGAGGATTGAAAATGTTTTGCATAAATTAAATACAGGACGAAAGATAGTGCATTGTTATTTTTTGATCAATTTTCCTTGCTTTATCGCTCCTTTATCGTTAATGATCATATAAAAATAGACCCCAGGTATCAAGTCAGCCACATTCATTGAGAATAGTGATGAATGAATGTTATCTTCGATTCTGAATACCTGTCCAAGGGAATTTCTAATCTCTATTCTATTAAATTTACTATCATTAAGATTTTTAAAGTAAAGCCAATCATTAAAAGGATTCGGGAAAACCGGATACAGTTCAATATCAGATTCTGAATTTGGAATGCTGACAACTAAATTCCCACAAATAACATCACCCTTTTTAAAATATACAATTCCATCCTGATATGAATGATAATTCCATAAATCACCATAATTGGTCAAAATATACCAATGTTTGATACCCAAACCAAACACCCAGATCTTATCTTCAACATCAGGTGGTCCCTGCGTGTCAATATTTCCCCAAACATTATCAATGTCACAATATGCAAGGCTGTTTTCCGCATCAAATTTGTAGGTCCATAACTTCAGATCACAATAATCATCTAAGAAAAAAGACTGGTAATCGCCTTCAAATTTTTCATAAGGTAATTGTGCTATTACTTCTTGCTTATTGAATGATTGAGTTATTACCTGAGTTGAAACTATCGATGAATCCTCATAAAAAATCAATTCTTCAATTTGATATGTGAGCAAATCATTTGTTTCTTCTCTGCTTAAGATTGTTTGTTTATCATATTTAATCCAGTTCCAGGAAGGAGGCGCGTAGGAATAGTAGTTTATAATCTTGTGCTGAATTTCGTCTCCCGGCTGGAAATCATAAATCATCCCAGCAGTAATGTTGTATAGACCTATATTTTGATTCCCCTGACCGATTAATGCTATTGGAGCTAACACTTCCGGAAATTCATTGATCAAAAAGAACCTGACCAGTCCAAGATTTTTGCAAATGATAATTTGCTGTCCGTTCAGTTGTGAATTGATAATATTTCCAGACAGATCGTAGTGATTGATTACATAAAAGCGTGCAGAATCGCTATATCCCAGAATGGTAACGGTATCCTGATATTCAAAAGTTATCGTAAATTTCTGAACCGTATCGATATAAAATACCTTAGAATCGCCTGCGACAGGGGTGAAGTTAAATTGGATTGTATCACCATTATCGGGATAGAAATTGTAAGAATACTGGTTGTCATATTCTATTTTAGCTCCCGGCCATACCGGAATATTTTGCTTATAGCAGTCTGGTCCTGGCCAGAAATAACAGTCTTCACTCACAAAATTCATATCCTCAATTTTGAAAAAATTGTAATAGATAGAATCAGAATCCACCAACGATACAGAATCAAAAGAGAGACTATAAGTATTTGAGTTTATGGGATAAGTAGAGAAAAGCTTTTTTGATTCCGAATTAAACAACTTGAAATCTTGTGCTAAAATGGCTGTACTAAAACAAACCGGTAAAATGATAAATATTCGTTTTATTTGGAGCTCCTTTCAGTTAAGTTTAATAAAAGGGAAATTGTAAACCAATCTCTTCTTGAATATTGGCAATAAAGATAATAAAAAACTGGCAATTTTATTAAAATCACAAAATTTAAAACTGTACAGTTAATTTGAGTTATTATTCATCCGATGACTCCGGGTCATCGGATGAAAAGATCAGTCTTCAATTCTGTTTTTTCCATCAGCATGTAAACAGGGAAATCATTATATCCAGTTCCCCATTGTGGAACCAGATATTTATCAAAGAAATTCCAAAACAATAGGCCATCATCGGTTTGGGGTTCCAGCAGGTAAGCGGCAAGATTACCCAGTTTTTGAGCTGTATGGATGACAAAAGTACCGGCGTGAAATTCTTTGCTTCTTGAACAAATTCCCCATCTGTAGTTTCTGTGTAATGTCCCTGGTTCAATCGCTCCGATGGTTTCAAATCACTTATTCTAAATTCTTGTACATTTAATGTTGCAGGCTCAGTCAACTTTTCAACGTGAATGCCATGAAGTTTCAGAACTTCAAGAACCATCGAATCGGGTACATCCAAAATATAGGCATAAGGTATTTTAATACTTTTTGTTGCATAATAATCTGCGATATAAGGTACGGTCACGGTCCGTTCCCTGTCACTTTTTTTAAACCTCCAGTATCCTTTTGCTCCAGGTATCGAATCGGCTTCATAGGCCTTGATTGTTATGGGTTTTAAAGTTGGATAACCCTGATATTTGATAGCCAGGGAATCATCTTCGGAAGTTAATTCATTCCTCATGATACTTTTTTTGTCAGCTTCAGTGAGCAACTGTTTCATCTCATCTTTATGTTCCGCTGCCATTTGCAAAATGGATAGCAGCAAATGATAACATCCATTCACTCTGGTCTTGAAATCGGCATAAACATAATTTTCATTCAGTATCGAAAACCGGTTTCTAACACCAATATAATTGACGATGTAACGTGGTTCCGAAGCGTAGGAAATCCATCCTTTTTCAAGATTCATCCGGTCGATGAATTCACCATAAAAAATATTTTCAACATTGAATTTTGATAACAGGACTTTAGACGTCTGCGGACAGAATTCATCGCGCATATAATTAATAAGTGTATGGTCGCCATTTGGATTCATCATCCAGACAAAGGTTACCGGCTCCTGATGAAATGAGCCGTCGGTAGTATGACAATCGACACTTAAAGCAGGATCCCATTTATTCAGGACGTTGGTTACAAGACCTCTCACTTCAGGTGTTTCAAGCTTCATCGCATCACGGTTCAGATCGAGAAATTCCCCGTTGTATCGCACTCCAACTCCATTGGCAGGTCCGTTCTGGTTCGTCCGGTTTTTTTTGCTGATCTTGTCGTTACCGTCCGGATTAAAGATCGGGCAGACAAGCAATACGATATTCTTGAATAATTGTGGATGTGGGTCTTTTAACAGGTCACGGGCAAGCATTTGAGTTGCTTCTTTTCCTTCCACTTCACCTGCATGGATATTCGCTTGAATATAAACAACCATTCTGTTATCATTTTTCAAATCGGTAGGCGATAAGGGTAACGGATCGCCGATAATAAGTAAAGGAACAATTTTACCTTCAATCGAAGTTGCCATTGTGTCAAGTCTGATGTAAGGAGACGTTTTTAGGAGTTTACTCACAAAAGACATCACATCCATATATGTTGATGTTGAGGTATATTCTGTTTTTTCTGCAGTCGTAAGCAGTTCGGTTTGACCAACTATTGAAGAGGTTAAGATGATGATCAACAAGCTCAATGCATAAAACTTTTTCATGGTACCTTTGTTTATCATGGTATATAGCGGATTTTAAAACGCATTAAAATTAGACAAAATTGAATCAATTGTCCGGCATTGGGAGGGACTATTTTAGAAAGTTACGGCTTCTTAGATTTGAAAGGATCATCTCGGTAATCTCTATTCCCTGTCTCAACCATTCAACATGTTAATGAAAAAGTTAATTTTCCTTAAACCGGATAAGCATCATGAAAAATTGCTTATATTTGACACTTAATATGTTGAGATATTTCCGTTACATTTCGCAGAAATTATTGAGTAGTTCTGAAACATTTTGAAAATCAGTCAAGGTTTATGTAGTAAATTATTAACCGGGTAAATAACCCCAAATTTCATTGGCCTATGCAAATCAAAACAGTTACTCCTAGAAAATTAATTTTAAAGCGATCGGGATTGATTTTGATATTCCTGCTGGCGCTTAATTATCTGTCTTTTGCCCAGGTTCGGACAATAACCGGGACTGTCAAGGCTTCCGATACAAAAGAAACCCTGCCAGGAGCCTCAATTGTTTTAAAGGGTACCACCACCGGAACCACTACCGATCTCGATGGTAAATATTCACTCTCGATTCCCCCCGGACCGGATACGCTTGTTTATGCCTATATGGGTTATGATTCACAAGAAATCGCTGTTGGATCTCAGACCGTAATAAACGTTACTCTGCAAGTTTCAAAAATTTCACTTCAGGAATTGGTGGTCATCGGGTACGGAACCGTTAAAAAAAGCGATCTTTCCGGTTCAGTTAGCTCGATAAAGGCAGGCGATATTACCAAGATCACTGCTTCCAATCCCGTGCAAAGTTTGCCGGGTAGGGTATCGGGTGTTCAGGTAACGAGCACCTCAGGCACTCCGGGTGAAAATCCCGTAGTGAGGATCAGGGGTGTAGGAACATTTAATAATTCTTCCCCGATTTATGTTGTTGATGGAGTCATCCTTAATGACATTTCCTTTTTAAATCCGGATGATATTGCTTCTATGGAGGTTTTGAAAGATGCATCGGCTACTGCAATTTACGGTTCAAGAGGAGCTAATGGTGTCATCATGGTAACTACAAAAAGCGGTCAAACCAAAGAAGGCAAAACGGTTTTCAGTTTTAACGGTGAATACGGTATTCAAAAACTTGGAAAAAAAATCGATTTGCTGAATGGAAAGGAATTTGCTGAGGTGGTGAATGACATCGATCCGGGCACTTACAACAATGTGAATAAAGTTCCCAATGTTGACTGGCAGGACTTGATCTTTCATACAGCCCCCATTCAGAATTATGAGCTTTCGGCATCGGGTGCCACCAAGAACATTCAGTTTTATATAAGCGGCGGTTATTTCAATCAGCAGGGTATTATCGACAAATCATCTTATGAGAAAATAATGTTGCGGTTTAATAATACTTATAATCTGACTGATTTTCTGAAATTCGGGAATAATCTTTCCATTGTCCCGTATAAACAACAAATTGGTCCAAACGCAACTTATGGTGCATACCGGGCTCAACCTGTAAGTGTCCCCTATTATCCTGACGGAAGTTTCGGTGCGGTCCCCGGTGTAGGTAATCCTTTAGCCGAACTTGCCTATTCCAATAACTTCAATAAGGGACTCAGAACTGTTGGAAACATTTACGGTGAGGTCACATTTCTCAAGGATTTTGTTTTTAAATCGAGTTTTGGTATCGACGGAAACTACAACAAAGGCACGAATTTCTTACCCGCATTTACAGTCTATGATTCCACGGGCTCGGCAACTCCACAAAACAACGAATTGAGCAGACTGACCAAAGTCAACAGTGACAATCTCACCTGGTTATGGGAAAACACCCTCACATATAATAAAGAGATCAAAAAACACACGATCAATGCTGTGGCTGGTTATACTATGCAAAAAAGCAGGTCTGAAATTTTCAACTTGCAGGGAGCAAATATAATTCGTGATAGTAAAGATTTCTGGTACATCGACCCGAATTATGTGTATGACCCGACCAATGGAGTAAATACCATTAAAGATATTTATACAAAAGTGGACCCCGGCTTATTTTATTCAATGATCTCCTATCTGTTTAGGGTGAACTATACGTATAGCGGTAAATATATTCTCACTGCTACATTCAGAAGTGATGGCTCTTCAAAATTCAGCAAACAGAACAGATTCTCGAACTTCCCTTCATTTGCGGCAGGCTGGAACATTTCAGAGGAAAATTTTATGAAAAATATAAAATTCATAAACAAAATGAAGCTGAGAGCAAGCTGGGGGAAAATCGGAAATGAAAAAATCGATTACCTGAAGCGGTTTTCAACAGTTGAAAACGTTATTACAATTTTTGGTCAGAATAGTTCGCCTCATTCAGGGGCTTCATATGCAGTTAAAGGGAATCCTGATCTGAGGTGGGAAGAAACCAGTCAAACAGATGTCGGATTTGAATTGGGATTACTTAATAATCGATTGACGGCAGAACTGGATTATTATAACCGTCAAACAAACGATATACTTATTGAGCTGCTTACTCCCGGTTATTATGGAAACGGACAGGGCCAGAAAGTGACTTTTAATGCTGCAAAAGTTGTGAATCGTGGATTTGAGTTTAATGTCGGCTGGAGGGATCAGGTGAATGAATTCAAATACGGGGTGAGCGTGTTGGGATCGACAGTACATAATGAGGTTTTAGCCATTGGCGGAAACAGTGGCATCGACTCTGTATTGATTGGTGGTTTTCTGGGTAATGGCCAATCCGTTACCCGTAGCCAGGTAGGGTTGCCCATCGGAGCATTTTATGGATTTAAAACCGACGGAATTTTTCAAACACAATCCGAACTGGATGCTTATCCCCATATGTCAGCGGCACAGGTTGGTGATCTGAGGTTTCAGGACATAAACGGTGATGGAATCATTAACGATCTTGATAGAACTTACATCGGTTCGCCAATACCTAAATTTATTTTTGGATTTAATTTTGACATGGGATACAAGGGGTTTGATTTTTCGCTAAGTATTCAGGGACAAACCGGAAATAAAATATTTAATGCAAAAGAAGTCGTTCGTCCTGACCTTTATAACTTCGAAAAACATGTACTCGACAGATGGACAGGACCCGGTACCAGCAATACGGAACCCGCACATCATAAAAACGATGAATATAACTACAACCCTTCTGACTATTTTATTTATGACGGATCATTCCTGCGAATACGGAATGTTGTACTGGGATACACTTTGCCTGGTAAATGGACAAATAAAGCTTATGTTCAGAAGCTAAGATTATATGTTAAAGTCGATAACCTGCATACGTTTACCAAATTTACCGGTTATACACCCGAGATCGGAAGCGATGATGCTCTCGGACAGGGAATCGACACGGGTATTTATCCTGTAACATCAGCATATTCAGTTGGAATTAATTTAACTTTTTAAGGTCATGAAATCATTAGCAAAAATCTTAATTATAATTCAAGTGCTTCCGTTGATTCTGTTATTTCAGGGTTGTGAAAAATTTCTGGAAGAAAATCCCCAGGGTTCACTCACACAAGAGTCATTTCCTGTTTCAGCCTCTGATGCACTGCTGGCAACAAATGCTGTGTATGAATCGGTGCGGGAATGGAATTATAGTTCGGGAGGGTATCCGATCCTTGATATCATGTCGGATGATGCTCGTAAAGGAAGCAATGCAAACGATCAGTTATCCAATGTCGGACCCTATGATAACTTCAGCTTTACTGCAACACAGGATGGACTCGACAGATGGTGGGGGGCACTTTATAAAGGAATAAAAAGGGCGAATGTTGTGATTGAAAAAGTACCGGATATTTCCATGGACGGTGCCTTGCAAACCCGATACATCGCTGAAGCAAGGTTTCTTCGCGGACTTTTTTATTTCGATATGGTCAGGGCTTGGGGAGGCGTACCCATAGTCACTACAGTTGATCCTCCGCTTAAACTGACCAGAGCTTCGGCTGATGAAGTATACAATTTAATTATCGGAGATTTGCAATTTGCTGCTGATAACCTTCCTCTAAGAAGCGAATATTCGGTGACTAATCTGGGACGGGCCACCAAAGGGGCGGCTAATGCATTACTTGCAAGGGTTTATTTGTTCAGAAGCGATTTCGTAAATGCCGAAATCTATGCCATGAAGGTCATCAATTCGGGTCAGTATAGCCTGGAACCTGTTTTTACAGATGCCTGTGGAGTGAATGGTAACAATGGAGTCGAATCTGTTTTTGAAGTGGGGGCGGTACAGGGTGAGAGTACGGAATCAGGTGGCAACCAGTATGCCAATACGCAAGGTGTACGCGGAACACCAAACAGGGGATGGGGCTTTAACAGGCCTTCCGAATCATTGCGAAACTCTTTTGAATCGGATGATCCGCGTTATCCCGGTACGGTCATAAACCTTGGCGATACGATTGATGGCGTTCTGATCCTTGGTGACGGACTGACTCCGGACATTACAAAAGATCCGAACAATGATACCATCATTGAGCATGAATGTTATAACCGGAAAGTTTGGGTCCCGGGTGATAATACAATCACACAGTGGGGTCATCACCGTCGGCTGATCCGTTATGCTGATGTTTTATTAATGGCAGCAGAGGCACTCAATGAAAATAATAAGCCTTCCGATGCGTTACAATATCTGAATATGGTAAGAGCGAGGGCGCGTCAGGGTAATAATTCAATACTCCCTGACATTACAACTACCGATCAATCACAACTTAGGGATCTGATCTTTAATGAACGAAGAAATGAGCTGGCAATGGAAGCCCACCGTTTCTGGGATTTGGTCAGAACGGGAAGAGGATCTCAGGTATTGGGGCCGTTGGGATTTCAAAGTGGTAAAAATGAGCTTTTACCGATTCCGCAAACAGAAATTGACATTTCACAGGGAACATTGACACAAAATCCAAATTATTAATTAAAATTCATAATTGTTAAACAGATAAAATTGATGTAAAATGAAAAAGAAAATTGCATTGTTTAGTTCTTTGTTTCTAATAACAGCGCTCTTTATAGGAGTTCAAAGCTGTAAAAAAGATTCAACCACCACCACCACATTTGAACTTTCATCGCTGAAAGCTGGTTCGATTGATTTAAACGGAGCGACTTCACCAAACAATGTTGCAGCTATGCCTACCATTGTGGCAACTTTTACCGTAGGTATTAGTCCTTCGACGGTTGACAGCAGCAAAATTACACTGATGAGGGATTACGATCAGGCAAATATATCTTTAACCATCACTGTAACGGGTGCATCCATTACAATAGTGCCGGATGAAAGCCTTGGCAACGGAGCACTTTATAAACTAAGTTTCAAAGCCGGTATAAAATCAACAGACGATCAGTCATTAGCAGCATTCGAAAGGACGTTTACGACAGAAGGTGCGTTTGTACCCTCCGGACAAGTAGCTTATTGGAATTTTGAAAACAATGCCGATGATCAAACAGGCACATTCAACCCAATGACCGATGGGGTTATTGATATAACCTATGCGGATTCATATAAATCTTCTATGGGGAAAGCTGCAGTATTCAACGGAACAACTTCACTTATCCGAATTCCGAATGGAGATATGCTGGATGATACTCATGATTTTTCGCTTTCATTCTGGGTAAAAGCAGATTCAACAAAGCATGGACAGTTTGTTATGGGGCTTTCGGGTTGGTTTGGTTTCCAGTTTGAGATAGCGGGTGATTACAATTCATGCAAGTTGGCGGCTCAATATGAATTTGCTGACGGAACATCGAATTCAGAAGATCTTTGGTACAACGGGGAACCTCTGGATCCGACCAGCTGGCAAGGTTGGACTTTCTCGAAGGACCTGACCAATGCAGGAGGTGTGAAATTCTTACTTGCTAATAAATGGGCGAATATTGTTTGTGTTTATAATAGTGCTACCAAAGTCGGAACCATGTATATAAATGGAGATAAAATGAAATCACAGGATTTCAATTTATGGCCTACTACTGATCCAAAATCAACTACAGTAGGACTTAAGTTTAATGGTAATGCGGGTAATAATAACTTTGTATTTGGCTTTATCCAGGATTTCACCGATCCAACTATCGGTGATTCATGGGCCGATTATAATGATCCTGCGAATAACCATTTCAAAGGAATGCTTGATGATGTTTCTATTTACCACAGAGTATTATCGGAAAATGAGATTTCATTAATATATAATTCATCAAAATAGGAATTTCGTGAAATGAAAATAGAAGAGAGGGTTATGGTTTTCCTTAACCCTCTCTTTTTAGAATTTAAATCCAAATGAAGAAGTACTTAATCTCATCATTATTATTAATGAGCGTAATTTGGCTCACAAATTCATGTAAAAAAGATAATCCTATAAATACTCCTCCCGTTGGAAAAATACAGCTTTCGCAAGTAATTGTAGGGAATATGGTACTTAATCTTCAGGGGACAAATTCCAATATTCCTGTTGATAGCGTCATTACACTGGAATTTAGCTCCCGGCTGGATACAGTGAGTGCAAAAACAAGTATTTCATTAAAGAATTCGGATTTGGATGTGGCTTTTAAATTGATCTTTACGGATGAGTTTAAAACAATAAAACTCCTGATGGATGCGCCCCTCACCAATCAGGCCGACTATACATTGAAAATTGCCTCATCGATAAAAGGAGCCAGTGGCGAAACTTTTCCCGGTTTTGTGTTGAACTTTACTACAATTACAGGAATTCTTAGCATCACATCAATCACTGTTTATGGTAATGATTTTATGCCTCCAACTCACCCAAGCAATGTCGATTGGCAGGATATTAATTTGGAGGTTATCTTTTCTGAACCCATTGATACCGTAAATTATAAATCGTTTTTTTCTGTCACGGGAAGCATACCCTTAGTGGTTACTGTTTCGAACGACATGAAAAAAGTGACGTTGAATAATTTAAATGACCTGGAGTATTACCGGAAATATTATTTTACGATTTCATCAAACCTTACGTCTCAAAACGAATTTTCATTTTCAGGTTTTAATAACTATTTTTATACAGCACTGGACTCTTCCTATAAATTTCCGGCAATTTCTGACGATGAATTGCTTGATCTTGTTCAGTCGCAGACATTCAAATACTTTTACGATTTTGCCCATCCCGATTGCGGAATGGCGCGTGAACGCAATACCTCGGGAGATATTGTCACCACCGGGGGTTCTGGATTCGGAGTCATGGCACTGATCGTCGGTATGGATCGTAATTTCATTACCCGTCAGGAAGGTATGACCCGGCTCTCTAAAATTCTGACCTTCCTCGAAACCTGCGACCGCTTTCATGGGGCCTGGCCGCACTGGCTATATGGTTCAACCGGGCTGACACATCCTTTCACCACGAATGATGACGGCGCTGATCTCGTTGAAACTTCTTACATGATTGAAGGTCTGATGACCATTCGGCAATACCTCGATCCGTTTGTTCCTGATGAGCAAGCACTGATCGACAGGATCAATACATTGGTTAATGGGGTGGAATGGGACTGGTTTACGCGCGGACAAAATGTTCTTTACTGGCACTGGTCGCCCGATGTTGGCTGGGCAATGAACATGCAAATCCAGGGCTATAATGAAACATTGATCACTTATGTGATGGCCGCATCTTCCACGACGCATACAATTTCGGCGGATGTTTACCATCAGGGCTATGCAAAAAATGGGGCTATTGTCAACGGAAATTCTTATTACGGTTATGTGCTTCCGCTCGGGGGACCTTACGGCGGACCTTTGTTTTTTACGCATTATTCATTTCTGGGGCTTGATCCCCGGAATCTTTCGGATGAATATGCAGATTATTGGCAGCAAAATGTCAATCAATCACTGATCAACTGGGCATATTGTGCCGACAATCCGAAACATTATGTGAGTTACAGCGATGTCTGCTGGGGACTGACGGCAAGCGACAATCCTGATGGTTACAATGCTCAGTCGCCGACCAATGATCTGGGAGTTATTACACCGACAGCTGCAGTTTCAGCATTGGCTTATACACCTGAGCAGTCGATGAATGCGATCCATCATTTTTATTATATGCTGGGTGATCGTTTATGGGGCACTTACGGTTTTTATGATGCTTTCGATGTCACCGATAATTGGTGGGCCAATTCCTATCTGGCTATCGACGAAGGTCCAATTGTTTGTATGATCGAAAATTACCGAAGCGGACTTTTGTGGGATCTTTTTATGTCAAGTCCTGAAGTCCAGGAGGGATTAACAAAACTTGGATTTAGTTACTAGAACGCATTTCATTCAAGACGAATATGAAAATAATTACTAAAATGAAGTTCAATAAAATATTGCTTATCCCGATCATTGTTCTTTTTGCCTGTAAACCGCCGCAGCAAAAGGTTGAATATATTTCAAAAGGGAAAATAAATTTTCCGGTGACGGCTGACGATGAGCAAATGCTCGATTCGATCCAGCACAAAACGTTCCTTTACTTTTTAAATGAACATCATCCTGAATGGGGAATTGTAAAGGACCGTGCTGCTGACTGGGCTCCTTGCAGCATAGCTGCTACTGGTTTTGGAATCCCGTCCTTTGCGATAGGTGCCGAACGGAACTGGATAACCCGCGAACAGGCCGCACAGATAACCCTCAACATCCTGAATTTCTTTATCAATTCGGTTCAAAGTGCCGATACCAATGTTACAGGCTATAAAGGATTCTACTACCATTTTCTGCGTATGAATTCAGGTACGCGCGAATGGAATTGCGAGCTTTCATCAGTGGATACTGGTTGGCTTATGATGGGCGTCATTTTTGCACGGAATTATTACAACGGTGATAATGAAACGGAAAAGCAGATCAGGAATCTGGCCGGAAAATTGCTCGTCAGGATCGACTGGAATTTTATGGAAATGCCTGCAGGTGGCAAATTTTCCCATTCAATTTCAATGGGCTGGGATCCGGATAAAGGATTGCACCACATGGGATATATCGGATACAACGAAGCACTTGCTCTATATGTACTGGCAGCCGGCAGTGGAATGATCAACATGGATAAAAGCTATAAAACCTGGCTCAACAATTATAGTTGGGAAACACCGTATGAAGGGCTTTCACACGTTGCATTTCCACCGCTTTTCGGACATCAGTTTTCACAGGCATTTATCGATTGCCGTGGCTTGGTCGATCGATACATGAAGGAAAAAGGGATCAGCTATTTTGAAAATTCCCGTCGAGCAACTCTTGTTCAACAGCAATATGCCATTCAAAATCCGCGGTATGTGGATTGGATATGATTCACTTTGCTGGGGTATTACGGCATGCGACGGGCCTACTTCTGTCTACAATTTCGATCACAGGGAGTTTCTCGGCTATGCCGGAAGAGGCACCAGCGGACCCGACAACATTTTTTTCGACGATGGTACCATTGCTCCATATGGACCGATTTCATCCTTGCCGTTCGCTCCTGAAATCGTCTTTCCAACGATAAAATCACTGAATGAAAAGTATGGGAAAAAGCTGTGGGGGAAATACGGTTATTATGATTCTTTTAATCCGACAGCAAACTGGTTTGATAATGATTTTTTAGGCATTGATGAAGGCCCAATGTTGCTGATGATTGAAAACTTCAGGACAGGACTGGTGTGGAATTATATGATGAAGGATCCCATTATACAAAATGGATTGACAAAACTTGGCTTTACATATTTGAAATAAATTTTTTGCATCACCGGTTGTTACCCTCTGCTGTCTGAGGAATGAAACGGTAGATGCTTTTGGTTCATTTTAATACAGGACTATGAAATTCCTGAAAGATAAGATTAGTTCTATAATTGTCATTCTTCTCCTGTCATCTGTATGCGCTTCTGCTCAGGTAAGAACTCTTGATGACTTTGAAACAAAAGATGGGTGGAAGTTCATTAAATCCGACGGGGTAAATCTTAATTTAACGCTTGATAAGGGAATAAGCGGTAATGCCTTCCGTTTCGATTATGATTTCATCAATGGGACCGGTTATGGAGGAATTCAGAAATTTTTTCACATCGACCTTCCCGAAAATTACGAATTTACCTTTTATCTGAAAGCGGATTCCCCGGCCAATAACCTCGAAATTAAATTTATTGACAGCACAGGGAATAACGTTTGGTGGGAGAATAACCACAACTATGAATTTCCGCGCGAATGGAAAAAAATCACCATCAGGAAAAGACATATAAACTTTGCGTGGGGACCTACCTCGGACCATAATTTAAAACAGATTGACCGGATTGAGTTTACAATTTCCTCATTTGTTGGTGGTAAAGGCACAATCTGGCTCGATGACCTGAAATTTGAACCGCTACCACCTGAACCAAAATCCTATCCGCAACCTGTCTTCATAGCTTCATCATCATTAAAAAATCATACACCGGACTTAATGAGTGATAGTACTGATCTGACTTACTGGCAAAGCCAGGGAGTAAAGGATCAATATGTTCTTATCAATTTTACAACCCGAAGAGAATTTGGCGGTTTGCAAATCGACTGGCTGAAGGACCATTTCGCAAAAAGTTTTGATATCCAGCTATCAAATGATGGCAAGATTTGGGAAAATGCTTATTCGGTTCCATTGAATGAGAGTGAAGTCAGTTTTGTCAGGCTTCCCGAAGCGGAAGCAAACTATGTAAGAATAAATCTGACAGAAAGTAATTCTGACGAGGGTTTCGGTATCAGTGAATTAAAAATTTTGGATATAAAAAGCTCTCTGACCCTGAATGATTTTTTGATCTATGCAGCAATGAACTCCACTGTGGGAAATTACCCAAGATACTTTTTAAAACAAGCATCTTATTGGACCATTACTGGTGTTGATAAAGACGTCAAAGAATCATTGATCAACGAGGATGGAATGGTAGAGGTGGAAAAAGGACTGTTTTCTATTGAGCCGATGATCAGGATGGGTGATTCGCTATACAATTGGAGCAATGTAAAATCCATTCAGTCGCTGGGAAATCCTGATGATAAAAATGGGTTTGATTTTGTCCCTACTGTTACCTGGCAATGCGGGGATTTGAAATTTACCATTCAGGTGGCATCAGCTGGTGAAGCGAATGTGAGTTCCAGACTTGACATTGGTTATAGCTTTGAAAACAAATCGGATCAGCCCAAAGATTTTGAGTTGTATTTACTCATTCGTCCGTTCCAGGTCGATCCATACTATCAGTTTCTGAATATGATCGGTGGCGCCGGAAAAATATCATCTATCCATGAGCAAAACAATGGTGTTATTGGTGTTGATGATAAAATTGTGTTTTCGCAAAAAAAATACGATGCTTTCGGGGCAGCCACCTTTGATGAAGGAAATATTGTCGATCTGCTACGAAACGGAAAAATTCCTGATCAAAAAAATGTGACTGACCAAAACAGGCTCGCAAGTGGTATAATTAAATATTCCCTTCATTTAAATCCCGGGGAGAAAAACACGTTCTTCGTGATAGTTCCCTTTTATGGCAACGGATCAACGGCTGAAAAACTGCGTCAGATTAATTACACGGATGAATTTACTAAAGTCGCCGACTTCTGGAAGACGAAAGTCGACCATATCAGATTCAATCTGCCTGCATCAGCTGACAGGATTATAAATACTTACAAGGCGAATCTGGTATACATATTAATCAATAAGGACAAAGCAGGCATTCAACCCGGTTCGCGTTCTTATGAGCGAAGCTGGATTCGAGATGGATCATTGACTTCGTCAGCACTTTTAAAATCGGGTATCAAAGATGAAGTAAAAGATTTTATTAATTGGTACACAAGATACCAGTATGAAAACGGCAAAGTTCCCTGTGTAGTTGATTCCAGGGGTCCCGATCCGGTTCCTGAAAACGACAGCCATGGCGAAATGATTTACCTGATCCGTGAATATTTTAATTTCACGAAGGATACGGCATTTCTGCGATCAAAAAATGAGAATGTTCTGAAAGCCGTTTCTTACATCGAATCGCTGATCGCTCAGGAATCAACAGAGATTATTAAAAACGGAAACGACAGTGTGCGCTCGTTTTACGGCCTGGTCCCCGAATCGATAAGCCACGAGGGATACTCGGCCAAACCGATGCATTCATACTGGGATGATTTTTTTACATTGAAAGGTTTGAAAGATGCTGTTGAAATTCAAAAAATACTTGGAGAAAAAGAATCGTATGAAAGAATAAAGAAAGTGCGCGACACCTTCAGGATAAATCTTTACAATTCCATCCGGCTGGCCATGAAGAACAAGAAAATAGATTATATCCCTGGCTGTGCCGAGCTTGGGGATTTTGACGCGACATCTACCTCAATTGCTTTAACACCCTGCAACGAACTTGATAACCTTCCAAAACCACAGGTTTACAATACATTTAATAAGTATTACAAGTTTTTCATAAACAGAAGGGACGGAAAAATCAATTGGGTAAATTATACCCCTTATGAAAATCGTTTGATCGGTTCGTTCATTCTTTTGGATGAACCCGAAAGAGCACATGAGCTGATAAAATTCTTTTTGCATGATCAGCGTCCCCAGGGTTGGGATGACTGGGCCGAAGTGGTCTGGAAAGATTACCGTTATCCCGGTTATGTCGGAGATATGCCGCATTCCTGGGTGGGCAGTGATTTTATCCGTTCCATCCGTTCTATGTTTGTTTATGAAAATGAGTTTGATCGATCGCTTGTTTTAGCTTCTGCGCTTTACCAGGATTGGATTGATGCTCCCGGAGGTATGTCCGTCGAAAATCTACCAACCTATTACGGCGAAATTTCTTTTGCTGTTAAAAAAGATGAAAACAAATATCACTTTTCAATTTATGGCGATGTAAAACCCCCGGCAGGCGGAATAAAGATCAGAAATTTCAACGGATCGAAAATGCCTGTGAATGTAACTGTTAACGGAGTTAAAATAAAAGACTTTAATGAAAAGGAAATTACTGTTGATGTGTTTCCTGCTGAAGTAATGATTTATTATTAATTGGTATAGCAATCATTTTCTTTATGAGTGAACAGGAAGTAATCAAATCTAACCATACAAAGCCGGAAGATCGCATTCATTTTTCACAGTTAGCGGCCTATGGCTCCGGAGGTATTATTCCTATTGCACTCTTCAACATAGCCGGATTACTCGTTGGTTTGATGGGCAACATAAGCCTGGGGTTGAGTGCCTTCTGGCTGGGAGTCATTCTGATCATCCCACGGTTATGGGATGCTGTTTCTGATCCCATCATCGGTCATCTATCTGATAATACCCGGACCCGTTGGGGACGCCGGCGCCCGTTCATTCTGCTTGGAGGAATACTGGTTGCCGTCTTTTTTGTATTCATGTGGTGGATACCAAAAGGTGATATGGTGCGTGTCTGGTTCCCGACGGAATCAGGTTTCCAGGCCTTTCAGCTGTTCTATATTCTTTTCGCCCTCCTGTTATTTTACACTGCCTGTACTATTTTCGAGATACCTCACGGTGCCCTTGGTATGGAAATGACTACTGATTACCACGAACGTACGCGTCTTTTCAGCGCCAAGAGTTTTGTCGGCAATCTCTTTGCCATGAGTACACCCTGGCTTTTTGCCCTTGCCAGCATGGAAGTTTTTAAAGGCCCGGGAGGGAATGAAGCCGATGGCATGCGCTATGTGTCCATTATGATTGCTGCCATCCTGATCCCCCTCTCTTTCTGGTGGTTTTTTAAATTACGCGAACCAGGATTTAAACAAGTAAAAACGCAGGAAAAATCACCCTTCTGGAAAGACATGAAACATACGGCCAGCAATAAAAACTTCATCGTGCTGACCCTGACAATTTTTACCCTGGCAATGGGCTTTAATTTCGTCAATTTGCTGGGGTCGTACATTCCCATATTTTATGTTTTCGGTGGTGATAAAGTTGCCGGGGCTTACCTGCTCGGGATTAACGGCACAGTCTGGGCCGTCACTGGAGTGCTTGCGGTATTTCCCCTGAATTGGATCAGCCCCAAAATCGGTAAGCGAAGTACCCTTGTCATTGCTATTTTACTGATGGTCCTTGCACAGCTTTCCAAAATCGTCTGTTACAACCCCACATACCCTTACTTAATTATCATTCCAACGGTTCTTCTTTCTATCGGCATGCTGTTTTTCTTCACCCTTGGGTCCTCTATGGTGGGTGACATCTGTGATGAAGATGACTTAAATACCGGTCATCGCGCTGAAGGTAGTTTTTACTCTGTATTCTGGTGGTTCATTAAAATGGGAACTGCATTGGCCAGTTTTGTCGCAGGTGCACTGATCGTATTTACATTGTTTGACCAAACCCAGGTCACTAAAGTTGACAAAATCCAGGGGAGCGTTAAGGAGATCCGCAGCGAAATCCAGACATGGGGAGGTGATCAGGCCCTCTCCGGTACCAGCAAAGAATTACTTGAAAAAACCAAAACACAGACTGATGACGCGCTTAAAGAGTCAAAAGAATACCTGACTTACCTTGAAAAAGAATCTCAAAAAACACAAGAGCAGGAAGACCAGCCGGACTCTGCTTATCACAGCCAGCGGAAAGAGATGTTGTTAAATATATTGTCCTCCACAAAACAAACTATTGCCGGGCTGGAAAAATTGAACATGCGTTTAGAAAATTTAGGTACTCAGCCCGGGGACTCACTGGTTAAAACTATTGCCAAAGAAACCATCCCCCTGACGCTTCAGATCAAACTTGAAAAAGCCAGGATGAGTTCGTTTGAACTCATGTCGCACCTGAGGACCAAATCCCTTGAAACCAAAAAAAGCAAACCACATTATAAATTGCTCATGCAGGAGGTTAACGGGGTCAATAGCCGGCTTACAAGCATGACGACAACCTTACCCTTAGATGTTATGGATAAAGAGCTCAGCACGATTGAAACCGAAATCGTACCACTCACAAAACAGTCACCCTATACGCTTTTAATGATGCGCGTTGTTGAGATTGGTCTGCCGCTGTTATTAAGCATCTTTTCTATTTTCTTTGTCCTTCGTTATTCCCTAACTGAAAAACGGTCGCACGAAATAAAAGACCTTTTGAAGCAGCGAAATAGTGAACGATTAGGGGCAGAGAAAAAAGTCGTATAATCAGTCAGTAAGTATAGAAATTATGGGAATGACATTTGGTTACAAGAATAATAACTTCTACCTCAACGACAAAAAGGTATTTCTCAATTCGGGCGAAATCCATTATTTCAGATTAAAACGGGAGCTTTGGGACAAGCACCTGGAAGCAGCTAAGGAAGCAGGCTTAACGACTGTAAGCACATATGTTCCCTGGGCATGGCATGAACCGGGAGAGGGTGTTTTTGATTTTGAGGGAATCTCATGTCCCGAACGCGATCTGAAAGGTTGGTTAGAGCGTTGCCAGGCGCATGGTTTGTTTTGCATTGTCAAACCGGGACCCTTTATCCTGGCAGAAACCCGCGGAGCCGGATTGCCAGACTGGTTCTTAGATCGGTTTGGTGACAAAGTTAAAATGCACAACAGCAAAGGTGATCCTGTCCAAAGCGACGGAGTCAGCTTGTTTGACAAGAATTACCTGGAAAAAGTGGAATTGTGGTTTGATCAGATCATGCCGTTCATCAGCAAGCGAGAAATCTCTGCCGGTGGCCCGATCATTATGATGCAAATCTGCAATGAGATCGGTGTATTTTCATGGCTGGCACATCAGGCAGATTACAATGAAGACGTACGTTCACGTTTCATTGATTATCTGACTAAAAAATTTAACGGTATTACCGAGGTAAACAAGCTTTGGGGAACAGATTACAATGACTTTGCGCAGGTTGATCTTCCTCCCGACGGTAAACTTCCCTTTTCATCGAAGGGAGACCGTGCCCGTGATTATGAATGGCACCTTTTCTGGAGAACCTATTACGGCGACTACCTGCGTATGCTCGTCCACATGGCAAGAGAAAGAGGTGTTACGGTTCCTTTTTATCACAATCTTCCCGGCTGGATTTATGGCAGCGGATATGAATTTCCAGTTAACGTCACCATGTATGAGGATCTTTTCGGTGATAAGAGCGAGATCATATTTGGCGTCGATCACATCCCGGAATTTTTGTCGTACCGGAACATGCATGATGACAGGATCATTAATGACATCACCCATGCCATGCAAGTGAACAAGCCACTCTTTGCTGCCGAGTTCCAGTGTGGCTCCCGCGAATATCATGTTGTAACAAATCCGAGAGAGATGGAGCTATTCTACAAAGCCAGCATTGCTCATGGCCTTACCGGATGGAACTATTATATGTTCTCACAGGGACGCAATCCCAGGCAGCGGGGTTATTCAGGAGAAACATTCTATTGGTTTACTCCACTCACACCAGAAGGCGAGCGTACCAGCGCTTTTCCACTGGTCAAGCGCATGAGTAAAATCGTTAAAACTTCAGAATATCTCATCGTTGAAGCAAAACGTAAAGCTGAAGTGTGTGTTCTTTTTTACCCCCCTTATTATGCAACGGAGCTGGAACGACCTGAAGAAGGAGCGTGCGGACTTCAGTTCAATTATGCTGCCATCCGCCGACCGGCCTATTTCGACGGACTACTGAAAGCATTTCAGGTACTCAATATCGATTATGATATGGCCGACCTGACTAAAGCAACCGCAGATTCTCTGAGTACCTACAAGCAGGTTTGGGCATTCAGCACCGATGAGATGAATGCCAGGGATCAACAGACAATTGTTGATTACACCAAAACCGGTGGGAATATTTTTCTCTTCCCATATCTGCCTGACCGGGAGATGTCGCAGCAACCGTGCACAATCATTCGTGATGCTCTTTCAATTGAACCTTCCGGAAAAGAAATCATCGATTCACCGCTGATTGATATATTTGACATGAAAGATATTAAGTGCGCCAATCCCCAGATCATCTACGCTGAAGAATCCCTTGCAGGTGCGGAAGTGATTGCAAGGACGATTAAAGGTACTGCCTGTGGATTTTCTAAAGTTCTTGGGAATGGAACTCTGATACACATTGGAACATGGATCGGGTTTGATACCGAAGGACATAAACCTGTTTATGAAGCTGTTCTGAAGAGATCAGGTGCAAAGCTAAGGAACGCCTTTTCGGATAATGAAAATATCACGGTAAGAGAGCGCTTCACCAGTAATGGCTCTGCCATCCTTTTTGTCGCGAATTATTACAATGAGGAGCATTCCGGTAAAGTTACCTATACGCATCCCGAGAACGGTGAAGCCATCACCATCCCATATTCAAAGGAAGAAATCTTATGGCCGGCATTGTACGGTGTGTTGACTCCAGTTTGCATGGAAGTTTCGGAGGGATTAAAAATACTTCACAGCACCTCTGATATTCTCGGTGTAACTGAGATAAATGGCCAACTTGAGATCACCTTCTACGGAGATCGTGACCTGGCTGGGGAAATGGTTTTTGAAGGTGCAAAGATCCATAAAATTGATTCAGCAGTATTGGATGGTAATTCCATCGGTCTGAAGCGCAAAGACCAGCGTATCGAAATCAATTACAACCATAAACATAAAACAGAACAGATCCTTAAAATAAAGCTTAGGTAAATGATGGTTAAGAATTCCAGCGGACTTTCCTTTGATTTCCTGATAAACGGTTCTGTTAAAAGTATTGATGCTGATCCGATCAGAATAAGCCTCAAAGCGGTAACACCGTTTTCAAAATCAGGAACAAACATCTACTTGAGAAAAAGAACAAAGCCCTTTGAATATATTGCTCTTATAGGTCCTGAAAGCCATAGTCGTTATAAAATTGGAGAGGATGGATTTATAGTAAAAGGCAGTTGGGAAGATATTAATTATACATGTGCACTTCAATTGTCAGAAAAAAGCCTGAGCTGGCAGTGGGATGTCAATCTTAAAAATAGTTCCGGCAATCCTGTTGAACTTGATGTTTTCTATGTGCAGGATATCGGGCTCAAGCCTTTGAATTCAGGACTGATCAACGAATATTATGTCAGCCAGTATCTCGAACGGCGAATCCTGGAAGATAAAAAATATGGTTCGGTTATTTGCTGCCGACAGAATATGAAAGAATCCGTCGGCTATCCCAGGTTGATGCTGGCATGCAAAAACAGGGCTTTGTCTGCAAGTACCGACGGCATGCAGTTCTACGGTAAAAAGTACCGTGAAACGGGAATTCCTGAGGGACTGCTTGCGGACAAACTTGGAGGTGAATGTGCAGGAGAGTCATCGGTTGTTGCATTGGAGGAAAAACCATTTACACTGGGTGAAGGGGAAATTCATAAAAGTATTTTTTTAGGTAATTATTTGCCTGACCATCCTCTCGCAACCTCAGAAGAAGATTTGAACCGGTTGCCTGATCTTCTCTCAGAATTTGAAAATGACAGTGTGTTTAAAGATTTGAATGGATTCAAAGAGCCTGTCAGGAACTTATTCAATACAGCTGCTTTTTTGCCTTCAGATGATTTGAAAGATGAAGAGCTTAACCTGTTTTTCGGTAATGAAAGGCGGCACAGTGAATATGAGAAAAACCATATCATTTCATTCTTTAGTCAGCAAAATAACCATATCATACTAAAGGAAAAGGAACTTTTAGCTGACCGGCCGCACGGTCATATCATGCAGGCAAAAGCCGGATTTGTACCCGATGAAAGTATTGTATCCACTACTTCCTGGGCATTCGGTGTCTTTAATTCTCATCTCACACAGGGAAATACCAATTTTAACACCTTACTTTCCGTTTGCACCAGCCAGTTCAATCTTTCACCCGAAACGGGACAACGAATCTTTGTTGAAATTGAGGGGCAGTATTATTTGCTCGGTGTTCCTTCTGCTTTTGAAATCGGACTCAATCATTGCAGATGGATTTATAAACATGGCGATCAAACTTTTCAAGTCCGTACGTGGACTTCTAAAAAAGCTCCCCAGGTCAATCTGGATTTTAAAGTGCTTCGCGGCAAGAATGTCAGCTTACTGATCACGCATCATTTCGATGATACTAACGGCTGGAAAATTTTACCGGATAAAGAAACCGGTGAATATTTGGCTAAACCAAAAGCGGATAGTATGATTGCCGGCAAATTTCCGCAGGCGCAATTCAGGATGATTGTTCAAAAGGCGAATGGGAATTATAAAGCCTGTAGCGATGAACGACTTTTTGCTGGAAATGGAAAAACTGAAAATCCTTTATTTATCCTTAAAACTGAAGAAACTGATGAGTTTTGTATGAGTTTCATCGGAGAAGTATGTGTACCGGCAAAAGTAGTTGAAATTGATGATGCAGATACACAATGGTCCTCTGATTGTGCGGATGCATGGTTTGCCTGGAAAGAATTGAGTTTGAACCTCTCACTGAACGGAGTGCACGAAGACATCCGGGCAATAAGCGAAATCCTTCCCTGGTATGGCATGAATGCGCTTATCCATTTTTTAACTCCTTACGGTCTTGAGCAATTCAGCGGAGCCGCCTGGGGTACGCGCGATGTGTCACAGGGACCGGTTGACTTGCTGCTGACCATGGAAAAATTTGAGGAGGCCAGGAAGGTATTATACACCCTATTCTCAAATCAAAACCCGGATGGCGGATGGCCGCAATGGTGGATGTTCGACAGCTACTCGAATGTCCGTGCCGACAGCGCCCATGGAGATGTTGTTTACTGGTGCATCCTGGCCCTCAGCAAGTATATCATAGTAACCGGCGATCTGGAAATCATGGATGAGGTTATCCCTTACTACCATGAAATGGGTGAATCCTATGCTGAAAAAACCAAACTCAGCGAGCATGTTGACAGGGTGATCGGTATGATTATAAAGTCATTTATTCCCGGCACGGCACTGGTACCTTTTGACGGTGGTGACTGGAATGATTCTCTGCAACCGGTCAGCAAAGAACTGGCACAACGGATGATTTCAAGCTGGACGGTTGAAATGAATTACCAGGCCTTTTCCGATTACCGGATAGTATATGAACTTACCGGTAATTCAATAAAAGCCTTTGAATTGTTTGAAATCTGTGAAAAGATCAAAAATGATTTCAATAAATATCTGGTGAAGGATGGTATTGTTGCCGGTTATGGTTTGGTTGAGGCTGATCAAAGAATTAGTGTGCTGCTTCACCCAAGCGATACAACCACTGGCATAAGTTACAGCATATTGCCAATGGAGCGTGGTATTTTAAGTGGGATATTCACTAAAGAGCAAGCGGAATTTCATCAGGATCTCATTGAAAAACATTTAAAAGGGCCTGACGGTGCTCGCCTGATGGATCGTCCACTCAAATATAACGGAGGAATTCAAACCATTTTCCAGCGGGCTGAAAGCAGTACTTTTTTTGGCCGCGAGATCGGACTGATGTATGTGCATGAGCATATTCGTTATGCAGAGGCACTAGCCCTTACCGGAAAGGCAGATGCTTTTGTAAAAGCCCTTCGCCAGGCGATCCCGGTTGGGTACAGGGATATTGTGCCTTGCGGAGATTTCCGACAGTCGAATTGTTATTACAGCAGTTCGGATGTAACGTTTAAGAACCGCTATGAAGCTGATGAGCAGTACAATGAAATAAAAACCGGCAACATTTTACTTAAAGGCGGATGGCGTGTGTATTCCAGCGGTCCTGGTATTTACATTGGCATAATTGTTACGAGATTAATTGGTTTAAGAATTGAAACCGGGAAGGTCATCATCGACCCTGTGATGCCGCTTTTTTTCGATGGCTTGACAGCCTCGTTAGATTTTATGGGTCATCCGGTTGCTCTCCATTATACCATTACGGAAAATACCTTTGGCCCTAAAAGTATTTCGGTTAACGGCAAAACTATGAAGTTCACGGTTGAAGAAAACAAATATCGTAAGGGTGGGGCGGTTATTCCAAAAGAACAATTTATAGCAATGCTAAATCGGCAGGAAAATATTATTGAGATAGCAATGTAATGATCCTTGCGGTAAAATTTTACTTTTTTAAGCTGTTAACGTCAGAGTGTCAGCCCAACAATTAATTAACCCGGAATGAAATTTAAGTTATTCTTTCTGATCACGATAATTACATTAAGTCTGGTGGCGTGTTCCCGGAAAACAAAGGCTCCGGCAGACCAAAGGATGGAAGTTTTTATTGATGATGTGTTGAAAAAGATGACACTTGAAGAAAAGATAGGTCAGCTTAACCTGTTGCGCGGTGGGGATATTGTAACGGGTCAGGCTAGCGATTCCGATATCTGGGAAAAAATCAGGGAAGGTAAAGTCGGTGGATTCTTAAATGTCATGTCAGAAGAGAAGATTAATAAAGTACAAAAAGTTGCTGTAGAAGAAAGCCGCCTTAAGATACCACTCATCTTTGGACTGGATGTCATACACGGCTATGTGACAACATTTCCCATTCCTTTGGGTTTAGCGAGCAGCTTCGACATGGCATTAATTGAAAATTCAGCCCGCATAGCTGCTATTGAAGCCAGTGCCGACGGCATTTGCTGGACCTATTCACCCATGGTCAACATTGCCCGCGATCCGCGCTGGGGAAGGATTGCAGAAGGTGCAGGTGAAGATGTCTATCTTGGTTCGCGTGTGGCAGAGGCTTTTGTTCATGGGTACCAAAGCGATGATCTGTCGCAAAACAATACCATCATGGCATGTGTCAAACATTTCGCCTTCTATGGTGCTGCTGAAGCAGGCCGCGATTACAATACTGTCGATATGAGTCGTATCCGGATGTACAACGAGTACCTGCCACCATATCAGGCTGCTGTCAATGCAGGTATAGGCAGCGTGATGACTTCTTTTAATGAAGTCGACGGGATTCCTTCCTCAGGGAATAAATGGCTCCTGACAGATGTTTTAAGGAATCAGTGGGGTTTTAAAGGTTTTGTTGTGACTGATTACACCGCCATCAATGAAATAGTCGACCACGGATTGGGAGATTTGCAGAAGGTGGCAGCCATGGCTTTGAATGCCGGTGTCGACATGGATATGGTTGGGGAAGGTTTTTTAAATACCCTTGGGAAATCCCTTGACGAAGGAAAGGTAACCGGGACACAGATCGATCAGGCCTGCCGCCTGATATTAGAAGCCAAATACAAACTTAGCCTTTTCGACGATCCTTACAGGTATTGTGATCCGGACCGTGCCAAGTCAGAAATTTTCACCGAAGAACATCAAAGGATTGCCCGTGAAACAGCTGCTCAGACCTTTGTATTGCTGAAAAATGAAAACCAGCTTCTCCCGCTTGCCAAAAAAGGCAAAATAGCCCTGATCGGACCACTGGCCGATAACAGGGAGAATATGCTCGGTCCCTGGAGTATAAAATTTAATTATGCGCATCCTGTCACTGTTCTCGAAGGATTTAAAAATGCAATAGGCGACCGGGGTGAAATTTTATATGCCAAAGGAAGCAATATTGTTGATGATCCGGGGCTTGATCTCCGGACCAGTGCCAACGGCAAGCCAACCATCGATTCGTTGCACACCCCGGAGGAATTGCGGAGGGAAGCAGTGGCAGTTGCCAAAAGGTCGGATGTGGTGGTGGCCGTAATGGGGGAAGCTGCAAGGATGAGCGGAGAAGGCTCCAGCAGATCAGATATTTCACTCCCGGGAAGCCAGGAAGAATTGCTGGCAGATTTACTGAAAACGGGCAGACCCGTAGTTCTGGTCATTTTTACCGGCCGGCCGCTGGTGCTGACCTGGGAACAGGAAAATATCCCTGCTATGTTGAATGTCTGGTTTGGTGGCATCGAGGCAGGAAACGCGATCGCAGATGTCATATTTGGGGATGCCAATCCATCGGGTAAGCTTCCTGTAACTTTTCCACGCAGTGAGGGCCAAATACCAATTTATTATAATCACAAAAATACCGGCCGTCCGCTTCCTGAAGGCAAATGGTTCCTGAAATACCGTTCTGATTACCTCGATGTGCCCAACGATCCGCTCTATCCTTTCGGATATGGTTTAAGCTATACGCAGTTTTCCTATGGCAATTTGGTTCTGGATAAAAAACAACTGAAAGGCGATCAAACATTAAAAACCAGCGTCAATCTTACCAACTCAGGATATTACGATGGCACCGAAGTGGTCCAGCTTTATATCAGGGATCTGGTTGGCAGCATCACCCGCCCGATAAAGGAACTGAAAGGCTTTCAAAAAGTGTTTCTGAAAGCCGGTGAGTCAACAACAGTTAATTTTTCAATTGGCCCTGAAGACCTGAAATTCTACAACTATAACCTTCAATATGACTGGGAACCGGGTGATTTTGTGATTATGTTTGGGGGCAATTCAAGGGATGTTAAATCGGATACTGTCAGCTGGGAGAAATGATGCTTTTCTTTCAAAAAAATGTAATTCGTTATAACAAATCCGCCCGAATGAAATAATCGGGCAGGTAAGTAAAGTTTGAAATTTCACATTGGAAGATTCATATCCCCATTCGTGCATTCGCGGCATCCATATTTCCATAAATTTCAACATCCTCGCAGCAGCAATTTTGCAACTTGTGGCTTTAATCCCGACATTTTATTCGATCTTCATTTAGTTGAGTTGGGTTCCTGAGCCGGCCCATCTTTTCCCAACATGTTCGCCTATCTTAATTGTCGTCTCGAGATGCTTTTCTGTATTGATCAGCAAATCATCATCTATTTTTACCCTGTCTTTTTCAAACAGCAGCACAACACTGGACCCGCCGAATTTGAAATAACCTTTTTCCTCGCCTTTAACAGCCCTGTCACCGCAATAGGTTTGTACGATGCTTCCAACCATCGTCGCCCCCACTTCTGCCATGATCACATCTCCGAATTCGCGCGTCGAGATGGTTACATATTCCCTTTTATTCTCACAGAAGATTTGAATCATTTTTTTGATGGCAATCGGATTCACCGAATAATAATCACCGGAGATTTGAGTCGCGGGCGACACACTGCCGCTCACCGGGAAATGGAACCTGTGGTAATCCGTTGGGCAGAGGCGGAAGATCAATAAACTTCCATTTTCATATTTTCTTGCAAGTCCATCATCCTGCAGAAATTCCGAAACATTAAACCGGTATCCCTTCACAATAAAATCTTGTTTGCTCACATCCTCATATGCCAGAACTTTGCCATCTGCAGGCGAAACCACAACCGCTGAATCCATATTGACGGGCCTGGCTTCTGTTTTCAATTCCCGGGTAAAGAAATCATTAAACGAAATAAAGTCCTGCTTTTTGGCGATGCTTAAATCAACATCATATGCTTCAACAAAAGGTTTGATTTTATCGGCCGATTTTGGGGAATCCATCATACTGCCATACCAGGAGGAGATGAATTTTCTTTTCACCAGGGTCTTCAGGCTTAGTTCGCCTATTGGATTGTAATAAAGCCAGACCAACCACCTCTCACCCACGACTTTTTCTGTTTTAATTTCCTTGCTTTGCCGGTCGATATAATTGACAGGCTGAATTTTCGGAGAAGGATAAAATGCCAGTCCGGCAAGCAGCAGGAATGCAGCTAAAAAAATTATTCTTTTTTTAATCTTCATTTATGACAAATCATTTATCCTCTAGCAACCGCAAGTTTATAAATTCACTGTGGTAAATTCATCTTCCATTCGTGCATTCGTGGCATCTATAATTCCATGAATTTCCACCACATTCCTTCGCTGTTTTTATCGGTTGTTTTATCGAATCCATTTTATTCCATTCTTTTTCTCTGTACATTTATTTTGTCGATAAGTTGAATGAAAAAACGACTTCTGTCTTTGGCAGAAGTGGAACTGATAGGTACGGATTCGTGGATGACGGTCCTGAGTGAACGTTCGACATGCTGACAAAACACAGGATCAGAAGTGATAAGAAGATTGACAATGTCGAAAATAAAAAAGATGGTAGGATTGCCGTCGGCCTTTACGTAGATCATATTGTCACCGAGAAGCACCTCGTTGCAATAAAGTTTAAACGAACCTTCGATACCTTCGGGAATTGTTCCCGGCAGGTATTTGAAACCCGCTTCAGCCTGCCGTTGCAAGTGCTGAACCATGGTTTCCATTACATCGCAAAGCAGGAGTGCATCATCTTTGTTTAAAAAATAACCCGAAACATAACAAAACTCAATTTGCCGGATAAGACTGTTAAGAGATTCTTCATTCCACACTTCACTTTTTGGGATTTTACCGTAAAGGGTGGCTACCTGGGTTCTCAATGCATTGAAATTTTCCGGCACATCAAGCGTAATGCGACCTTCCTTATAGGAAGGATCTTTTATCAATACTTTATGCCAAAAGTGTAGTTTGAAAGCAAAAATTTCGGGGAACTCAAGGTAATGAAATATCGGGAGGTCCTTTGTAATATATATCACCTCTTTTTCGACAGCAGACTGAAGTTTTTTCATCTCTTTCAGGATCATCTCAAACCATTCCATAAAACTGATTCCCTGATTTCCCAAAATCAGTGAATTGAAGATGATATTGCCACTTTGCAGGTCAAACAACCTGTCGAGTGAAATTTTATAATTGAGGCAAAGCTTTTTCAACTCATCGAGTGTCAATTCTTTTTCTCCGCGGATACGCCGGTAAGCACTGTCGTAGCTGATGCCCAACAGCTCTGATATTTCATGTACAAGCGAGACGTTCGAAGGCAAGCTGCTTTTAATAGCAAAGAAAAGCAATTCGTGAGTTGCGGGTTCGGCGTTCATGATACAAGTTTAAGTAATTTTTCGTAATTGTTGCAAAATTCATGGCGAAAATTTGCAAAAGATGCTTGCAAATTGAATTTATCTTGCCGATTGCCTGCCCTCTTTTGTAAATCTGAAAGAATGTCTTTGAAATTGAGGAATCTTTCCTGATTTTTTACTAATCCAAATTTTAGCTTCGTGCATTCCCGTTTCAAAATCGGCTTTCCTGAGATTAATTTTGGTTCATAAAACCTGATAAAAATGAAAACAAAAACAACAACCCTGCTCGTTCTCCTGGTTTTTCTAATGAACACAGGATTCAAAGAAAAAACGGAGATCATGATCCCATCCGAAAACTCCGGAGTTGCTGAAACCGATTCGCAATTCACCCTTGTAAGGAGTGATGAACACATTTCGATTTTTTCAAGAAGGATCCCGGTAAATTCCGACCGGTCCACTCGTCAGCTTAAGGCTTTATTCCTTGTTGAAAGTCCGGCCGAAAATGTTTTGAATGTTTTACGTGACGAAAAGTCGTATACCAATTGGATGAAAGCGACCAAAACCTGTTTTCGTTTGAAAACAATCGATACAAATTGCTGGTATTCTTATGTGCAATTTTCCATTCCCTGGCCGCTAAACAACCAGGATTGCATTTTAAAATATAACATAAGTACAAATCAGGAATTAGCGACAACTTCCGTAAACATTATCAGCGAACCTGACTATTTAGGTACCTATAAAGGTGTCGAGCGAATTTCACACATGGAAGGAGAGTGGATATTGACCCAATTGGATCAAGGCAAAACCCGCGTAGAATATTTTGTATAGCAATACGTACGCGTCACAAAAAAAT
>CAVXTE010000038.1:0-3635 GCA_963764475.1 uncultured Bacteroidales bacterium
GAGCGTGTCAATTCTTGAACCTGAAGGACACTTTTACCTTTGTACGGTAGGCAGTGACTTTACCTTGTTCGATTTTCATGTCCATGGCGACTACTTCTGCAATTCTCAGGTCTTCCAATGTCATAGCTGCTCTTTCGACAGCTTTCTTAGCGGCATCTTCCCACGATTTATCGCTGGAACCTACCAGTTCGATGATCTTATAAATGCTATCAGGCATGATTGTTTCTCCTTTCGTTTGTTTCGACAAAAATTTTATTAATTATTTAAGAGTTATGCTTTACAATTGGGCTTATTTTCAGGAAGTTTTACCGATTCACCTTATTCAACTCCCCTTTGACCGTTCAAGTTATCAGATTGATTCCGATAGTATAAATACTTATAATAAATAACGTAGGCAGGCATAGAAAGTTTTAAAAAGTATTACTTTTAGGCTTCAAAATATGCACACTTTACGTTTATGAAAATTGCTGTTATTGGATTTGGGGCTGCAGCCATCGGGTTTATCGAAAAGCTGAAAGATTCAAAAGAAATGGAAATTCATGTGTACGAAAAGAGTCCCGATATCTATTCATCGAGTATTTCAGGTATCCGTGCCGACGGAAAATTGTTTGTATCGAAGGAAATGGGTGGTGATTTGGATCTTGACCTCGATTTGCAAAAAAAGGTCGTCGATTTCTGGATAGGGAAAACAAACAATGGTAATTTCGAAACAGGTAATTCTTTCGGAAATGTCGATTATTATAAGCGGTTTTATGAAAAAGGATTTCAGCCGATTATTTCCAGCTTTTATCATTTGGGAACGGATCAGCTGAAAGAAGTGCTGTTCAATATTTATGAAGAATACAAAACGCTTTCCAATATTAAAATTCATTTTAGTAGTCCAATAAACAAAATTGATCCCTCGGGAAGACGAATAAAGCTGGATAATAATGAAGTGTATGATAAGGTTATCGTAGCTGTAGGGAGAAGCGGCCATAAACTGATCAAGGGTATTATTAAAACATACCCACAACTTATTATCGACAGTACAAAGGTGGATATCGGCGTACGGTTCGAGCTTCCTGACCATATTGTCGAAGAGATCAATAAAGAGATGTATGAGTTTAAGGTGAAGTACAAAAGCAAGACCGGATATATGGTCAGAACATTTTGTAACAATCCCTCAGGTTATGTGGTGACGGAGAATTATGGCGACTTTACGACAGTAAACGGGCATGCAAAGATTCATGAAAAAAGTAAAAACACGAATTTTGCTATTCTCACTACGGTCCAGCTTACCGAACCCTTTAATGATCCCATCGGTTACGGTTCGAACATCTCAAAGATGTCGAACATGCTGGGAGGCGACCGGGTGATCCTGCAAACTTACAGCCATTTTGTCGACTCAAAACGGACCAAGAATTTGTATAGGGTTCAGCCTACGCTTCCACCTGAAAAATATATTCTTGGGGATATTAATTTAGCTTATCCCCGCAGAATCATTGAAAGCATTATTGATTTTGCTGAAAACCTGAATCTTCTTATTCCTGGAATTACACAACCCGATAATCTTGTGTATGCCCCTGAAATTAAATTTTATACCAATACATTGAATAATGATGCCTTCAAAAACCTGAAATTCATTGGCGATTGTTCAGGATTTACCCGTTCGATCACCTACGCTACTGCGCATGGTCACCTGATGGGTGAAAAAATATTGAATGATAGAATAAAACAAGCGACACCTTGATGAACAATTTTTATTTACGAATTTGAATTAAGTGTACTCCTCATAGAGAGATACAAGTATGGGAATTGCCTGAGAAAATTAATGTGAAGGTCGTGCAAACTTTTAATAAATGGAAATGTCTTTTTAAACTAAAAATGTCGCTCGTCAATAAATGTAGAAAGTAAATAATTAGGATAATAAAATATTAAAATTAAAATTAAATTCCATGGTAAACGAAAATTTATTCTGCAGCAAATCGAACATTTTTGTTACGATTTTTTTAGTAATTCTTGTTTTTTCTTCGGTCAATGTTTTAGCTGAAAAGAAAAAAGGTTCTGATGATAAAAAAAGCGACACACTTAAATCCGGACAAGTTAGCGGATTGAAGCTGAGAAGTATCGGACCGGCCTTTACCTCCGGAAGGATTGCCGATTTTGCAGTCAACCCAAAAAATCACAGCGAATATTACGTTGCTGCTGCTTCGGGGCACATTTGGAAAACAGAAAACAACGGAAATACATTCGATCCAGTTTTTGATAAATACGGAGCCTATTCCATCGGCTGTTTGAAAATGGATCCGAACAATTCGAATGTGATTTGGGCCGGTACAGGCGAAAACAACCATCAGCGTGCCCTTGGTTACGGGGACGGGGTTTACAAGACTGTCGACGGAGGAAAGTCATGGAAAAACATGGGTCTGAAAGATTCGAGGCAGATCGGTATGATTGCCATCGATCCGCGAAATTCGAATGTTGTATATGTTGCTGCAGAAGGATCGGTTTGGGGGCCCGGTGGTGACAGGGGTCTTTACAAAACGACTGATGGTGGCAAAACATGGGAAAAAATACTGGAGATTTCGGAAAATACCGGCGTGAATAATGTCATCCTTCACCCAACAAATCCCGATATCATATTTGCTTCTTCCGAACAACGCAGAAGGCATGTTTATACAAAGATCGGCGGTGGACCAGAATCCGCACTCTATAAATCGGAGGATGCTGGTAAAACCTGGCGGAAGCTGGAATCCGGAATTCCGGGTGTTGACAAAGGTGGAATGGGAATCGCCATTTCTCCTGTCGATCCGAATATTTGGTATGCAATAATTGAAGCAGCACTTGGTAAAAGCGGATTTTACCGTTCGACAGACATGGGTGAATCCTGGAACAAAATGAGCGACCATCATGAATCGGGTCAATACTACAATGAAATTTATTGTGATCCAAAAAATGCTGATAAAGTCTATTCGATGGAAACAGTTTCCAGTTTTACGGAAGATGGTGGCAAAACCTGGAATAGTGTTGGCAACAACGATCGACATGTAGATGATCATGCTTTCTGGATCGAACCTGAAGATGTAAATCATTTTATGATTGGAGGTGATGGAGGTGTTTATGAAACATTCGATGGAGGTAAAAATTATTATCACAAGACGAATTTACCAGTAACACAATTTTACCGGGTCGCTATTGACAACACAGAACCCTTTTACTGGGTTTATGGTGGAACGCAGGATAACAGCAGTTTTGGCGGCCCATCGAGGAACATCATGCGCGATGGTGTTTCGAGTTGCGACTGGGTAACCACGATCGGAGGTGATGGATTCTGGCAGGCTGTTGATCCTGATAATCCGGATATTATTTATTCTGAATCGCAATACGGAAATATATTCCGCTATGATAAAAAGAGTGGTGAAGCCCTGTACATCACACCGCAACCCCGAAAGGGCGAAAAAACGTACAAATGGAACTGGAATACTCCCTTTTTTATCAGCCCGCATTCTAATACACGCCTGTATGTTGGTTCAAATAAAATTTTCCGTTCCGACGACAGGGGACAATCGTGGAAGGTCATCAGCGATGATATTACAGCGCAAGTCGACCGGAATACCTGGCCAGTAATGGGTCACTACTGGAGCATCGATGCTGTC
>CAVXTE010000039.1:0-23935 GCA_963764475.1 uncultured Bacteroidales bacterium
AGTGGCTACCTCTTTTTTAATATTTTCACTTTTTGGGTAACCAATTGATTATTCGTTAATGATTCGACCCGCAGAAAATAAATTCCCTGCGACAATTCATCCAGTTGCATCGAAAAATAATTGACCCCGGTTTTTTGCACAAAATCTGCTTTTCGTACCATTTTTCCATAAGGATCGGTAAGTATTATCGAAATCAAGCCTTTATTTTCTGCCTGATAATTAATAAATAGCGCCTGGGTGAATGGATTTGGGAAGACAGTCAAATTCCCATCTACTGTCTTTTGCCGAGCACCAATTCCGGTTACACATGGGTCGCAACTGTTGAAACAAACATCTGTAAGTGTGGAATCCGTTTCAGGAACATTCAGGTACCGGTTATAACCACCCTGCCCGTCATCAACCCCGCATTCGGGAGGTACAGTCTCTTTTCCATCCCATGTATTGCCGTTAATAAATTTATATTGATGCGTCTCATTTGACCAAAGTGTAAATGTCGCAGCATAAATGTTTTGCCCCATATTTGTCATCGGTGAAAGTGCAGGATCCCAACCTTGAAAACTTCCGGTAATATGCACACCATCGGGTGATACAAGCTGCTCAGACATGTCCACATTGAAAGTAACGTCAACTTCTACCGGAGGATTACCACAGGGTTCACAACTTGAGTAACAAAAAGCTGTTAAAACGGAGTCGGCTCCGGGTACATCGATAAAACGGTTATAACCACCTGTACCATTATCCTCTCCGCATTCTACCGGGACATTTTCTTCATCATCCCATGTGTATTCCATTGATAAAAACATACTGCAGGTGATCACCGGCCCACAGTGTAAAAGTTGCTTCATAAATATTGTCACCCATAGCTACCATTTCATCAGCACCCGGATCCCAGTTCTGGAATGCACCTGCTATATGAACACCATTGGGGGAAACCACCTGTTGTGACATATCGACCCTGAAGGTAATATCCACCTCGGTCGGGACAAATCCACAGGGATAGCAACTGCTGAAGCAAACCTCATCCAAAGTACCGCCACCCACCGGAACCTCATAATACCGGTTATAGCCTCCCACACCATTGGGTACACCACACGAAGCAGGGACAATTTCTTCACCCGGCCAGTCAGAACCATTGATGTATTTATATTCAATGGTTTCATTTTCAGAAACCGTGACGGTAACAGCATAATGGCCGCTTCCCTGATCTGTCATCTCCGTCGTACCAGGGCTCCAGCCCTGAAAAGAACCGGCTACATGAACACCATTCGGAGATACGGTTTGTTCCGACATATCCACCTGCAATGTTATTTCAGTCGGGTTACCGCAAGGACCGCAACTGCCAAAGCAAACTGCAACAAGCACTGTATCGGTTGCCGGGACAGTCAGGTAACGGTTATTATTCTGGGCACATCCGGCAGGTACGGATTCATCCTGACCCCACGCAATACCATTGATATATTTATATTCAAGGCTTGAACCAGCCGCAAACGACTGCGTATAGGTATAAATATTGTCTCCGGAATTAGTCATCGGTGTTGCCCCGGGATCCCATCCCTGGAAGCTGCCTGCAATATGAACACCCTCCGGAGGTACAGTCTGCTGCGACATATCAACCCTGAATGTAACATCTGTTGCATGTACCACCATGCCAAAAAGCATTGAAAATGATAAAAATAAAAGTCCTGATTTTTTCATTATGTAGTTTTTATGTTTTCGAATTCTTCACTGCCATTCTTTCGCGAAATTTAATATGCTCGATAAGACGGGGTTTAAACCTACAAATTTACGGACAACCAATAAATATTCAAAACATTTTAATTTCAATGAAATACAAAAAGCTGGAAATAAGAAAAGCCCTGCAATATTATTTTATAACAGGGCTGGCTCTTAAATCATTTTAATGAATGAATCAAACAATGAAGTCAACAGATGATAATTTTACGGAACCTTGGTTCCAGCACCTAAATTGGGCAACCATTTATCATCTTTATCCGGATTATTAACCTGTGAATCGAGATTAAGGTCGCTATTGAAATATCCTGAACTTCCTGCATCACCCGTCCAGTTCACATCTTTGTCTTGATTGTCAACCACTCCGTTTGCATCACTATCTCCGGCAAACATTCCAAACATACCACCTCCAAGCGGTTTTTGACCATCCAGATAGGCTTTCGAAAGCGCATCAGTAAAATCGTAGCTAAATGTACCTGATGATTCAACCAATGGCACAGCAGACATCACAGCAATATGATTTCTTTGGTAAATCACGATGTAAAGATTTTGTGTGATATTACCAGAATAATAAATATTGGGGACACCATCCGGAGTGGCAATTGTTCCATCCGGTAATACAACAGCAGCCTGATGATCGATCATTTTATCAATTGTCGCTGTTGAGGCATCGCCATCCGTTTCACGCAATTGAATATAAACCCAATCCACAATATCCGTTGCCCCGGGGGCAGTGATCGATTCGGTACCATCATAATTCCACGGGGCAGTATTGAAAGGCTGATTCACTGGTAAAACTCCCTGACTGAATAAATGATTGTCCATATACGTACCATTGAAAGGTCCTTCAAGCAAGACTTTTAGTTCAAAAGTATAGAGGGTGGCGGTACAGGGACCGCATTCTCCGAAACAAACTGCCGGAAGGTTTGTATTTGTTGAGGGTCCGTATATCTCTCTGTTTCCATCAAAATTAGCACATTCTCCGGGGACATTTTCAGCAAATGGCCAGTCATTACCGTTTATAAATTTATACTCATACAGAACACCTTCTCCCAGTGGCAATGTTAGCGAATACAGCTTATTACCCATATCTGTCATTTCGGTTGCAGTCGGGTCCCAGCCCTGAAAACTACCAGCAAGGTGGACGCCAAGCGGAGATACCAGCTGATTCGACATATCTACGTTAAAAGTAACATCAACAGTGGGCGGGTTACAGGCAACACAGCTCGCGTAGCAAACAGACGGAAGGATACTATCAGCGTTTGGAACGGTTAGAAAACGATTGCCATTTTGGGAACAGGCACCCGGAACAGTTTCATAACCATCTCCCGTATTCCCGTTTACGAATTTATATTCATGGTAGGCTCCGGATTGCAAAACAAAAGAATAGCTCCAAATGCCATTGCCCATATCGGTCATGAGGGTTCCTGCAGGATCCCAGCCCTGGAAACTACCTGCGATGTGAACTCCTTCCGGTGCCACAATTTGTTCCGACATATCCACCTGAAATGTTACATTTATATCAGAAACAGTAGTACAAGGATCGCAGCTTCCAAAACAGACAATAGGCAAAGAAGTTGTTGCGGAAGGGACAACCAGATAGCGGTTATTATTATTCGCACAATCCGGAGGTACACTTTCGTCAGTTCCCCAGGCATTACCATTAAGATATTTGAACTCATGATACTCCCCTTCTCCCAATGTAACCGTCGCAGCATAAACACCATTACCCTGATCCAACAACTCAGTAGCTGTTGAACTCCAACCATTAAAGGTTCCGGCAACATGAACTCCATCTGTGGATACGGTTTCATTGGTCATATCCACGCTGAAAGTTACGTCAACAGGAGGAGGTACACATTGCGTGCATTTACCAAAACATACAAGCGGCAATTGAAAGCTACTGGCATCCGGCACAGTAAAATACCGGTTGGTATTTTGGGCACAATAAGCCGGTACACTTTCGTCCAGACCCCATGCAGCACCATTGATATATTTGAATTCAATGTAGGTTCCCGGTAACATAGAAAGAGTTACAGAATAAATTGTGGTTGAAGGTTGGAGGGTTAGCACAATACCGGCTGGATCCCATTGGGGATAAGGGGCAGGGAATGATCCCGCAATATGCACACCTTCGGGCGGAACTGTTTGTTCCTGCATGTCAACTTGAAACGTTACATTTACGTTTTGTCCGTCAATAAACTTTCCACTGATCATGGAAAACAGAATCATAATGGAAAATGAAATTGTAAATCTTTTCATACTAAAATTTTAATGTAATTAATAAAAATCCGGTAATAATAAATATAGCGAACGAAGGTATAAAAAAATTTGATATCAATATAATTGCGTAAAAAATCAAAAAATCAATTTTATGAGTCAAAAAACCTGTAGTTAAAAGAAAGTAGTATTTTTATCAGCCCTTAAATACATGATCCATGAAACATTTTGTACTGACGTGTATGCTTCTGATATTTTTTATGTACTCAAAAGCACAGCCATCCATTTCCGGTAATCTTAAGTTTTGGAATATTGAGGATTTTTTAGGGTTCGATCCTGTTGGTGACCTGCAAACTGAAACCGGAGACATAACTTCTGTTTATTTAAAAAAACAAAACGGCCGATTTCTCCTTCGGATCTCTTTTGATGATCTTGTTGAACGAAAATCTGATGTAATCATCCAAAACAAGTTTGAAAACAAAAAAATAGTGGTTGAATTAACCATTGGAGAACGGTTAACGGATCAGACATTGTATAGCGAATCCGTGTTACTTTCCGGGAATTCCGGTTTTGTCGACGGAAACAAATATCTGGTTACGCCCGAAAATAATTTAATTGAATTCGAATTCAATACGCCGGTTTTGCAATCCGGTGATCACGATCTGTATATTGCTGTTAAAGTCGACGATAAAACAGCCGATACCTTTACCGGCAATACCAAAGGAACGCTTGATATGGGAAATTGTGCCTTTGTCCACCATGGTAATCAGGGCCTTACCCATACCGATGTCTTTTATGGAAACCCAAACGGGCAAAGCGGCATTGACGGAAGTGGTTATGATGAGGTATTAAATGCACACAGAGCAACCGGTATTCCGGGTAATTTCCATATGTCAGGCACTTTGATGCCGGCTGCAGAGTGGCATAATCCGGAATTCAACGATACACTGGCCGCTATGGCCTCAAGAGGACTCGTATCGATGATGACATCAGCCCTTGGTCAAAATATCATGCCCTTCAGCACAGATGAAATGAATAACTGGTCGGTCTATACTGAATCGCAAATGGTCAAGCATTTTTATAACTATAATCCGCGTGTCGCGTGGGTACCCGAACGTGTCTGGCTGGCCAATGGTTATTACCCGGATAATGGAATTGTCGACTGGTGGCTGGGAGATAACTGGGTCCAAAACGGCAGTACGACAGAAAACCCCGTCCTGGGGGTTGTACTGGATGATTCTCCCCATTTAAATATCTATAATAATCATAAAATACACTGGATGAATAATGGTTCCGGAATTGACCTGAGGGTAATTCCCATCGATAATACGTTTGTCGGAGATATGCAATCCAATGCTGACAATGCAAAAAATCATATTGCCTCTATGGGTCAGTATGAGATCTGTGTTTATGGAACTGATTGGGAGGTAGCTGCCGAAATGAATGAGCATGACGGAACCAATTACCTTGAGAATTACTGGAGTGTCTTATGGTATTGCCACGACAATTATCCTGGAGTGAATGTCTGGAAACTGGAGAATGCTATCGAAAATCCCGACTTTAACGGAGAATCAGCCAATATTACAACAGGCACTTACGGATTGCTTGGTGGATTCGATGGCTACGGCGGGAGCAACAACAGTTGGTATATCGACTGGGCATCAACGCCATCACATTCAGATTACCACACACCTAAGTGGAATTATGGCACCGTTTGGACAAATGCTTTTAATTTCCTGATGAGTGTGAATAATAACAACCTGGCTCAATTAGGCTGGTACACTCTGATGATCAATCTTCATGAAACCGGTTGGCATACAAGCGGTAGTATCGCTGATTGGGAACACAGGTATTCTTCCCACATTAAAAATGCGAACGTCTATACAGAAGCTTCACTTTGGGCCGATGGGCAGTATGCCACAACTACAGCTTGCTATTTTGATGATATTGACCGGGATGGGGTTGATGAACTGGTAATGCACAACGACAAAGTATTTATGGTATTTGAGAGTATTGGTGGCAAAGCCAACTGGGTCTTTTATAAAAACGGTTTTGGAGATGCTTTCTCAGTAGTAAGTTCTGATATGGCCTATTGGGCAGAAACTGATGGCGATTACAATGAAAGCTCCAACAATCACGTGGCTGCTTTATCCGATGTATCACCGAATCAGCAAAACAGCATCTATAATATCTCAATTATTAAAGCGAATGGCGATACGGTTATTGCTGAGCTTGACCAATGGGGTGTTCAAAAAACGCTTAAGCTTTATACCGGAGTTGATTATATGGATGTAGCGTATGATTTTTTTGAACAAACTGGATATGTTAAATCTGGTTGGTCACCCGATTTGCTTGATCTGATCTGGAGCGGGAAAAGTCATTTGCAGAGAATGTGGGGCAATTATGGGTCCTATTGCGGTTACCGGAATTCTTCTTCGGGAGCTACCGCCGCCCTAATTCTTGGGAATGGTGGAGCATCCCATAACCTCGAATTTGAGGGCACGCTTGTAAAAGGAGACGAAATCAAGGGGTATAATAAATTTGAGGCCAGACTTTTTGCAGGATATACTTCTCCTCCAAGCGGAACCAGCGTTCCCGAACTGGATAACCTGGCATCTCAAAACATGGATATATTTCCACCTGTGCTTTACAGTCCGGCAGCCCTGTTTTCGGCAAACGAGGTAATCCTTTCATTCAGTGAGGCCGTTGATCAGGCTTCAGCCGAAAACACTGTCAATTATAATTTGCAGAACTTTACGGGTTCCTATGTGCTTTTAAGTGCTGAGAGACAGGCAAATTGGAATTTGGTTAAACTCACTTTTGATTCAAATTTACAAACAGGTGATCAGGGCCAAATTGTTGTTAACAATATCGAAGACCTTTCCGGCAATGTGATTGATCCTGGGAGTTCAGCGGATCTTACTGTACCAACAGGTATTACTCCACACACGATAACGATAGATGGCTTCAACGATTTTACACCATCAAGTGAATTGATTGATTCCCAGATTCACGACCTCTACATCACATGGGATAACACCAATCTGTATGTTGGATTCTATTCTATGGATTTGGGTAGCGAGGGTGATTTATTTGTAAGTATCGACACGGACCAGACACCGGGTAGCGGAGCTACAACCGACGCCTGGTTAAGAGCAGATTATGCCGATCCATATAAACCGGAATTTGAGGTCGCGGTTGAAAACGGTTATTATCAGGAACTGAGATTTTGGGATGGAAGCCAATGGGGCTTCAACAGTGTCATTGGATCCTATTATATCGGCTGGAGCGGCAATGGTGGTTTCACAGAAATGGGTATACCCTGGAGTGCTCTTGGAAATCCGCAGAGTTTAGCATTATCGGTTCATATTTCAGCAGAAGATTCGGATAATGTGCCCGAAATTTTTCCTTCATTAAATTCAACAGGCACACATCCCACGATTCAGTATTTCTATGCTTTTTACTCACCCTACATTCCTGGTAATATGCCTTTGAGTGCTTTTGAACCCAACCAGGTTTATATCGTTCCCAACACTCCGGTACAAATTAATAGTTTTTTGCCGACCGAATTATCACAGCAATTGCAGGTCAATATGAGCCAATCTTTCAGTGTCTCGGCAACCGACGCGGAGAATGATCCCATTTCTTTTGACTGGAAGCTGGATGGTATAGTAGTCGGTCAACCGATAACTTTTTATATGAACCCACACAATCCAATATAGGTAATCATTTGCTCATGGCGATTGTAACGGACAATGTTCCCGGAAATAGCCCTGATACTGTAACCTGGGAAATATCGGTGATTGAAACATCACTGACATTGAACCTAAAAGTTTACCTTGAAGGTGCTTATAATGGATCGATCATGCAGGGTGATTTGAATGGTCTCGGATTGTTGCCCCTGGCTCAGCCTTATTCAGTTCCACCCTGGAACTATTTCGGATCGGAAGAAGTCTTGTCTATTCCCGGCACTAATATTATTGACTGGTTGCTGATTGAACTTCGTGATGCACCCTCAGCAGCACAGGCAATTCCGGCAACAACTGTATACAGGTCGGCTGTATTTGTAAAAAGTGATGGAAGCATTCAAAACATTGACGGAAGCACCGAACTGACTTTTCCGGTGAGTATAACTGACAGCCTCTATGTCGTGATCCGGCATCGGGATCATTTGGATATTATGTCTTCAATTGCCCTTACCGAATCAGGAGGGAGCTACAGTTATGACTTCACTACAGGATCGGGAAAAGTATATGGAGGTGAATCGGGTTATAAGGAAATTGCAACAGGGGTTTGGGGAATGGTTGCGGGAGATATCAATGCCGACGGCATCATTGATATAAATGATAAATCGGCTGGTTGGAAATTACAAGGTGGTTTTAGCGGATTTCAAACTGCTGACCTGAACCTCGACGGACAGGTTAATAACCCAGACAAGAATACTTACTGGTTGCCCAACATTGGCAAGGGATCATCGGTTCCTCAATAAAATAATAAAGCACAAAATATTTTCAGGATAAAAAAACAAGATTGGTAATTAGAAGCAAAAACAAAAAGCCGGTTTCGTCCGGATCGTGTACGAAAACACCTTCTATCTAAAAGAAAAACCGACAGTTTCCCGTACTTACGTTAAATTTTCCTATTTTTGAAAATATCATGAATTAATCTGTTGTCAAACTCTGCCAGAAGAGTATTTTGCCTTCAGAAATAAAAGATCCCGATTTTAAATAATGTAAAATAGGCAGAAGAAAACTTAAGGCAGGTGGTTGGAAAAATTTTAATTTTTGGTCGACTTCATCCAATTGAATTTTATTCTATTTAACTCATGGCAAATTCATCCTTTTCAATTAACGATTACATTAACCCGCACCTTATCGGAATGGAAGGATCCGATACGTTGGTTATCAATGAGCGTTCAAAAGAAATGATCCTGAAAGGAAAAAACATTTACCGGTTTGGATTGGGTCAGTCACCGTTTCCGGTTCCGGAAGGCGTTGTAGAAGCACTTCGGCACAACGCATCGCAAAAAGACTACCTTCCGGTCAGAGGTCTTCCTGCCTTACGGGAAGCGGTAGCTGAATTTCACAGGAGAAAAGACGGAATAAAAGCAAGGGCGGATTGCGTGATCATCGGGCCGGGTTCTAAAGAGCTTGTATTTCTGCTACAACTCGTCTTTAATGGTGAAATCATAGTGGTGAGTCCTTGCTGGGTTTCGTATATGCCACAGGCAAAAATTCTGGGTAAAGAAATCTGCATCATTCACAGTACGTATGGAGATAAATTTCAGCTTACCCCGAAGTTGTTCAAGGAATTTCTGTATAAAAAAGACTGCCGGGATAAACCGGCACTGATGATCCTGAATTATCCGGGTAATCCGGATGGTGTTTCTTTCAGTAAAAAATACCTGGTTGAAATTGCTGAATTAGCCAGGGCCAATAATATATTTATCCTGTCGGATGAAATTTATGGACAACTTCATCACAAAGGCAAGCACATTTCAATCGGGAGTTTTTATCCCGAGGGAACCATTGTAAGTTCTGGTCTTTCAAAATGGTGTGGGGCCGGCGGTTGGCGACTCGGGACATTTACTTTCCCAACAAACCTGAAATGGCTGCTCGAGAAAATGGCTGTAGTGGCAAGTGAAACATATACATCCGTAAGCGCACCCATTCAGTATGCCGCCGTACGTGCATTCAGGGGTGGAATAGCCATTGAGGAATACCTTTGGTATGTACGTAAAATATTGTCTTCTGTCGGAAATGAATGTGCAGTTCTTTTGAATAATGCAGGAATTAAAGCACACAAACCTGTCGGCGGATTTTACCTCTTTCTGGATTTTTCAGATTTTTCATCCAAATTATATAACAGAGGCATCAACACTTCAAAGGAGCTTTGCGCAATACTCCTGGAGGAAACTGGCGTCGCCATTCTTCCTGGAAGCTCTTTTGGAAGACCTGAAGATGAATTTTCTGCACGTTTGGCTTACGTTGATTTCGATGGAGCAAATGCATTGGCTTCGGCAAAAACGATTCCGCTGCATGAAAAGCTCCCTGATGATTTTAATGAAATGCATTGCCCCAAGGTAATTGAAGGTGTTAGTAAAATAACAGCCTGGATTAATAAGTTATAATTATACAAACTAAATATAATTGAAATTAGAATATGCAGAAATCGTACAAGCCATATACGCTTGCCAATTTCAGGCAAATTCCACAGATAGAAAAACTGAGTGAAAAACAACGGTTCAACATTGAGGTGGTAGGAAATGTCCTTCCTTTTAAATCAAATAATTATGTCGTTGATGAATTGATTGACTGGGAAAAAGTCCCGAATGATCCGATGTACATCCTGACCTTTCCGCAAAAGAATATGCTTTTGCCGGAACATTACAGTGAGATGGCTTATCATTTGAGTAATGGTTCGGACAAAGCACAAATAAAAGAAGCAGCAAACGCCATAAGAATGCAATTGAATCCACACCCTGCAGGACAGATGGAACAAAATGTACCGGAGGTTGAAGGAGTAAAACTGACCGGTATCCAGCATAAATACCGTGAAACCGTTTTATTTTTCCCGAGCAATGGACAAACTTGTCATGCTTATTGTACGTTTTGCTTCCGATGGTCCCAATTCGTCGGATTGGATGAATTGAAATTTGCAATGAAAGAAACCGAACTCCTGGTAAAATATCTCGAAAATCATCTGGAAGCAACAGATCTGCTTTTTACAGGGGGCGACCCGATGATCATGAGTTTTAAGGTTTTTGAAAAATATATTGATCCCTTTATTAACGGAAAAAATAAAACCAATATCCAAACTATACGGATCGGGACAAAATCTCTGGCTTACTGGCCGTATAAATTTCTTACAGATAATGATGCCGATGATTTTATTAGATTATTTGAAAAGATCACTTCAAAAGATATTAATCTCGCCATTATGGCACATTTCAGCCATCCACGTGAACTGGAAACTGAAGCAGTGGTAAAAGCGATCAAAAGAATACGGAATACAGGCGCTCAAATCCGGACGCAATCGCCCATTCTGAAACACATCAACGACAAGCCGGAAATATGGGCCGAAATGTGGCGTAAACAGGTCAACCTGAACTGCATCCCTTATTACATGTTTGTTGCAAGGAATACAGGGGCCCAGCACTATTTTTCTGTCACTCTGATTAAAGCCTGGGAAATCTGGAGGAAAGCCTATCAGAATATTAGTGGGGTTTGCCGGACTGTCCGCGGTCCAAGCATGTCATGCACACCAGGGAAAGTTCAGTTTTTGGGAGTGAGTAAAATCAATAATGAAAAAGTATTTGTTCTGCGGTTTATCCAGGGACGGAATCCCGATTGGGTTTCACGTCCGTTTTTTGCAAAATATGATGAAAATGCGAGCTGGATGAATACCCTGAAACCTGCATTCGGCTCCACATTTTTCTTCGAAGCAGAAGAAAGCAAGGTTTTTGGCGAAAAGTATTATTACAGCGAAACCGATAGCTTTGAATAGCCCAAGATTCAATGTAATACAGGAAAACAGCAATTAAAATTTAATCAGCAGATCAGACAGCGCAGGAAATAAGTTAATTGCACAACGTATTTTAAATCCAATTCCTTTCCATTCGAATTATTCGGCTTTTACTATTTTTGGCTGATTAAAAATTAAAACATGCTGAAATGGCCAATGATGCTGTGAAAATCTTAAAAGAAAACACAAAACTGTTGCCTTTCTATTTATTTTTCATTTTACTTACATGGCTTGTATCAGGCCATATATTTTTCTGGGATACGGTCCAGCTTGGAGCTAAGCAAGGATTATTTTTTTATGAAAATAATTTTTCGAAGCTGCTGCTGCCCGATATCATCGACAGTGGGCATATCCCGGCATTCGGAGCTTACCTTGCCCTTTGCTGGAAAATTTTCGGAAAATCTCTTTTTGTAAGCCATTTTGCCATGCTGCCGTTTTTGATCGGGATTGTTTGGCAATCGTTTATACTTATCAAAAATTACATCCGAAAAAAATATTTCTATCTGGCTTTGATATTATTTCTGGCAGACCCAACGCTTTTGAGCCAGGCTGCGCTTGTGAGCCCTGACATACCACTTGTTTTCCTTTTTTTGCTTGCCCTGAATTCTGTGCTTCATCATAAAAGCATCAACCTTAGTATTGCTGCCGCCGGACTGATTCTCATCAGTATGCGTGGTATGATGGTAGCATTTGCGGTCCTGATCATCGATATACTACTCAATGTCAAGTTTGAAGGGTTTAGATCAATTATAATTCAGCTTCTGAAGAAGTCTATCATATATTTTCCGGCGCTTATTATTTTTATCGTTTACAACTATTATCATTACAGCGTTAAAGGCTGGATCGGTTATCATGAAACTTCACCCTGGGCTCCTGCTTTTCAAAGAGTCGGCCCGGTTGGCTTTTTGTATAACATCGGAATCCTCATCTGGCGGCTGATCGATTTTGGGAGAGTTTTCCTTTGGGGATTTTCTTTTATCGTTACTTTCCTGTACTTTAAGATGCTTATGTCGGATCGTAAAGTACGGCAATTGTTGCTAATTTTTTTCATCATTCTTGTCAGTTTATCCGTAAGTTTTCTTTTGTACAAAAATCTAAGCGGGCACCGTTACCTGCTGCCTGCTATTCTGCTTTTTGCAGTGTATACGAACTACCTTATTTTTGAGAAGATCAAGGCTGAAAGACTTAAATACATTCTCTTCATTATATTACTTGCTGGATTACTGACAGGGAATCTATGGATTTATCCAGACAAGATAGCCAAGGGATGGGATTCTACACTGGCTCACCTCCCCTATTATCATTTGCGTGATGAAATGATGAATTACATGCAGAAAAACGGGATCCGGATAGAAGACGCAGGTTCCGTTTTCCCTGATGCCGCAGAGCTCAAATATCTCGATTTGTCGGAAAGCACAAGGAAACATGCAGAAAAGGATTTGAACACGAATGAGTATATCATCTACTCTAATATTTTCAACGATTTTGAGGATAATGAAATCGATCGTCTTAAAACCGATTTTACACTGGTGAAAGATTTTCACCAATCAGGAGTATTTATCAGGCTGTATAAACGAAAGGATCTGCCAAAACAAAGATGATCCCTAACTTGACTTTTTACATAGTCGCTGAATAAATTTGAATGAAAAAGAAACACAGCCAATTAATTTAACACAGTGGCTCTTTTGTAGTAATCATGGGTATTGACTTACTTTACACTTTATAAAATTGAAAAAATGCATTTAAAGCCGGAAGAACAGAGAGAGCCCATTTTTTTTAAATCCCAGTCCGGGCTCAGAAACTGGTTCGAAAAAAACAGCTCTACCGAAAATGAACTGTGGCTGGGATATTATAAAAAGTCAACTGGCAAAGCGAGTATTACATGGTCACAGTCGGTGGATGAAGCCATCTGTTTTGGTTGGATCGACGGCATCCGTAAATCGATTGATGATGAATGTTATATGATACGTTTCACGCCTCGCAATCCAAAAAGCCATTGGAGTGCGGTTAACATACAGAAAGCAGAACGAATGATCGCTTCGGGACACATGAAACAGGCCGGATTGGAAATATACAGCCATCGTGATGAAAAAAAATCGAGAATGGCTTCATACGAACAAACATCCGTTCGTTTGGATGAAAGATATGAAAAACAGATCAGGAATAACGGGGCCGCATGGGAATATTATGAATCGTTGCCACCTTCCGTTAAAAAAACATCGATCCATTGGATCATGAGTGCTAAACATGAAGAAACACGGTTGCGGAGGCTCTCAATCCTAATTCAATCCTCGAAAAATAAACTAAGAATTCCACCGCTGAGAAGATAAAGGAAAATTGAAAAGTATAAGCAGTTTCGGATTCATCATCTACCGGTTTATCACGACACTTCATTCACACAACAACTGAATTTTTGTACTTTTGACCGCAAAATCCGGATATAGTGAAAAAAGGAGTTTTTGCAAGTATATTCGTGGGCATTTCTTCTTGCAGCTTGTCACCATCCTGTTGATTATGAAAAGGGTTCAATCCAAACCAGGCAGGATACTTCAGACAGCAGTTCTGTCTACATACATGGAAATGATTATGCAGAACCAGCTATTGAAGATATCGTGATCGACAAAATTCCTGACACTTCTATGATTTTCGATGCAGCAGGAAATTGTGCCGTTTTTATTCAGTATTCTGATAAGGAAGCTGATTCGCTGAAAAAGGAAAATGAGGAAGATTTTGAAACAGCCTCCAATGATATGGGCTATTTTGCAGCAGACGCTGCAGTTTTATTAAGGCAGGCAGACATCCCCGATTTATGGACTTCCAGAAGATTTATTTACTGGCGTGAAGGAAAGGAAAAGTATATTATCGACACCCGCAAAGCTGACATCGCCGGGTGGTATCTTGTTTTATTCGGTAAAGGACAGAAACCATTGCTCGTTCAGACTATGGACCTGACTGAACAAATCATAAAAGATTATTACACGAAATGATCATATTAAAATGAAAGCCGTTATCGTTTATCATTCCTGAAACTTTAAAGTACTAGTCCTTATGGAATTTAAGTTATTTCTGAGCAGCCTGGTAGCCATCTTCGCACTAATCAATCCCGTACATAAAATTTTAGTGATTACTTCCTTACAATCGCAGTTTTCGGATAAGGAACTTCGATACATTACCTATAAATCTTCATTTACCGCATTGATAATATTGATCTTTTTCCTCTTTCTTGGTGAATTGATATTTACTTACGTCTTTCACATCGCACTTTATTCGTTCCGGATTACATGCGGAATCGTACTGATTTTTAACGGGCTCTCCGGCTTGCAGAAAGGTGTTTTTTTAAAGATCGATGAAAACATTAAGATTGCTGACCTTACTGCCGTTCCAATCGCAATGCCGATGATCGCAGGTCCGGCAACCATTACTGCAGCCGTTACATTTCCTTCGCATTACGGAAGGCTGGTCACCATTCTATCTATTGTGTTTGCACTGGCTGCCAACATGTTGCTGATGCTCAATGCCAAGAAAATCGGAAGTTTTATGGTGAAATATAATTTCATGAACGCGATGATCCGGATTACAGGTCTTATTGTAGCTACGATCGGGTTGCAAATGGCTTTTGATGGAATTACAAATTACATTGGAACATTGCAGTAATTTAACAACTTATCTGATACTCCAAAAACTTACCATCTCAAAAAAGGGATCGTTTCAAAGAAATAAGATATTTTTGCGAATTATTTGCCGGCTCAAACAGAATGCTAAATTTAGACTAGATGCTAACCGGCTATGTTTATAACCATTTAAATCACTCAACTGAATATGGGAGTTACTCAATTTCTGGCAGAACATATCATTTCTTTTTTCGAAACGACCGGCTATCTGAGTGTTTTTATCCTTATGACCCTCGAGAGCATGATTTTTCCTGTACCGAGCGAGGCAGTTCTTCCTCCGGCTGGATTACTGATCTCTCAGGATAAGTTCACATTTATCGGGGTAGTAGTCGCAGCTACACTCGGAAGTATTTTTGGTTCAGTCCTGTCATATTGGATCGGGGTTTATGGTGGCCGACCGTTTATCGACAAATTCGGAAAATATTTTCTTATCGACCGGAAAGCATTGGCATCAGGAGAAAAGTATTTCAGCCGGTATGGCGATGTAACCATCTTTGTTTGCCGGTTCATCCCCGTAATCCGTCACCTTATTTCCATTCCTGCTGGATTCGGAAGAATGAATATCTGGAAGTTTGGAATTTATACCCTTCTTGGTGCTGCTATTTGGAATTCGTTTCTTACATGGGTAGGTATTCGCTGGGGACAGGACGGATGGGAACTCTTATTGAAATACGGTCATGTCATCGATATTGTCATTCTCATTCTCCTCGTTATCGTTGGTGTCTATTTCTTTTTGAAACATTACAGGAATATCAAAATGAGCAAGGAAAAGAAGTGATCTTATTTCCTTATAATCCGAATAAAAAAAGCCTTAAGAAAATCAAAAGGCCTTTTTTGTTTTGCAGTGAAGGAGATCAATTTGTTCTACCCGGATAAACTTTCAATGCTTTTTCAAGACAATGCATTGCATTTTTAAGATCCTCGACCTTCAGAACATAACTGATTCTGACCTCGTTCAGGCCTTTACCTTTCGTAGCATAAAAACCGGTAGCCGGAGCCAACATGACCGTATGTCCGTCACAAGTGAAATGTTCGAGCAACCATTGGCAGAATTTATCAGAGTCATCGATAGGAAGCCTGGCAACCACATAAAATGCACCGGATGGATTCGGACAAAATGCGCCATCCATTTTATTAATGGCTTCAACAACAACGTTGCGCCTTGCCAGGTACTCAGCCAATACATTCCTGAAATAACTATCCGGTGTATCAATAGCAGCTTCTGCCGCTACCTGTCCGAATGTCGGCGGACTCAGTCGGGCCTGCGCAAATTTCAAGGCCGTAGCCATGAGTTCTTTATTTTTAGAGATCATCGCTCCCACCCTGATACCACAAGCACTGTAACGTTTTGAAACAGAATCGATCAAAACAACATGCTGATCGAGTCCGTCCAAATGCATGACGGAAAAATGCTGCTTGCCATCGTAGCAAAACTCACGGTAAACCTCATCAGCAAATAAGAAAAGGTCATGCTTCAGCACGAATTCCTTTAAAACTTCCAGTTCCTCCTTTGAATACAAATAACCCGTAGGATTGTTAGGATTGCAAATGATAATGGCTTTTGTTTTTGGGGTGATCGCCTTTTCAAAATCAGCGATCGGAGGCAAGGCAAATCCCGTTTCTATATCGGAGGGTATCGGTACCACCTTGACACCTGCATTTATGGCAAATCCATTGTAATTGGCATAAAAAGGTTCGGGAATAATAATCTCATCGCCCGGGTCCATGCAGGAATTCATTGCAAAAAGAATGGCTTCTGACGCTCCAGCCCCGATGATAATCTCATCCGGAGTAATATGAATTCCGTACTTGCTGTAATATTCAACCAACTTTTTCCGGTAGGATAAAATACCTGCAGAATGGCTGTATTCAACAACTTTTTGATTAAAATTTTTCACCGCATCTAATGCGACCTTCGGTGTTTCTATATCCGGCTGGCCGATATTGAGATGGTAGACGTAAACACCTCTTTGCCGTGCTGCATCCGCATAGGGAACTAACTTCCGGATTGGTGATGCAGGCATCATGCGACCTTTTAATGATATACCTGGCATGTTTCTGACTTTTAATACATTTAACTTACTTTGAAGCCCTGCAAAAGTATATTTTTTAAACAGAGAAGCAATAAATGTATTAAAAAAACATAGATATAAAAAAACCCGGATGCTTAAAGTCCCGGGTTTCTTTTTTGTAGTTGGTAATCAGATATTATTTATTCATCGGCGATCCTTCTTTATCCATTTGCTTTTCCGGCATTTTTGTAGCCGAAGCTGCCTGGACGTTGCCTTTAATATGCAGCACAATTGTTGGTTCTTTTGCATTCGAATAAACAGTAATGGTCTTACTGATCATTCCTACCCGCTTTGTGTCGTAATGTACTTTAATCACATCCGATTTGCCCGGAAGAATAGGCTGACGCGGCCATTCGGGTACCGTACATCCGCACGATGAACGCACATTTGAAAGGATCAACGGCTCTTTCCCGTCGTTTGTAAATTTGAATTCGCAATTTCCATCACCATTCTGTTCGATCGTTCCGTAATCGTGGGTCGTCTTATCAAATGTAATAATGGGTGCATTTGGATTATTTTTCTGTGCTTCTTCCTGTTTCTTCTGCTCCTGCTCTTTTTCCATCCTTGCTTTTTCAGCAGCCTGTCTATCGGCATCAGATGCTTTATTCGAGGTCGAAACCTGTGCGTTCACCGCAAAAGCAGCAAACAACAATATTGTAAAGGTAAAAACTAATTTTTTCATATTTTGCTTATTTATTAAGTGTTTTTATTGTTTTGTCTGATGACCAAAATTAAACTATATCTTTTTGACTTCGCTGACCTTAACATTTTTTTACAATTGTTAACGAATTGTAAATGCCACTTAAATGGTTATCTTCTATTCGATGCTTACAACATTAATTTAAAAATGACCTATCATACGTTGGAATAATAACTCCGATTTGAATTATTTGTTCATTAAAAAGCTAATTCCTTGCAAATTCTGTAAGAAGATAGTTATGAATCCTTTTTAATATCTTTACACAGTAAAAAATTGCAATTATGCGTAACGTGCTTTTTCATTGCTGTTGGATAGGATTGTTATCCACAATTATGATTTCATGTAAAAACATATCCGGTTTGAAAAACTCACAAAAGAATGATGAAACATCCGCTGTATCGGAAAAAGGTGTATCATCAGGTCCTCCCGCCATTATTTATAAAACTAAGCAGGATTATTACGATAAAGTTCCGGTAATCCTCTCCGATGATAAATTGGAAATTGAAAGCTATCCCGGAATTAAAGACGTTTTTTTCAAAGGGGAATTGGCTTATCCGACCCATTTGGATAACGGATTTTTACTTGATAACCGGGGAATAAACAAAAATGCTGCTTTTCTGAAAATGACGTACGAAGAATACAGCAAACTCGACCAAACACCATCAAAGGATGAATTGTTCAGAATGATACTGGATAACGACCCGTTCACTGTAATGTATTCTTGTGGAAGCAAATTCAAATACAAGAATATTGTGGACGAACTGAACCAGGCAATTAATGAAAATAAGCTGAGTACATTTGAAAAATTGAAATAAGCCGGACTGTCGATAATTATTGAAAACAAGGCACGAAAGCAGGTACTACAGATAGTGTTTGGAGGAAAAGAATTTAAAACCGGAGACAATATTTATACTTACTTTTGCGGTTACTATTTATGTTTCTAGTTAAAATTCAGAGCGATTGAATATTGATACCAGTGAGTTAGACGGAAAGCGCTTTTATTATAGTTTCATCGCAGGCGCTCAAAAGATTTTCGATCAGTACAAAGGAATCAACAAGATCAATGTTTTTCCGGTTGCCGACGGCGATACCGGAACTAATCTTGCCTCCACCATGCGATCGATCATCGATACGGTTATTCCCACCGATAATATCAAAGTTACAGCCATCGCCCTTGCTGATGCCGCCCTTGTGGGGGCAAGAGGAAATTCAGGGATTATTTTTGCACAGTTTCTTTATGGCTTTAGCAATGAAATCCAGAGTGAAAAAAACCTCACTGTTGACGTTTTTGCCGAACTAATAAAAAAAGCGGTACAGTACGCTTACGAAGCTATTGCGAATCCGGTTGAAGGGACAATGATTTCCGTCATGCGCGAATGGGCCGAATACGTTTATACACTTAAAGACAATATCAAGGATTTCAATCAACTTATCATAGCTTCTTATGAAAAAGCAAAACAGGCGTTAGAAGAAACCCCGCTTAAACTTGAGATTTTAGCAAAGAGCCATGTCGTTGATGCGGGCGCCAAAGGATTCGTTGTTTTCCTCGAGGGAATGATCGAGTTTTTTATGACCGGACAGCTGAAACAACTTGTATTGACAAGAAATATCTTAAAAGTTAAGGATTTCGAAGAAGTAGTGCATGACGAATCAAATATAACGTTTCGATACTGCACAGAAGCTTTGATTACGTTTGACAACAATGATCCGGATAATAAGAAATATCTTTCGGGAATATTAAAAGGATTCGGGGATTCACAGGTTATTGCAGGCTCTCCAAAAAAATTAAGGATACATATTCATACCGACGAACCAGCAGGACTTTTTTCACAAATCAAAGACTTGGGTAATATTACCTATAAAAAGGTTGACGATATGTTTATGCAAAACCAGATCGTCCATCACCGCAAATGGAATATTGCACTGCTTACAGATTCTACTAGTGATTTACCGCAGGAAATTATTGAAAAATACCAGATACACTTTGTGCCGCTATCGGTTCATTTCCAGAAAGATTTTTACCTCGATAATGTTACCATCAAACCTGATGAGTTTTACAAATTACTGGAAAAATCACCTCAGCATCCCTCTACCTCTCAACCGACCTATAAAGATTTTACCAATAAATATAACTATCTGGCGAGCCATTACGATTCCATAATCAGCCTTCACCTAAGCGACAAAATGAGCGGAACCTGGAACACCAGCCGTAAAGCAGGTTACCTGGTGGCTGAAAGGCAAAATACTGACATTTCGGTTTTTAGTTCCCGGAAACTAGCTTGCGGACTTGGGTTGCTCGTGCTTCGCGTAGCTCGTGAAATTGAAAATGGAAGCAGCTATCAGGAGATAACAGAGGATGTTACAGATTGGATCGGAAAAAGTCATATGTGGGTAAGTGCACGATCATTAAAGTACATGGTAAAAAGCGGCCGGGTAAGTGCCGTCAAAGGCTACCTTGGTAAACTCCTGGGGATCCAGCCTGTTGTGAAAATCAACCAGGAAGGTAAAACCGAATTATTCGGGAAACCCCGTTCGGAACATCAGAGCATGCGAATTGTTATGGACGAGGCAAAAAAAACAATTAACGGTCACAAAGTCTGGGGATATGCCATAACACATGCCAGTAATCCTGAAAGTGCCAATTGGTATGCAGAGCAAATGGAAAAGCTTACCGGTTTGAAGCCCGAATTTATTAGCCCTGCTTCACCTGTCCTGGGTACGCATACAGGACCAGGGGTGGTTGGTTTGGCCGTGATGCTGGATTAGATTGCCTCACCTGTCAGATTTCTACAGATAGTATTTCTTAACCCTACTAACATTTATTGATAGCAAATTCCATTCATGGCCAGGTTTTATCTATTCCTTTTTCTTACTTTAGCCGTCAAATAAAAACAAGGTAAAGGCTAAACGGAATTTCAGATGATTAACAAGCAACTGGTAGACCCAAAAAGCATAGTGATTGTCGGCGGATCGAATGATATTACCAAACCGGGAGGCAAGGTACTGAAGAACATTATCGATGGCAAATACAAGGGCAAACTCTATGTGACCAATCTGAAAGAAAGCGAAGTGCAGGGTATCAGAAGTTATCAGAATACTGCAGAACTCCCTGAAGTGGAGATGGCGATCATAGCAATTGCTGCCAAATATACATTCGACGTTGTTAAGATCCTCTCCGAGCAAAAAAACACAAAAGCGTTCATCATCCTCTCTGCAGGATTCAGCGAACTGAATGAAGAAGGCAGACAGATTGAGAATAAAATCGTTGCGCAGGTGAATATGCATGAAGCAGCTTTAATCGGGCCCAATTGTATCGGATTGCTTACGCCGGCTTTTCATGGGGTATTTACCCAACCCATTCCTAAACTCGATACGAACGGATGCGATCTGTTATCAGCTTCAGGAGCAACCGCCTGTTATTTTATGGAATCAGGGATTCATAAAGGACTTTCTTTTTCGAAAATTATTTCGATGGGAAATTCAGCCCAAATGGGAATCGAGGAGATGATCAAATACATGGACGAAACCTCACCACCGGAAAAAACCGCGCGAGTCAAACTTCTTTATTTCGAAAATATTCACTACCCCAAAATGCTGCTGAAACATGCCAGCTCATTGATACGAAAAGGATGCAAAATAGCAGCTATTAAAGCAGGTAGTTCAGAAGCAGGAATACGGGCTGCAACATCTCATACCGGGGCACTTGCAACGCCGGATATTGCCGTCGATGCACTTTTCAAAAAAGCCGGCATTATCCGCTGCTATATCCGGGAAGAACTCGTTGCTGTGGCCTCTGTTTTCCAGCATCCTGAGTTAAAAGGTAAAAACATCGCTATCATAACACATGCTGGAGGACCTGCAGTGATGCTGACCGATGCTTTATCAAACGGGGGGATGAATGTCCCGCCGATTACCGGAAAATATGCTGAAGAACTGAAAACAAAACTTTATCCCGGATCATCGGTCGGCAATCCGATCGATTTTTTAGCAACCGGAACAGCCGAACAATTGGGAATGATCATCGATTATGTGAATGAAAAATTCGATCACATTGATGCCATGGTCGTTATTTTCGGTACTCCGGGATTAATTCCTGTTAACGATGTGTACAATTTGTTGCATGAGAAAATGAAAACCTCTCCCAAACCTATTTTCCCTGTACTGCCATCCATCATTACCGCCAGGAAAGAAATTGCAGAGTTTTTAGGTAAAGGCAGGATCAATTTTCCCGATGAGGTTTTACTTGGAACGGCACTATCAAAAGTTTACAGCATGTCGGGTCCACAACCCGAAAATATCAAAACCCCGGAAATCGATATTCCTCGGATCAGGAAAATAATTGACAATGCCGTCAATGGCTTCATTTCTCCGAAAGAAATTCAGGAGTTGTTCGATGCAGCAGGAATCCCCAGAGCAGTTGAAATTGTTGTTAGAACACAAGAGGATGCTGTAAAAGCAACTGAAAAGACAGGATTTCCGTTAGCTATGAAAGTGGTAGGACCCATCCATAAATCGGATGTGGGAGGTGTAGCCTTATATGTTGAAAATAATGAAAAATTAAAGGAAGAATTCTCACGAATGATGAAAATTCCTGATGTAACCGGAATATTGCTGCAGCCAATGCTATCAGGAACAGAATTGTTTATCGGAGTGAAAAAGGAAGATAAATTCGGCCACCTCATATTATGCGGACTGGGAGGGATCTTTATCGAAGTTCTTAAGGATATTCAATCGACGCTTGCACCCGTGAGCATGGACGAAGCGCTTGATATGATTGGTAAATTAAAAGTAAAAAAGATACTCGACGGCGTGAGGGGACAAAAAGGAATCAACATCGAAAGGTATGCCGAAATCATTACACGTGTATCTGCTTTGGCGATGGCTGCACCCGAAATCACTGAAATGGATATAAATCCGCTTATGGGTACCGGGGATAAAATTGTGGCCGTGGATGCCCGGATAAATATTCATAAATAAAATTAAGTTGTCTGAAACTTTTATTTTTGTATTATTGTCAAAGTCAAAAAAATAAACTATTAATTCGTTAAATATGACAAACATTGCATTTGGAAGCAAGTATTTTATTTTCTCGAAATTCAGTTCCATTCCAAAGACTTCTAAAATTGAGCAGAACAGGGCAAACCTTGTAAAAGAATTTAGCGAGCTGAACGAATTTCTTGCTTCTGATGAATTAAAAAATCATCTCGGACTTGAGAAATACCTTAACTCAAAAGAGCATAAGGACCTGATGGCGTCAATTCAGAATCAGAAGACAAAGGAACTGGATAAAACCAAATCGTACGAGGTCCAGCAGAAATCAAAAAGATTCAGGGATTATTTTAAATTTAAAGATTCATCTGCTCTCAAAAATTATTATGCTTTCAGTGAATCTAAAGAGCTGAGTGATTACAATGCGCTCGAAAAACTGGTTTCTTCAAAAGAATTCGGTGCGCAAAAAAAAACAGCTTCGGATCAAAAAGCAGTGGAAGACAAAAAAATAAATGAATTCAATTCGCTGAAAAAATCGAAAGCGATAAAGAGTTATTTTAAGTTCAGGGATTCTGCAAAATTGAAAGAATTTAATGGCATTTCAGATTCGAAGGAGTTGTCTAACTATTTCGAACTTGAAAAATACCTGAATTCTGCTGAATTTAAAAAAGCAAAGAAAGACACCGATCCGAAAGTGTTTAAAGACACGGCTGCAGGCAAAAAGGAACAGGAATTCGAAACACTAAAAAGATCAGGAAAGATCAAATTCTATTTCAAATTTAAAGATTCACCAAAATATAAAAACTATCTTTCATTTGAAAAATCTTCTGAATTAAAGAAGTATCGTGACCTGGAAGAATATCTCAGTTCGGCGGATCATAAAGAAAAGCTCACAAAAGCGACGAATGTGCTGGCTGAAACAAATGGAAAAGAGAAGGAATATCAGCAGAAGAAAAATTCTGCTGCCGTGAAAAATTATTTCAAATTTCAAAATTCACAGAAGTTTAAGGATTTTCAGCAATACGTGG
>CAVXTE010000040.1:0-12471 GCA_963764475.1 uncultured Bacteroidales bacterium
ATTTCTATGTCATTACTTACTGGTTCGACATATTTCTCTGTTCGGTCAGCCTGCAGATTACGATGAGATCAACGCGATTGCAAAGAAATACGGCATGTTCGTTCTTGAAGATGCCGCTCAGGGATTGGGGGAATATATAAAGGAAAACGGGCTTGTTCACTTGCCGAAATTGCAGCCACCAGTTTTTTCCCGGCTAAACCGCTGGGTACTTATGGCGATGGAGGCATGTGTTTTACCGATGATAAAGAACTTTACGATAAGCTTACTTCTATACGCGTTCACGGTCAGGGAACAGATAAATACAACAACGTTCGGATCGGAATCAACGGAAGGATCGATACGCTGATGGCGGCCATTCTGCTGCCCAAAGCCGATATATTTGCTGAAGAAGTCGACCTGAGACAGAACGTGGCAAACCGTTATACCGAACACCTGAAAGGGATTGTAAAAACACCGGTCGTCAGGGATTACAATATTTCATCCTGGGCACAGTATTCACTGCTGCATCCCAACAGGGAGAAGGTTATCAGCGGATTGAAAAATGACGGTATTCCTACAGCCGTGTATTATCCCAAACCACTTCATTTACAGGATGCCTTTGCACATCTGGGATATAAGGCAGGTGAATTCCCTGTGAGCGAAGAAGCATCGGCACAGATTTTCAGCATCCCGATGTACCCATACCTTTCACACGAGGATCAGGATAAAGTGATCGCCGGGATAAAAAAATATGCCTGAAAGAAATTAAAGATTTAACCATTTGCTTCTGGCCGTGTTTAATAACGGTATTTAGGTTTTTATCGAAAATTTAACTAAAATTATTCCGTATGAATGTTTATCAGAAACTGATTGATAAGGAAACGAAATTATCATTGATTGGCCTGGGATATGTCGGTTTGCCGATAGCACTCGAATTTGCCAAAAAAATTCAGGTCATCGGTTTCGACATCAATGAAGAACGGGTAAAACTGATGCAGAACAAAATAGACCCGAGTGAAGAATTGCAGAAAGAGGCATTCGATGGTTGCGATATTGTTTTTACATCGAAACCGGAAGATCTGAAAAAAGCCGCATTTCATATTGTTGCCGTGCCAACACCAATCGATAGTCACAATATGCCCGATCTTTCACCGCTTCTTGCAGCTACAAGAACTGTCGGAAAAATTCTGAAAAAGGGCGATTATGTCGTTTATGAATCAACAGTATACCCCGGAGCCACGGAAGAGGATTGCATTCCGATCCTTGAAAATTTATCGGGATTGAAGTTTATGACTGATTTCAAGGTCGGTTATTCTCCTGAAAGGATCAACCCGGGTGATAAAGAGCATACGATTGCCACGATCAAAAAGATCGTCTCCGGCTGTGATGACATAGCGCTGGATAACATTGCAAAAACCTATGAAATTGTTGTGAAAGCAGGAGTTCACAGGGCGCCCAGCATTAAAGTCGCAGAGGCGGCCAAGGTTATTGAGAATACGCAGCGGGATGTGAACATTGCGCTGATGAACGAGCTTTCCATTATTTTTAACCGCATGGGCATCAATACTTACGATGTTCTGGAGGCGGCCGGTACAAAATGGAATTTTCTGAAATTTTTTCCCGGACTGGTCGGAGGGCATTGCATTGGTGTCGACCCCTATTACCTTGCCTATAAAGCGAAAGAATACAGGTATCATACGCAGGTCATCAATTCTGGAAGGTTTGTAAATGATTCTATGGGATTTTACATAGCCAAGCAAATTGTTAAAAAACTCATCGACAAAGGGAAAAAGATTTTGAACACAAAAGTCCTTGTGATGGGCGTTACGTTTAAGGAAGATGTAAGCGATCTCCGGAATTCCAAAGTTGCCGACCTGGTAAGTGAACTGAAAACATATGGTATCCTTGTGGAAGTTACCGATCCGCATGCCATGTCGGAAGAGGTGGAAAAGGAATACGGATTTGGCCTTGTAGAAGATATTGCCGACGATTACAATGCAGTGGTCGTTGCCGTGTCGCATAAGGAATACCTGAATCTGGATGAAAAATATTTCATGTCGATCTCGACAAAGAATGGCGTTTTGGTCGACGTGAAAGGGATTTACAGGAATAAAATACACGAACTGACTTATTGGAGTCTTTAAATAAACCGCATTGAAGATATTAGTTACCGGGGGAACCGGATTTATTGGATCGCATACAGTTGTTGAACTTCAGCAAGAGGGGTATCAGGTGGTCATCGTCGACAATTTGTCCAATTCCTATGAGAGCGTTGTAGATAACATTGCTAAAATTACCGGTATTAAACCCGGTTTTGAACAACTCGATTTGAGGGATGGAGAAAAGACGCTGGATTTTTTCAGCAGGAACAGTGATCTGGACGGAGTGATCCATTTTGCTGCGTTGAAATCGGTAGGCGAATCGGTTGAAAAGCCACTCGAATATTATCATAACAACATTCTATCGCTGATTAATCTTTTAAAAGCAATGCGGGAGTATGCTGTCGGAAATCTTGTTTTTTCATCATCCTGCACAGTTTACGGCCAACCCGACGAACTTCCCGTAACGGAAAAGGCACCGATCAAAAAAGCCTGGTCCCCGTATGGTCATACAAAACAAATTTCGGAAGAAATCATCGAAACAAATTGCCTGGCGGAAAAATCCCCTGCTATTTTGCTCCGGTATTTTAATCCGATAGGTGCCCATGAATCCGCTTTCATCGGTGAGTTACCCATGGGTATGCCGAACAACCTGGTTCCGTTTATTACACAAACGGCCATTGGAAAACGCGGGTACCTGAGTGTTTTCGGCAACGATTACGATACACCCGACGGAACTGCAATCCGTGATTACATTCATGTGGTCGATCTGGCTAAAGCGCATGTAATAGCCATCGACAGACTGATCACCGGAAAGAACAAGTCGAAAACTGAGGTCTTTAATTTGGGCACCGGGAAAGGTAATTCTGTAATGGAAGTGATCAAATCGTTCGAAAAAGTAACAGGTCTTCAATTGAACTACCGGATTACCGACAGAAGGCCTGGCGATATTGAAAAAGTTTGGGCAGATACAACGCTTGCAAACAGAGAACTGGGATGGAAGGCTGAAAAAACGCTGGATGAGATGATGCGCTCGGCATGGAACTGGGAACAGGCGCTTAATAAAACCGGAAAATTTTAAAAATAAAACGAAAAACGGGAGGAGGAAATGCAAAAAATATTGATTACAGGAGGAGCAGGATTCATCGGTTCGCATGTAGTACGCTTATTTGTCAATAAATATCCGGACTACATGATCGTAAACCTGGATAAGCTGACGTATGCCGGTAACCTTGAAAACCTGAAGGATATTGAAACCAAACCGAATTATCAATTCGTGAAAGGCGATATCGTGGATGGTGAATTCATTCAACAGCTTTTTACGGATCACGATTTTCAGGGAGTTATTCACCTGGCAGCCGAATCGCATGTCGACCGGTCCATTGCCAGCCCGATGGAATTCATTTATACCAATATTATAGGTACTGTCAACTTGTTGAATGCCGCCAAACATGCATGGCAAGGCAGGCCCGACGGCAGAAGGTTCTATCATATTTCGACAGATGAAGTTTACGGTTCACTCAGTGATGAAGGCTATTTTACGGAAGAAACCGCCTATGATCCGCACAGTCCCTATTCGGCATCGAAAGCAAGTTCTGACCATTTGGTACGTGCTTATTCCGATACCTTCGGATTACCGGTGGTCATTTCAAATTGCTCGAATAATTACGGGTCATTCCAGTTTCCTGAAAAACTCCTGCCGTTATTCATCAATAACATTCGCCACAACAAGCCGCTTCCTGTTTATGGCAAAGGTGAAAACGTCAGGGACTGGCTTTATGTGGAAGATCATGCCCGCGCCATCGATGTTATTTTTCATGAAGGAAAAGCAGGTGAGACATACAATATTGGCGGAAACAACGAATGGAAAAACATCGATCTGATCAAAAAACTTTGCGAAATCATGGATCAAAAACTTCACCGCGAAAAAGGTGAATCTGCAAAGCTGATAACTTATGTTAAAGACCGTGCCGGACATGATCTAAGGTATGCCATCGATTCAACCAAGCTTCAGCGTGAACTGGGCTGGGAACCTTCGCTGGATTTTGCTGAAGGATTGGGAAAAACTGTTGACTGGTACCTGGATAATCAATCCTGGCTCGATCGGGTTACATCAGGGGAATACCAGAAGTATTACGAGGAACAGTATGTGAAAAGGTAAAAGAATTCAGTCTGAATTCGAGAATGCTAACGCGTAATTAGATTTCTGCGCTTTCTGTTTCGACTGTGCTGTTCACTTTTTTGACCAACCCCTGCAGTATTTTACCGGGTCCTACTTCAATAAATGTTTTGGCGCCATCGGCGATCATATTTTCCACGCTTTGTGTCCATCTTACGGGCGATGTCAACTGGGCAATGAGGTTTTTCTTTATTTCTTCGGGATCCGTGACAGCCATTGCGTTTACATTTTGATAAACCGGACAAACCGGCCGATTAAAATGTGTCCTGTTGATCGCTTCAGCAAGCTCAATCCGTGCTGGCTCCATAAGCGGCGAATGAAATGCACCACCGACTTTTAAGGGCAGTGCTCTTTTGGCACCGGCTCCTTTTAGCTTTTCACAGGCGATTTCAATTCCTTTTATAGAACCCGAAATAACAAGTTGGCCGGGACTATTATAATTTGCCGGAACGACTACTTCATCAATATCTGCCAAAACCGTTTCTACTTTCTTATCCTCAAGTCCCAGAATCGCTGCCATTGTCGAGGGTTCTTTTTCACATGCTTTCTGCATGGCCATCGCCCGTGCATATACGAGTTTCAAACCGTCTTCAAAAGAGAGTGTATTGTTTGCGACCAATGCGGAAAATTCACCAAGAGAATGACCAGCCACCATATCCGGATTAAATTTTCCACCCAAAACTTTTGCCAGAATGACCGAATGAAGAAAAATAGCCGGTTGAGTCACCTTTGTCTGGCGAAGTTCTTCTTCTGTTCCTTCAAACATTAAGTCAGTGATCTTAAATCCGAGGATCGAATTGCCCGTTTCAAACATTTTGCGGGCTTCTTCAGAAGATGCATAGATGTCTTTGCCCATTCCTGTAAATTGAGCCCCTTGTCCGGGAAATATATAAGCCTTCATGTTATTCGTTTTGAATTTGGCACAAAATTACATCAAAAAATCATACGTAGTTTCCGCAAACATTGATGAACATTGATTGATTCAGGGAAGGCAGAAAACAGTTGAAAAAGAAAATAAAAAATTACTTCAGCCAGATTATATACCAGGCGTTGACCCGCCATTAAATTTATTTTTAGAATTGTGCAAAATACATTACTTTTGCACCCTGTTTTTAAAAACAGGAAAATTTTTATCTAATTTACTTATACGCTAATGTTTAAAATAAGAATGTTTCTTAGGTTATTAACAGGTATTGTCCTGATTATAACTTTCTTTTCCTCTTGTGTACCGTTGAAAAAACAAATTTATTTTCAGGCTGCTGCCGATTCAACCAAAACAACATACAAATCAGCCGAAACTTCGGATCATAAGTTGCAGGTAGGCAACAATCTTTACGTTAGGGTTTTTAGTCTGGATCAAAAAACGTATGACTTTTTTAATCTGAGTTCGGGATCGGCTACTGCTAATTCATATTATGATGCAGGAATTTACCTGAGCAGCTATGCTGTTGATAGAGACGGCTATGTCGATCTTCCCTTCATTGGCAAAGTATTCGTTCTGGGATTGACAATTGATGAAACAAAAACAAAAATACATCAGGAAATAGCCAAATATCTGAATGAGACTACCGTTGTCGTTAAACTTGTAAATTACAATGTTACCGTAATAGGTGAAGTTGCCCGGCCCGGACAGTACAAAATTTATCAGGATAAAATCAATATTTTAGGGGTGATTAGCCTTGCCGGCGATCTGACGACCTTTGCAAAAAGAGACGATATTGTCCTGATCCGTAAAAGTGATAAAAGCTCAAAAATGTATCACATCAATCTGTTGACGGATAATGTTCTGGAGTCGGAATTTTACAACATTATGCCTGACGACATCATTTATGTAATGCCGGTAAAAGGTAAAAATTTCGCATTCCAGGCCTTCCCTTACACGCTCGTAATTTCTTCAATCTCTTTAGCACTTGCATTGTTTGCCCTGTTTAAAAAATAAATCAATAAAAAAGTGGATAACGTTCAAAACATAATTCAGCAACAACAGGAAGAATCATTTGATTATAAAGCCCTCATTTTTAAGCTTTATAAATACTGGTATTTCTTTATTCTCACCATTTTCATCGCCCTGATCATTGCTTTTTTGTTCAATAAATACACAAAACCGATCTATGAAGTACAGTCAACGGTTTTAATCAAAAATGATAAAGGTGCCGTGGACCCACAATCGCTGATCGGATTCGGTTTCAGCAACAGCCAGCAGAATGTAGAAAATGAGATCGGTAAGCTGCAGTCGTATACAATGGTGAATAAAGCCGTGAGGGAACTCGACCTCGGGGTTTCCTATTATGAGGAAGATAATTTTATTACCAGTGAATTGTATAAAGACAGCCCGTTCAAAGTAGTTATCGATTCAGCCTTTCCACAACCGGTAAATTTAAAGTTTAAACTTACCATTCTTTCGAACAAAAATTATACGTTGCAGGCTGAAGGAAAGGATGTGAACCTTTACGATTATAAGGATTTTAAAATCATAGCTGATCCCGGCCGGACCAATACTATCAACATAAGTCTCGACAGTACATTCGCATTCGGCCAGTTCCTTGTAAATAATGGTTTTCATTTTAAGGTAGTCCTTACCGAGTTTTATGATCCACAATTGCACAGCGAAAGCAGTTATTTTTTTGTTTTCAATGATATCGACAAACTTACGGGCCAGTTTCAGACGTTCGAAATCGAACCCATCAAAGAGGAATCTTCTATTATCAAAATCACATTGAAAGGAAACAATATTCCAAAGTCGGTCGATTTTCTCAATAAATTAACGGAAGTATACCTGCGCAGAAATCTGGATGCAAAGAATCGTGTTGCTGAAAATACGATCACGTTTATTGACAGCCAGTTAAATCATATCACGGACTCCCTGAATATTGCTGAACAAAACCTGCAGGATTTCAGGACGACCAAACAGGTGATGAACCTCGATGTTCAGGCTTCGGCGGTGTTCGATCAGTTGAAAGAACTGGAAAACGACAAAGCTCAACTCGACCTCAAGTCGAAATATTACAAAACACTTCAAACATATATCCGGGAAAACAAGAACCTGAAAGATGTACTGATCATCCCAAGCTCCATGGGAATAGATGATCCTTTAATGACGCAGCTGACCAGCGAATTATCCGGATATTATGCTGACAAGGAGGAGATGCTCTATTATTCGAAACCATCGAACCCAATGGTTCAGGCCATCGATAAAAAAATTGATCTGACGGTTTCTACCTTGCAGGAAAACATAAACAACATCATCAAAAATTCCGACCTTTCAATCAAGGATATTGATAAAAGGATCGGGGAACTGGAAGCGAAGATCAACAAATTACCTGCTACGCAGCGCGAACTGCTCGGAATCGAGCGTAAATTCAAGCTGAGCGATGACATGTATAATTACCTGCAGGAGAAACGGTCGGAAGCCCAGATCACCAAGGCATCGAACGAACCGGATAATGAAATTGTCGATATCGCCAGAGATCTCGGTGGTACTCCGGTATTTCCCAAAAAGAGCCTGAACTACATGATCGCCATTATCCTTGGAATCGTTTTACCCGTGGTGTATATATTAGGGAAAGATTATTTCAACGACAAGATCATCGAGCGGAAGGATGTCGAAAACATAACCAAATTCCCGATCATCGGCCACATCATTCACAGCAATAAAGATACACAGGCCGTGGTAGCCGAATCACCCAAGTCATCGATTTCGGAATCATTTCGTTCGGTGCGTACAAATCTTCAGTTTTTTACACCGGATAGCGATAAGCAATGTGTGCTGATCACATCGGATATGGTGAGTGCGGGGAAAACTTTTTGCGCCATCAACCTGGCCTCCATTTTTGCCCTTTATGGTAAAAAAACATTACTGATGGGTTTTGACCTCCGTAAGCCTAAAATTTACAAGGATTTTGGTTTGACAAATACCGAAGGGATCAGTTCCTTCCTGATCAATAAGAGCAAACTTGAGGATATCATCCAGGTTTCTCCGATCGAGAACATGGATGTCATCATGGCCGGACCGGTTCCTCCGAATCCCTCTGAACTCATTGCCTCAAAGAAGACAGATGAATTGTTCAGCCGGCTGAAAGAGATGTATGATTACATCATCATCGATACACCGCCCGTGGGTTTGGTTACAGACGCATTCCTCCTTATGAAATATACGGACGCGAATATCTTTATTGTAAGACAGAACTATACCAATAAAAAAGTATTTGCCTCCATCATTGCCGATATCGAAAACAGAAACCTTCAGCATATAAGCATCCTGATCAATGACGTGAAGCTTACCAAAAGCTCGTATGGTTATGGTTACGGTTATGGTTACGGTTACGGTTACGGCTATGGCTATGGCTACGGTTATGGCTACGGTTATGGCTATGGCTATTATTCAGATGATAAGGAGAAAGAAAAAGATTCCACGGTCAAACGAATACTAAAAAATTCATAATCTTTGACAACCCGTTTTCCAGAAAAACATGTGTAAGTAATTTTGAATAAAATTATCTACAGCGGTTTTTCAAAAATAATTTGAATTCCTTTTCCGGGCGGGAAATCCTTTGGTTGTAAGTCATTTAAATTCAGGTCAGGACTGGTCCTAAGGATAATTCATGTGAACCCTGTTCATAAAAATTTCCTACTTTTGCACCTCAAAAATTAAAGGGTCAAATGCATGAGTCAGTCAGGAAATGAAGCTAACGAAAAGCCAGTTCTTTCGGCACATAAAGCAGTCGGGAGGCCGGAAAAAGAAAGGCTGCTGAATCAAAAAGCCAGGGTGATCTGGATAACGGGGCTGTCCGGGGCCGGTAAAACGACCATTGCAAAACATCTGGATGTACTGCTTTACAATCATGGATTCATTGCCCAGATTCTGGACGGGGATATCATCCGTTCCGGCATCAACAGCAACCTGACTTTTTCTGATCGGGACAGGTATGAAAATATCAGGAGAATCGCAGAGGTTTCCCGGCTTTTCCTGCAATGCGGTATCATTACGATCAATTGTTTTATCAGCCCGACAGAAAAAATGAGGACGATGGCGAGAAGAATTATCGGTGCGGAAAATTTTATTGAAGTATTTGCCAGTGCGCCCATCGAAGTGTGCGAAAAACGAGATCCAAAAGGATTGTACCGCAAAGCCCGGCGTGGTGAAATTCCGGATTTTACCGGGATCGGTTCGCCATTTGAAATTCCGGCTTATGCTGATATCGTTATTGAATCGGGGACACAAACTGAAAAAGAGTCAGTGCAACAATTGTTCGAATTCATTCTGCCGTTTATTACACACTCCGGTTTAAATTGATCCTTAGATCATACCGGTATTTTTCATAAAAAAGAACGCATGAAAAAATACAATATACATCACCTTCGTGAGCTCGAATCGGAATCCATTTTCGTAATGCGCGAGGTCGCCGCACAATTTGAAAATCCGGCATTGTTGTTTTCGGGGGGCAAAGATTCTATCGTCATGGTTCATCTGGCATTGAAATCTTTCTGGCCTGCTAAGATTCCCTTCCCGCTTGTTCATATCGATACCGGCCACAATTTTGAAGAGACATTGGTTTTTCGTGATGAACTGGTCAGGAAACTGGGTGCCCGCCTTATCGTCGGGTCGGTGCAGGAATCGATTAATAACGGCCGTGCAGTTGAAGAAAAAGGCTACGACGCGAGCCGGAATCTGCTGCAAACAGTAACGCTGCTTGATACGATCGAGAAATATAAAATCGATGCGGCTATGGGAGGCGGCAGACGCGACGAAGAAAAGGCCAGGGCCAAGGAACGCTTTTTTTCTCACCGCGATGAATTCGGACAATGGGACCCGAAAAATCAGCGTCCCGAACTGTGGAATATCTTCAACGGCAAGAAACGTATGGGCGAACACTTCAGAGTCTTTCCGCTGAGCAACTGGACCGAAATGGATATCTGGCAGTACATTTACCTTGAAAACATCGACATTCCCAGTCTGTATTATACCCATGAGCGGGATGTGTTTCAACGCGACGGTGTCTGGTTTGCCGATGCGCCGTTCATGATGAAAAGAGACAACGAAAAAGTGATCCGTACCAAGGTACGTTGCCGGACCATCGGTGATATTTCGTGTACAGGACTGACCTTATCCACTGCCGATAACCTCGAAGACATCATCCGCGAAATTGCTGCTACCCGTGTCACCGAACGTGGCGGCCGTGCCGATGACATGCGCAGCGAATCGGCGATGGAGGACCGGAAAAAGGAAGGGTATTTTTAGCAAAGGGCAAAGAGCATATAGAGTATAGAGTTTGGTTGAGAGATTATTTAGGTAACCAAATAAGAATTCAATTGCAGGTCAAACAAATACATTTTTTAACGATGCTCTTTGCCATCGGATGAATATTTAAAATAATTGAATAAAATAGAATTTACTATGCAAAATAGTAATGAGTTTTCAAGCAAGGCTTACCTCGACATGGAACTCCTGAGGTTTACGACAGCAGGAAGTGTGGATGACGGTAAAAGTACGCTGATCGGACGGCTGTTGTACGACAGCAAATCGATCTTTGAGGACCAGCTCGAAGCTGTTAAAAGAGCAAGCATTCGAAAAGGGAACGAACAGATCAATCTTGCCTTACTTACTGACGGCCTGCGTGCCGAACGCGAACAGGGCATCACCATCGATGTGGCATACAGGTATTTTGCAACACCGAAACGGAAATTCATCATCGCCGATACACCCGGGCATGTTCAGTATACCCGGAACATGGTTACCGGTGCTTCAACAGCCAATGCGGCCATTATTCTGATCGATGCCCGTAACGGCGTGACCGAACAAACGTATCGCCATTCCTATATTTCTTCTTTACTGCAGATACCTCATCTGATCATCTGTATCAATAAAATGGATTTGGTTGATTACCGCGAAGAAACCTACGAGGAGATCAAGGAACAATTCAGTGCGTTTGCCGCCAAGCTGGATGTGAAAGACATCCGGTTTGTCCCGATCAGTGCACTGAAAGGGGACAATGTGGTCGAACATTCGAAAAATATGCCGTGGTACGGTGGCGGTACTTTACGCTATATTTTGGAAAACATTCATGTCGGCAGCGACTGGAACCATATCGATCCCCGGTTTCCGGTTCAGTATGTGATCCGTCCGATCTCCGATAAATTTCATGATTACCGTGGTTATGCAGGCCGGATTGCCGGCGGGGTGTTCAACAAAGGCGATCAGGTCATGGTTCTTCCCTCGGGATTTGTTACCCGTATCGAATCCATCGATTTTTATGATCAGGAACTGGAAGAGGCTTTTTCACCTATGTCGGTCACATTGCGACTTACCGATGACCTCGATATCAGCCGGGGCGATATGATCATAAAAGAGAATAACCTTCCCAAAATCAGCCAGGATATCGATACAATGATCTGCTGGATGAATGAAAAACCGATGATGCCCGGAATGAAATACCACCTGAAACATACCACCAAAGATGTGAAATGCTTGGTCAAAGAGATAAAATACAAGGTGGATGTGAATACCCTCGACCGGGTAGACGATGGAAAAGAGCTGAAAATGAATGAAATTGCAAGGGTCGCATTGCGAACAACCAAACCACTGTTTTACGACAGCTACCGGCAAAACCGCCAAACAGGAAGCATCATCCTGATCGATGAAGGAACAAACAACACGATGGGAGTGGGGATGATCGAGTGAATCTGGTTACTGGTCGCTGGTTACTGGTTTCAATTTAGAATATAATAGAAATACCTTAAAAATTAACGTTGTGAGTTACAAAAATCTGGAAATTTGGTCTATTGCCAGAGAAGTAGTTAGCGTTATTCACCGGATGACACTTCATGATTTGCCTTCGTTTGAGATGTTTGAAACGGGTAGTCAGATTAGAAGATCGGTTAAATCCGTAAAATCAAATATCGTTGAAGGTTATGGCAGGCGGAAGTATGTCGGTGATCATATCCGATTTCTAACTTTTGCCCTTGCCTCTAATGACGAAACGATAGATCATCTTGAAACACTATATGAAACCGGGTCATTGAAGGATGAAACAACATTTCATCAAATTCACGACAGGTTGGAGTTATTGGGAAAAAAACTTAATTTATTCCTGCAAACAATAGAACGTTCTGCAGAAAATAAAAAATCAAAATAGGCCCCTGTGACAAACAAATCACAAAAATCCGGCAGCCAGCAGCCAGCAACCGGCAGCCAGCAACCAGCAACCAGCAACCAGC
>CAVXTE010000041.1:0-8463 GCA_963764475.1 uncultured Bacteroidales bacterium
AAATAAAGCAAATGAGTATTTCTTCCGGATTAACAGGAAAACAATCAGTAATATGGAATCCGAATAAAGAAGAAATTTTTCTGTCCGATGGAATCTATTTTGTAAAACTTGTGCAGGGTGATAAATCAGCAGTTATGAAAATTATTCATTCCAAACACTGATAATAGTTATGTTTTAATAGATCATTGTTATCGATTTTTTACATCAATGGTTTAAATCAAATCAATAAATTTTGTGTTATGAAAAAATTTATTTCTTTACTCATTCTGGTTTTTCAGTTTGATCTTTGCTTTACACAATCTTGGATGATCATGGCCCGGCTGGTATCGCAGCAAACAATATTTGTTTTGGCCCCTATTTTTATGAAGATGAAATGATTTGTGCAGCCAGCGGATTTTACTTATTTTCGAATACTACTTTTGAGTGGGAGTACTATACGGTTGATAGCCTGCCTGTTTATGAAGGGGTCTTCCTTAATTTCGAAACATTAATTTTCGTCACCGGAAACGGATCAGATTCCGATGGCATTTATAAATTTGATAAGCAGTCAGGTCAATCGGAAGAACTATATAGTTGTCTTAAACCATACTTTATACGGTACGACGGGTATGGAGAAAAATATTATGTCGGATATGAAAACGGATTACTTGTTTCGGAGGATGGAAATTCATGGGCAGACGAGCCATTTTTCAACGATAAACCCTGTGTCGAAATGGCAAATCAATTCAATACTATCGTGATAAAAGCCAATATCCTTGCACCCAGTCTGTTTTGGTCCGACAACGATGGAGGTACATGGAACACTTCCCAAACGTACTTGCAGATTTCAGATTAGCATTTTATGGCAGCGAATTGTTTGGTGTCTTGCCTGATAATTCTTACTCCTCGGGATTTTATAAATCAACGGATTTAGCCAATACATGGCAAGTTGAATTTTGGTCAATGTACATGAGCGATGTGTGCTATGATGATTTAGACGGAATTCTTTATGTGGGCTGGAATAATCCCGGTTCTGAATATCAGGGCATTGCTATGTATGAACCTGGTAGTGGTACTGCAGGATTGACATTTTTCAATGATGGGTTGCCCAATACTAATATTAACCGGATCAAATTCAAACCTATTTTCGATGCTTATTATGCATTTGTTTGCACTGATTCCGGTGTTTATAGTTATTTGTTTGTAGGAGTAAAAGAAAATAATTCTGTGAATAATCTTTCATTGCAGGTTTCACCTAATCCCTTTTCGGATGAAATCAAATTTGAATTTAATCTTTCAGGAGCTCAGCCTTATTCTTTGGAAATCTTTAATATTTCAGGTGAAAGAATAAAATGCATAAATGCTGCTTACGGATCATCAGGAAAACAATCATTAACATGGAATCCGAATAAAGAAGAAATTTCTCTGTCCGATGGAATCTTTTTTGTAAAACTTACACAGGGTGAAAAATCAACTATTAGGAAAGTGATTTATTCCGGGAAATGATTTGGTTTTTAAGGGACGATTATCCGTTAACTGTTATTTAGGGATTTGTAATCTGCCTTGTTTTCTTTTGGATAAGCTAAAAATGAGCTCCGAATGAGCATAGGAGTGAGCACAATTTAACATTCATCATTCAAAATTCGTTGATCATCGTTCAGCCATTTAACCATTCAACAATTATTGCCTTTTCCACCCAAACGACTCAATCATATGATTGATGTCCTCTTTCAGAAAATTGATGACAGGAGCCAGTGAATCGTTGTTGGGAACTACATTAAAATAAAGTGCCCCGCGTACAAAATTTTTGGTGCTGTCGGTGAGGTAAAACTGGTATGGGGAAGCTGCTTCGGTTCCTGAAATAGTATAGGTCAGACCATACACTTTATTTTCAGGATTTTCATACGCCTTGTTTTCGATAGCACTTGCTTTGGGAATATGCTTCATGACCATGGACCGGGTGTCTTCCAGATATTTTCCGAGATTCCCGTTTACTATTTTATAGCTGAGATAAACCTCCGCTTTGAACTGCGGAAAAACTATGTTTATCCAGTAGGGCTCTGCCTCAGGTGCTGTGTCGGGAACAATTTTGCTGTACACCGGATATTCGAATGTATAGGGATACGCTGAATCGAAAACACGATACGATTTTTGAGGCAGGTCAATCCTGAAATACCCCCTTGGTTTGGGATAATATTCATTGTTGCAGCCATAAGCCAGAAAAACAACGATTCCTGTAAGAAGCAGGATATGATAAAGCCTGGTTTTAATTTTCATTCGCCCTTATTTCTGTCGGTTTCAGGGTGACTTTTATGGTTTTTATTCTTCGTTTATCAACAGAGAGAACGGTAAACTCAAAATTCTGAAACTCAATTTTAGTATTCTTAACCGGCATATTCTGGTAAATTTCAAGCAATACACCGGCAAGGGAATCGGAATCGCCTTTAACTTCATCGAAAACTTTATCATCAATTCCAAGGATTTTGCAAAAGTCATTGATGCTTGTTTTTCCTTCAAAAATGTAATTATGTTCATCAATTTTATTAAAAGCCAGCTCATCTTCGGGCAGGTCAAATTCATCGGAAATTTCTCCAACGATTTCCTCGATAATGTCTTCAAAGGTTACAATTCCTGAAGTGCCGCCATATTCATCGACCACAATGGCAAGGTGGATTTTTTTAGCCTGAAATTCCTGCAGAAGGTCATTGATCATTTTATTTTCAGGAATAAAGAAAGCCGGTCTCAGCAATCCGAGCCATTTAAAATCATCTTTCTTATCCAGATGTGGAAGGAGGTCCTTGATATATAAAATTCCCTGAACGTGATCGAGGGTATCATTATACACAGGCATCCGCGAATAACCCATCTCGATGACAAGTTCAATCAGGCGGGTAAACTTCGTATTTGAATCAACAGCAACAATATCCATCCTTGACCGCATGATCTCGGTAACTTCAATATCTGTAAACTTTACAATTCCTTTCAGGATTTTGGTTTCCTCTTTTCGTGCTCCAGATGTGACGGTTATATCGATAGCGTCTGATAATTCGCTCATGGAAATTTCAGGATTGTTAGCTGCCATTTTTTTATCGATAATGCGCGTCGACTTTACCATAATTGTACTTAAAGGATAAAATACCCTGACCAGTATTTTTAATGGCCGGGCCATGATGGAAGCAAAAATGATTTGCTTTTGGTTGGCATATATTTTTGGCATGATTTCACCAAACAATAGCAAAGTAGCTGTAATGACAATGACCTGAATAATAAAACCGATAACGGGATAGAGGGTAAAATCGAACAATTCAGAAATTAGAAAAGCACTTAAAATAACGATACCGACATTCACGAAATTATTGGTGATGAGTATGGTTGCCAGCAGCCGTTTTGGCTTTTCAAGCAGGGTGAGGATAAGTTTGTTTGTTTTCGTTTCCTTCCCTTTGATTTCTTTCAGGTGAGCCGGATCGAGCGAGAAAAATGCAATTTCTGCTCCAGAAACCAGGGCTGAGATCAATAACAGGATAAGTATCACAAGGATACTGACCAGAATCTCAACGGTAAACGTACCTCTGAAAATTGTATTTACAAAGCCTGGAAGATATAAAAACGGTTCGCTGTCAGGATATTCCAACACCAATGAATTTTAGTACCATTTACATACAAAATGGATACAAAAATAATAAAATTCAGTTAGCAGATGAATCTAAGAAGCGATTGAGCCGTCTGTAAATCCGGTTAATAATCAGAATGGAAGATCGTCGGCAGGCGTTTCCATTTCTGCGTCTTCAACTCCCGATGCTGCTTTATCTTCGTAAACTCGTTCACCGGTTTCACCTGAATCACGTTTTGAACCCAGCATGGTCATGTTGTCGCCGTAAATTTCCGTAATGTACTTTTTTACCCCATCTTGTTCATACATACGGGTTTTTATTTTACCTTCAAGGTAAATCTGATGACCTTTTTTGAGGTATTTTTCAGCAACTTCTGCCAGACCACGCCACAAAACAATGTTGTGCCACTCGGTCTGATCGACCCTGTTACCTTCTTTGTTTTTATAACTTTCGGTAGTTGCAAGCGAAAAACTTGCTTTTTTTACACCGTTGTCGAATGCGATTACATCCGGATCTTTACCTAAATTTCCAATTAGGATTACTTTGTTTATTCCAGCCATTTTATTTTGGTTTTAAATTGAATTACAAATATAAAAATTTTTTATCCCGATACTTAAAAAATTTCATTTTCATTAAAATATTTTTCAATTAACCGGGGTAGCGGAAAAACCGAAAATTCTTCTTGTGTAGCAAATACCAAGGGCTCAGGATTGATTGACGAAAGTTTTTTAAGATTGTTTTTTGCCAGGTTTGTAATCACTAAAAACTGTGCATGAATAACCTGATGCGATAAAATGTGTCGGTATTTTACCGGCTTACGCATAATTTTAATCTCATCGGTTAAATTATTATCACCGATCAATTTTTCCCTGAACTTTTTAACAGATAATTCTCCGGTTGATTCAATCAAAGGGAAGTCGTAGAGGTTCTTCCAAATATCGTTACCTGTTCGCTTTTTTAAAAAGATCCCGATATCATCCGATGATTTATTTATGATCACGAGGTAATTAAAGTATCGTTTCCGCGGTACGTCTTGCTTATTTTTAACCGGAATCGTGTTGACTTTTCCCATTATAAACGCCTGGCAATCCTTCCTGAAAATGCAGGATGGACAATCGGCATTTTGTGGTTTGCAATAGAGTGCGCCAAATTCCATCACAGCCTGGTTAAAGTCTCCCGGTCGGTTATTATCGATCAGTTGTTCAGCAAGTTCTCTGATTTTCTTTGTGCCGGATGTTGTATTGACCGGTTTGTCAAATCCTGATAAACGGGATAGAAACCGCAATACATTTCCATCGATCACCGGGTATGGTTCATTGAATGAAATAGAAGCAATCGCCGCAGCCGTATATTCTCCGATTCCCTTTAATTTGAGCAAATCCTTGTAATTGTCAGGAAAAACGCCAACGTATTCTTCAGTAATCCTCCGTGCTGTTTCATAAAGATTTCTTGCACGCGTATAATACCCCAATCCTTGCCAAAGTTTTAGTACTTCTTCCTCCTTTGCTTTTGCCAATTCGGTTATTGAAGGGTATTTGCCAATGAATCTCAAATAGTAAGCAAGGCCCTGATCAATGCGGGTTTGCTGCAGAATAATCTCGGAAATCCAAATTTTGTAAGGGTCTTTGGTGTTCCTCCAGGGCAAATCGCGTTTGTTATTCCTGTACCAGTCGATAATCTTTTCAGAAAAATTCATCGGTAACAAATTTATACACAGTTAGCTGAAAAATAACATATTATTTATTGCATTTAAAAAAATTTATATATTTGCAGCCCTAATAAGGCATTATATTAAAAAATATTTTATCATGACAAAAGCAGAAATTGTAGCCGACATTGCAACAAAAACAGGAATCGAAAAAGTTACTGTACAGCATACTGTCGAGGCATTTATGGATGTAGTAAAAAAATCAATGGCGAATGGTGAAAACGTTTACCTGCGTGGATTTGGTAGTTTTGTAATAAAAAAGAGAGCTAAAAAAACAGGTAGAAATATTTCTAAAAATACTACCATCATTATTCCTGCTCACAATATACCGGCATTTAAACCCGCAAAAACATTTATCAACGAAGTTAAAAGTAAAGTGAAGTAAATTTAATAAAAACGGAATATGCCAAGCGGGAAAAAGAGAAAAAGACATAAGATGGCAACCCATAAGCGGAAAAAACGCTTACGGAAAAACAGACACAAGAAGAAATAATCTTTATCAAAGCATCAAGATTTTGGAACAAAATGCATTAATGCATTTTGTTCCAAAATCTTATCCACCTCCATATTTTATTAGCTCTCCGGTAAACGTCATGGTGCTTTTACCCATGATGTTATATTTAAAAGACATGAAAATGTGAATAAAGAATTAATTATTAACTCAGGCCCTTCGGAGGTTGAAATTGCCCTGTTGGAAGATAAGGTTCTGGTTGAATTAAACAAAGAGAAAAGCAATTCGGGGTTTGCCGTCGGTGATATCTATCTCGGCCGTGTCAGAAAGATCATGCCAGGCTTGAATGCTGCATTTGTGGATGTGGGTTATGAAAAAGATTCGTTTTTACACTACCTCGATTTAGGTCCGCAGGTTCTTTCGCTCAATAAATTTACTCGTCTGGCTTTACAGGGAAGACTTACCAGTGCTAATTTTTCTGAGTTCAAACTTGAAAAAGACATTGAGAAAACGGGCAAAATAACCGGTGTGCTTAATGCCGGCCAGCAAATTCTTGTCCAGATAGCAAAAGAACCTATTTCGACCAAAGGACCACGTGTGACTTCTGAATTATCATTTGCCGGCAGATTCCTTGTTTTAGTTCCTTTTTCAAACCGGATTTCCCTTTCACAACGTATAAAAAGCAACGAAGAACGAAACCGGTTAAAAAGGTTGATCCTGAGCATAAAACCGAATAATTTCGGCGTGATCGTCAGAACTGTTGCCGAGCATAAAAAAGTCGCCGAACTTGATAACGACCTGAAAAGCCTTATTGAAAAATGGAAACTGACTGTCGACCGGTTATCACAGGCCAAACCACCACAAAAAATTATCAGTGAAATCGATCGGACCTCAGCCATTCTAAGAGACATCCTCAGCGAATCGTTCAATAATATAGTCGCAAACGACAACACCGTTTACGAAGACATCAAAAATTATATCCAATCCATTGCTCCGGAAAAGGTAAACATCGTTAAGCTTTACAAAGGACGCATGCCCATTTTTGAGAACTTTGGTATCGATAAACAGATCAAGAATTCGTTTGGTAAAATCGTTACGATCCGCAGTGGAATTTACCTCATCATTGAACATACGGAGGCATTGCATGTCATCGACATCAACAGCGGCCACCGGGTGGACAAGGAAAACAGCCAGGAAGAAAATGCAGTTTCCGTAAACCTTGAAGCTGCAACAGAACTTGCACGCCAGCTTCGGCTTCGTGATATGGGTGGTATCATCGTGATCGATTTTATCGACATGAAAGCTGCTGCCAACCGAAGGAAATTGTTCCAAAAGCTAAAGGAAGAAATGGCGAAAGACAGAGCCAAACATACCATTTTGCCGCCAAGCAAATTTGGATTGGTTCAGATTACCCGCCAGCGGGTCCGTCCGGAAATGAACGTGGAAATCGTCGAGAAATGCCCGACATGCGAAGGTACTGGCGAAATAAAGCCGAGCATTCTTTACATCGACCAGATTGAAAATAATCTTCGTTATCTCATCCAGGAGCAAAATGAAAAGTATCTGAAATTATCCTTACATCCCTATCTGTATGCCTTCCTTACGCAAGGGTTCTATTCACTCCGGATGAAATGGTATTTTAAATTTAAACGTTGGATACGGCTTACACCAGTGCCGGCCTACCACTTTCTTGAATTCCATTTTTTCAACCAGAAAAATGACGAAATTAAAATCTGATGCCTTTGGCTTTTCAGGATAATTCGGATATTTGCAAGCGAAAATACAAATCCTCCTAAATTAGTTGATTCATGGATATCGTTTTAAGTGGCATCAGGCCTACGGGAAATCTGCATCTGGGAAATTATTTCGGAGCGCTGCAGAACTTTAAAAAAATGCAGTATGAAAGTACCTGTTATTTTTTCATTGCCGATTATCATTCATTAACCACTCACCCAACACCTGAAAACCTGCAGGGAAATGTGAAGCAGGCACTTATCGAATACCTTGCTTCCGGCATCGATCCTGAAATAGCTACAATATACGTTCAGAGCGATCTTCCTGAAACAGCCGAATTGTATCTTCTTTTGAATATGAATGCCTATAAAGGTGAGTTGGAAAGGGTGACCACTTTTAAGGAAAAAGCCCGGAAACAACCTGAAAATATTAATGCCGGACTGCTTACTTATCCGACACTGATGGCTGCCGATATTTTAATTCACAGGGCGCATAAAGTTCCGGTCGGGAAAGACCAGGAACAGCACCTCGAAATGACCCGGACATTTGCCAGAAGGTTCAACAGGCTTTACAATACTGAATTTTTCCCTGAGCCGGTTGCTTTCAATTTTGGTGAAGAACTGATTAAAATTCCGGGATTGGATGGAAGCGGAAAGATGAGCAAATCAGATGACGAAAGCAGCGCCATTTTTCTTGCTGATGAACCCGAAGTGATCCGTAAAAAGGTGATGCGGGCAGTGACTGATGCGGGACCAACCAGAAAAAATTCGAAAAAACCCGAGCCGATAGAAAATCTGTTTTTACTCATGAAAGCTGTATCGCAGCCTGAAACAGTTGATTTTTTTAACGATAAGTACAACAGTTGTGAAATCAGATACGGCGATATGAAAAAGAAATTAGCAGAAGATATAATTGTGTTTACCGAACCGATTCGCGAGAAAATAAAAGAATTAAAATCAAACCCGGCATACATCACCAAA
>CAVXTE010000042.1:0-15600 GCA_963764475.1 uncultured Bacteroidales bacterium
TTTGTCTGGCCGATTTGCTCATGAAAATAATACTGTCTGTTCAGGTTATCACGCATTATTTTATCAAAATCGGCAATGATCAGTTTCCCGATCCCGATCCGCGCAAGCGCAACGGCACAATTCGAACCGAGCCCCCCAACACCAGCAATCCCTACCTTTTTCGTTTTTAGTATTTTCCTTATTTCTTTGAATGTCATAAAATAGTCAGGTTGAAAGCAAAAATATAAAAAATTATATATTTAGATACAATTTAGTTTGTCAAATTAAAACAACGATGAATTTAAATTCGTTCTAAATTTTAGTTGCGAATATAGAGAAAGTATCGGGTGGATTGCTGTGAAAGGTTTATTTTTTAAGACATTACGAGTTAAATGATTCGTATTCAGGCGATATGTAATCGTATGCATATTGACTTTTTTATCATATTAAATTGGAATGTTTGGTATAAAAATTAATTTTGTGAATTCATTAACGTTGAATTAATATTAAAAATTTGAAATTCTATGGTTGAAGTGCTGGAAATGAAAAAAGCCCATAAATTATTGAAATCGTGGAACTATACGTGGACTCCACTTGAAAAGGGTTATACGGATAAAATTTTATATATAAACCTGGGTGCAAATGAAGTAAAGGAAAAAAATGTCCCGTCAATAATGAAAGAGAAATTCATTGGTGGAAGGGGGTATGGACTCAGGCTGCTTTGGGATGCAACCAAACCGGATACGAAATGGGATGACCCGGAAAATGAAATCAATATTTCATCTGGTCCGATAGGAGGGATTACCCAATATTCAGGAACCGGAAAAGCGATCTGTGTTTCGATTTCACCGCAAACCGATATCCCGATCGACAGCAATGTCGGTGGACATTTCGGTCCCTTCCTCAAATTTGCCGGTTTTGATGCCCTTGAAATTCAGGGGAAAGCAGATCAGGAAGTAATTGTTTTTATCGATGGTATAAATCATCAGGTACAGATTTTTGAAGCACCGGAAGAACCCATCGACAGTCATGTACTTGCCGAAACATTGCATGAAATGTATTCGGATGACGAAAAAGACAAAAAAAATGTAGCCGTCGTTTCAGCGGGAACAGCTGCCGACCATTCGCTTATCGGGATGCTGAATTTCAGTTTTTATGATCCCAAGCGTAAAGTCGTAAGACTTAAACAAGCTGGCCGTGGCGGAATAGGAACAGTGTTCAGAAATAAAAAGATCAAAGCACTGATCGCCAAAATTCCCGGTGTAAAAGGAAATTTGAACAATGTAGTCGATCTTGAAGCCATCATGGAAAGAGGCAAAAAGTTCAATAAGGAAATGAGGGAACTGGATGATCAACAATGCCAGATGCGGGCCATTGGAACTGCCCACCTCACCAATATTATGAATGATTACGACCTTCTTCCGGTTCGTAATTTTAAATTTGGAAGCCATAAAGATGCCGACAAAATTCATGCGAATGTTTGGAAGTCGAGGTTTACACAAGGTGTTCCGGATGGTTGCTGGATCGGTTGTAACATGTCATGCGCAAAAGGCGTTGATAATTACAAGCTTCGTTCAGGCCCTTATAAAGACTCAACGGTGATCGTTGACGGACCGGAATATGAATCGACTTCTTCACTTGGCTCGATCATGGGTATTTTCAACCCGGATTTTACGATCGAAACCAACTTTTATTGTGATACTTACGGAATTTGTACAATTACCTGGGGAACCTCGATGGGTTTCATCATGGAGTGTTTTGAAAATGGTATTTTGAATGAAGAGCGAACCGGAGGTTTAAAACTTAATTTCGGAAATGCTGATACAGCAATGGAACTGCTTCATATGGTTGCCAGAGGCGAAGGTTTTGGTAAAATAGCAGGACTTGGTATTCGAAAAATGAAGCAGGTATTTGCCGAAAAAGGATGGGGTGATCCTCAGTTTATGCAGGACATTGGAATGGAAAATAAAGGCCTTGAATATTCACAATATGTTTCAAAAGAATCCCTTGCCCAGCAGGGTGGCTATGCCATGACCAACAAAGGTCCGCAGCACGACGAAGCCTGGCTCATTTTCATGGATATGGTGAATAATCAGATTCCAACATTCGAGAAAAAAGCTGAAGCACTTCATTATTTCCCGATGTTCAGGACATGGTTTGGCCTGGTTGGGTTATGTAAGCTTCCCTGGAATGATGTGGAGCCTGAAGACAATGCTCAAACCGATGAACCGGCGAAAGTTCCGGGCCATGTCGATAATTATGTGACAATTTATAAAGCGGTTACCGGCAACGATTTCGATAAAAAGGAACTTATCCGCATGTCGGAACGGGTATATAACTTTCAGCGGATATTCAATATCAGAAGAGGGTACGGCCTGCGAAAAAACGACGCACAGCCTTACCGCGCAGCAGGACCTGTTACGGTTGAGGAATATGAATCGCGGGCTGAACGTTACGACAAACAAATGAAAGAAATCATCGGAGTTGAACCGACTGGAAAATCTACAGAAGAAAAAATAGCGATTACGCGTAAATACCGGGAGGATCGTTACGAACAACTTCTCGATGCTGTTTATTTTCGCAGAGGATGGACAAAAAACGGTGTTCCGAAAATCGAGCATCTGAAAAACCTCGGCATGGATCTGCCGGAAGTACTTGAAGTTGTCATGCCGCTTCAGAATGAATAGCGGTTTATGCTAAATTAGTTAAAGGGTTTCGTTAATTTCGAAACCCTTTTTTTTTGAAATTTTTGTTTCAGTTGATTTTTTTTTATTTTTACAACTCCAATTAACTTAAAATTTCGCATTATGAAAACGCTGCTCATCTTTTCGGCAATTATTATTTTCACCATTAACGGCAATTCGCAAAATTCTTTTATTTCTTCAGGTAATGAAAGTTTTAAAAATTTGCCTTCACCAGCTCAAAATGTCAAAGAGCATGCTGGTTTTGATAAAATTAATATGATAAAAAATAGTCTTGAAAAGGAAATCCTTTATCAGAAACCAGATGGAAAAAGCATATTATTGGATTCGATCATTTATTATCATTTTAATTCCTTGGATGATTCGGTTTTATCAGAAAAAAGACAGAATTTCTATGATGTGAATGGTTTCGTTAATCAGAAAATATACTTTCAGTGGGATCAGAATACGAGTTCCTGGAAAAATAATAAGAAGTACAACTTTGCTTCTGATGAAAATGGTTACTTAACTTTAGAGACGATTGCAACATGGGATGAATCTTTTAATGATTGGATAAATGATAAAATGTATGAAATGACCTATAATTCAAATAGTCAGGAAACATCCTATACTTATTCTGAGTGGGACACTGCAAGCAATCAATGGGATTTTGTTTTAAAAGAAGAAGAAAATTATGATGAAAATGGTAATATCACTACCGATATTGCGTGGGATTGGGATATAGCCAATAGCCAGTGGACTGGCAATTATAAAATAGCATATTCGTATAACTCAAATAGCGATATTGCATTGGAAAAATTTTATATATGGGAAGAATTTTCGTCCGATTGGCAGATTGCATCACAAGAAGAGTATATATATGATGAGAACAATTTTTTAATCACCAGCGTATTTTCCAACTGGAATACATTTACAAATCAGATGGAATTATCCTATAAAAATGAATATACAAATAATGAATTCGGTAATACTGAGATTGAAATAGGTTATTATTGGGAATCTCCTGAGAATGCATGGAAAATAGACAGTAAATCCGAGATGACATACGATGAAAACCAAAACCTTCTTTTAAATCTGGATTATACATGGGATGAAGTATCTAATGATTGGGCTATATCAGCGAAGCGTGAACATGCATATGATACATATGGTAATATGATTTTGGATCAGAATGCTCTCTGGGATGAAACAATGAACGATTGGGTGATTTATATAAAAAGAGAATATGCTTATGATGAAAACGGAAATATGTTACTCTCAAATTGGTACCATTTAGATCAAGCATCCGGAACTTTGGTTGGAGATTGCCAGTATCAATATTGGTATGAGAATAATTTCCAAATATTGTCAAAATATTACATCTGGGATTTTGAGAATAATGAATGGCTTCTCGAAAATAAAGGTTTTTACTATTATACAGATTATGTATCAATTCCAGAAATAAAGACCATTGTCTGCAAAGTATTTCCCAATCCAATCAGCTCAATATTGTATATACAACAGAATAATCTGAAAACAATCGGGTGTAATTTCTATACAATTCAGGGGAAACTTGTTAAGCATTTTTCTTTGAATGCACTTACCAATTCTATCCCTGTCGAATTCCTGGCTCCGGGAACGTACATCCTGCAAATAACAGAAGGTACAGAAAAGATAGAGAAGGTAATCATAAAAGAATAATTGATTTCGGAATTTACATCCTTAAAACGGATTATTGCTTGCTATGATATTCACCAAGTGCCTTAATGGGCGAACGGACAATTTTATCCACAATGACCTCAAACTCATTGGCAATTTGACGAAGTGGATATTCAAAATAATAAGAAACAGAACCCGTAAAACGAACCGGGACATCCTTGTATTTTGAATATTTTTCCAATTGGTTAATAAAAAATTCCCGGAAAGAATCTGTTATCAACTGATAAATATATTTATTCGACAGGTGATCAGCATAAAACGAACTAAAGGAGGCCAGGAAACGGTTCGGAAACGGAAGGTTATAAACAGCATCCAGGATATTGTCGCGCGAATAGTTGTACTCTTTTTTAAACGCATTATTAATTTCTTTGGGTAAATTTCCAAGCAGGTAATCTTTAATAAAAATCCTTCCCATATGTGCGCCGCTTCCTTCATCGCCAAAAAAATAGCCAAGCGAAACAACACTATGATCAATTTTATTCCCATCGTAATGGCATGAATTTGATCCCGTACCCAGTATACAGGCAATCCCTTCAGTGTCACCGAATAAGGCCCGCGCAGCTCCCAGCAGATCCGATTCGATTTCTATTGTTGCATTCGGGAAAAGATATTCAAGGGCATCCTCTACTGTCATGGCTTTGTAAACGGATGCACAACCAGCTCCATAGAAAAACAATTCGTCAATTTTCTTGGTATCGATAAACGGAATGAGTTCTTTGTTAAGAATTTCAGTTATTTGTTTTGTATCGAGATAAAATGGATTGAGTCCGGGTGTGATTAAACTCATTTGCTCATCCGAATGATCCATCAATATCCAGTCCGATTTGGTCGCCCCGCTATCGGCAATAAGTCTCATAAATTATGGGATTTATAGTTGCTGCTTAACTTTTTTTCTTTCAAACCTTGTTGAAAAGAAATCGAAAAATAGTTTGCCGATTTCAGTCTTTGGTTCTTTTCTTTTAATTGCATTTCTTTCTTTTCCTACAAAAGTAAGTGTAAAAGTACATTATTTTATTCAAAATAACACAGGTCGATTGGATGTGAACTTCTTTAGAAACTGTTACATGAGTTCACCATTCATTTTCCAAAAAACACAGAACCAATGAAATTAAATATATAATTTTACACGGAAGTTTCTTCTCAATTTTCTTGAAGAATGAAAATCAAATTATGCAGGAAATCAATACATTAATTTGGGACTGGAATGGCACGTTGCTTGACGATGTGGATATTTGTATTGAATCTATTAATGCATTGCTCGGTCAGCGGAATCTGCCATTACTTGTTAGGGAGACGTATCGCGATATTTTTACATTCCCGGTAAGAAATTATTATGTGAAAGCAGGGTTTGATTTTTCCAGTGAGTCCTTCGATCAAATCGCAATGGAATTTATCAGATTTTATCAGCGAAAATTAAAAAAGGCCCGTCTGCATTCGGATGTCCGGGAAGTTCTCAGGTTTTTTAAAGACCAAAATTTTACCCAATATATAATTTCGGCAATGGAACATGACGCTTTGGTCAAATCAGTCAGTGATAAAAATATTGAAGAATTTTTCAGAGAAATATCAGGGATCGGTGATCATTTTGCGACCAGTAAGCTTGAAAATGCAAAACAATTTATGGAGGAAATGAAACTTACTCCATCCAAAACCTGTTTCATCGGTGACACACTTCACGATTTTGAGGTTGCAAAAGAATTGGGAATGTATTGCTTGTTGATTGCAAATGGCCATCAGTCGTACAACAGATTAAAAGGAAGTGGATGTCGGGTTGTAATGCAACTTACAGAAGTAATCGAAATATTTAAACAAAACCTTAAGCTTATAAATTCAGTTGAACCAATAGTTTAGAGCGAATATATGAAAATTGTAAAAAAAGTTGAGAGTATTATAAATGCTACTTATATCAAACCGGGAAGTATGATTTATACGTCCGGCAATGCAGCGGCACCACAGGTTTTATTGCGACAACTTGCTATAGACCCGTACATTTATAACATCGATCTGCTGAGTGTTTTACTCCTGGGTGATCTTGAGATCCTGTTTACAAAGGAAGCCTGTGACAAGATCAGGCACCGGATCATTTTTTCAGGTCCTTTTTCGAGAGAAGCTTTAAATAAAGGAAGAGCGACCTACCAGTTGATGCATTTATCAGATATCCCAAACCAGGTTAAGAATTATCTGAAACCGAATGTTTGTCTGTTTACGGTTAGTGGTCCGGATAACGGAGGGAATTACAGCTTCGGTACAACGGTCGAAGGTGTTCAATCAGCTGTTCATTCAATCAGGGAAAACGGTGGGCTTATTATTGTTGAAAAAAATGCACAAATGCCGTTTGTGCTGGGCACTACCATTCATGAATCGGAAATTGATTTTATGCTTGAAACTGATTATCCTTTGCCTGAAAGCCCGGTTCATACACCTGATGAAACGGCTAAAAGGATCGGGAAACTTGTAACGGAGTTATATATCAAAGATGGCACAACACTGCAATATGGTATTGGTGAAGTTCCGGAAGCGGTGACGGATGCTATTATCGAAAAGGGTGTAAAAGATATCGGCATTTATACGGAGTTATTTACTGATGCGATGCGCAAACTGATTGATGAAGGTATTGTGACAAACCGTTATTGTGAAGTCAACTTTTCGATTGCCTCCATTTTTCTTTCTGCCGATAAAGAGGGTTATAAGTGGCTTGATTACAACAGTTCGGTTCAAAGCAGGCCCTGTGACATTACCAATAGTATTTTGCGAATTGCTCAACAACATAAAATGGTTGCTATTAACAGTGCAATCGGAGTAGACCTGCACGGAAATATCTGGGCCGATTCATTAAAAGGAAGAGAGATATACAGCGGAATCGGCGGACAGGCCGATTATCTCCGGGGTTCATATTTATCACCGGGAGGGTACGGTATCATTGCAATGAAATCCACTACAGCTTCAGGTATTTCCAAAATCGTGAATATGTGTCCCGAAGGAATAACGACAACAGCTATTTCAGCCGATCCCGTGATCATCGTGACAGAATATGGCGCATTTAATCCGCGAGGGCTGAATATAGCAGAGCATGCCATTGGTATCGCCCATCTTGCCGAGCCGGCTGCCCGTGAAGTCTTGTTAAAATCGATCTATGACAGCCCGGAATTTCACAAACCCAAACAAGTTTTAAAAAACCGGCCGCCAAAGGGATTCACTCCTTACGATTTGGTAGTATAAACATTTATACTTAAATATGGTTTTAAATCAGGGATACAACCCCCCTTTGTATAATCTTGTCATATGCAAAGAGTATTATGAAAGCGAAATCGGCAATTCTTCTTTTTTTCATCTTTATCCGTTTTCCCGGATATTCTCAGTATTTGCCGAATCCTTCGTTCGAAGGTGTTCCCGGTCCTAATATTCCACCACCTGGTTGGGTTGTTTGTACCACGGCAACCAGTACACCTGATGTCCAACCGGGAGCCTTTGGTGTTTATCTTCCGCCTTCTAATGGGAATACGTATCTTGGAATGACCACTCGCGATGATGGAACCTATGAGGATGTGCAAACAGAACTTATCAATCCCCTTTCAAAAGATTCATGTTACCATTTCCAGATCGACCTGGCTTTTCAGCAGGATGTGTCACTTTACACCATGTCTCCCGTTGTTCTGAATGTTTACGGGGCGAATGTGATGTGTAACAAATCGAACCTGTTATGGCAATCTCCGGCAGTCGGCAATACTGACTGGGTAACATACGATTTTTATGTTCAGGGGCAGTCATATGATATTACCAATCTTGTCTTGGAGGTACATTATATTTCTTACTATCCATATTGGGGTTACATGCTCATGGATAATATTCGGGTGTACCAAACTCCTGATGTAGATCTGGGTAATGACACAACCTTGCAGGCATGCAGTACTGATTCATTAGTTTTAAGTGCAGGTTCGGGTTATGCTGGCTACCTTTGGCAGGACGGGTCTTCGGATTCCACGCTTGTGGTAAACAGTTCCGGAACATACTGGGTACAGGTGGTGAATGAGGCCGGATGCACTGCCATCGATTCCATAAATGTGATTTTTGAGGATTACATAAATATGGAAACACAAATGTTTGATTCTATTTTTGCTTGCGAAGGACAGCTCATCAATATTTCAGTTTCTGTAAGTAATGGTAAACCACCTTATTCATATGTATGGACTGGATTGCCGGATACATTATCAACGGCAGTCGTGAGCGCTGATACAACGACCTATTACCATGTAAATATTACGGACGATTGCGGAAATAGCGTAGAGGATTCCATCAAGGTTATTGTGAAACAAAAACCCGAAGTTGATCTGGGGAATGACACGCTTATTTGTATTGACGGGGATTATACAATCCATGCCGGGCCCGGTTTTATTTTATACCTATGGCAGGATGGTAGCACCGATTCAACACTGACGATCACTGAGCCCGGAACATATTGGGTTCAGGTAACCTCTGTTTTCGGATGTACGGCAACAGACAGCATCAATATCGATCTTTATCCGGCTATCCCATTAAACATTGGTAATGATACGACTCTTTGCGTAGGGGATTCGGTTACATTCAGCGCAGGGAATGATTTTGTTTCTTACCTCTGGCAAAATAATTCGACAGATCCGACTTTTACCGCAACCACTACCGGCACTTATTGGGTTACCGTAGTTGATGATAAAGGATGTTCGGCAACAGATACTGTGAATGCAACTTTTTTTAGTAACCCTGAAGTTGACCTCGGCCCGGATTTTACATTTTGCAGCGGGGAAGGACAGATAATTTCACCCGGGCCCGGCTTTGAATCCTACCTGTGGCAGGATAACAGCACATCCGAATTTTATACCGTGATGGAAACAGGCTGGTATTTTGTTACAGTATCGAATGGCTGTGGTGAAGCTTCCGATTCTGTTTATGCCGAGGCTCTGCCATCTCCCGAAATCGATCTTGGAGAAGACACTACTATTTGTGCCGGTCAAACATTAATTCTGGATCCAGGTGGACAATTTGAGAGTTATACATGGCAGGATAATTCGCAGTTTTCTTTTTATGAAGTTACCGCTTCTGGAAATTATTCCGTAGTTGTAGTAAATTCATACGGATGTTCAGCGGAAGACGGATTGTATGTGAATGTATCGGATCCGCAGGTAGACCTTGGACAGCAAACCTATGTTTGCGAAGGTGACACCTTAATACTGGATGCAGGAAGCGATTTTACCAGTTACTTATGGCAGGATGGAACCAGCAATGAGACATTCGCCGTAAACTCGGGCGGAACCTATTCCGTAAATGTTACTGACGAATACAGCTGTCAGGCAACAGGAAACATTACCATCGACCAATTGCAGAAACCGTTGGCCGATCTTGGACCTGATAAGGGTTTTTGTTCCGGTGATACACTTCACCTGAATGCTCCGCAGGGAAATTTCAGTTATTACTGGAATGGGCAACCCGGTGGGACTTCACTTACGATTTCCATTCCGGGAACCTATACCTTGTCAGTGGTAAATGAATGTGACAGTGCAACCGACGAGGTAAATGTGCAGGAATATCCAGTTCCTGATGTTAACCTCGGGGCAGACCAGATTATCCTACCCGGTCAGACCATACAATTGGATGCAGGCTCCGGATTCGATACCTATTTATGGCAAGACGGATCGGATGGACAATACTACCTTATAACGGAAAACAATATCGATGCTGAAAACCCATACTATTCGGTTGAAGTGACTGAAGGCCCTTGTAAAAGTTCGGATTCGGTGAAAATAGAATTGTTCAGCGTTTGGGTACCCCAAGTGATAACACCAAACGGAGATGGACGCAACGATGTATTTAAGCCCGACATGGGAAAATGGCAGGGAATCAACAAGCACAAAATGACCGTATTTAACCGCTGGGGAGAAGAAGTCTGGGAATCGGAAGATTTTCCGTCCGGTTGGGATGGTAAACAAAACGGGCGCTATGTTGCCGATGGAACTTATTACTGGATTCTCGATGTTTATTATGGTCCGCAAAATATAAAACAGTCGTTGAAAGGAAGCCTTACTGTTTTGTCATCAGAATAATGAATTGCTATTTCAGGGTCAGATACAATGGCAAAAATCATTTACATCAGCATACCTGCCAAGGTGGCTGAAATATAAGATGCGAGCGTTCCCGCCACCATTGCTTTTAATCCAAGTTTTGCCAGATCCGCTTTGCGTTTGGGAGCTAATGCTCCGATTCCTCCCAACTGGATGGCTACCGAACTGAAGTTTGCAAAACCACACAGGGCAAAACTTGCAATCATAGCGGCTTTTGCAGAGAGTGCTCCTGAGCTGATCATCGGTGTAAGATCTGTATAGGCAACAAATTCATTGATCACCATTTTTGTGCCCATCAATGAACCCACTGTCTGTGCTTCACCTGCAGGAACACCCATGGCCCAGGCAAAAATCGAAAAAACAGCTCCGAAAATATCTTTTAACCTCAGGTGGGTTATATTTATTCCGGCAAAGTCAAGCGAAACACCCAGCCAGGCAAGAAAATGCCCTAAATAACCAAGCAATGAATCTACGAGAGCGATCAGTGCGATCACACCGATCAGCATAGCGATCACATTAAGGGAAACTTTCATTCCATCGCTGGCACCATGACTGATGGCATCCATAAGATTGGAATGTTCCTTTTTAATCACCAGTTTCACTTCTCCTTGTGTTTCGGATACTTCAGTTTCAGGATGCATGATCTTTGCGATTACCAATGCACCGGGTGCAGCCATAAGGCTTGCTGCAAGCAGATAGGATGCAGGTACTCCCATTGAAATATAAATGGCCATTACACCTCCTGCGATACATGCCATACTTCCTGTCATCGATGCCATCAACTCCGAACGAGTCATGCCATTCAGGTATGGCTGGATCATGATCTGTGCTTCAACCTGCCCGACAAAAGCGCTTGCAACATTTGACAATGCTTCGCTCCCGCTCACTCGCATCGCCCAGTGGACGAATCTGGCGATAACCGCAACAACACGCTGCATGAGTCCGATATGATAGGCAATGGCAACAAGTACGCATACAAAAATGATCGTTGGTAACAGGATAAAGATAAACATGCCTCGATGCACCATCTCCGCCGGAAGAATATCCGTTACTTTGGTAAGGTCACCAAAAACAAACAAAGCTCCTTCTCTCGAAAAATCCAGGATCTTATTTACAGCCTTTCCGATATAGAAAAAGATTTCCTTACCTATCGGAACTTTCAGTATAAAAATAGCCAGCCCGATCTGAAGCAGAAAACCTACGATGACAACCCGGTAATTAATGGCTTTCCGGTTATTCGACATTAAAAAGGCGACTCCGAAAATCAGCAATAGCCCTAAAATCCCTGTAAATCTATCCATATAGAAAAGTGTTTGTTATTGCGTTATTCGTTAATCCAAAACACAGAATGAAAAGCTTCATGATAAAACGATGCGGTAAGCAATGCATTTCCGATGATGCAAATATCATAAAAAATATTCTTAATAAATACCAATGAATAAATTATTGGTGCTGGTTTTTATCGTATTCTTCTGATTTGATCAACAGTCCGTCCTTGTATATCTCTTTTTTGGTTACCTTGTCGTGTTCGTCGAGGTACAGCCATTCTCCGGTCCTGTTTGATTTATCATAATGTCCTGAAATGTTCAGCCTTCCTGAAGGATAATAGTAGTCAAATTCGCCTTGTTTTTCATTGTCGAGATAAGCACCCGCCATTTTTTTAGTACCATTGGGGAAATATTGAATCCACGGCCCGTTCTTCTTTCCATCGTGCCAGTTGATCTCTTCAGCAACCTGACCATCTTCAAAATAGGTTTTCCAGGTTCCTTCTTTCTTTTTGTTTCTATAAAACTCATCCTTAAGCAACAATCCGTCTGAAGAGTAGTATTGCCATAGGCTGTCCATATCTTTTCCCTGGTAATAGCCTTCGGTCATTACTTTTCCGGAATGATGGAATGTAGTTGTTTTGCACGATTGACCATTATTGTAAAAAAATGATTTTGCTTTTACCACTCCATCAGGGTAGTAATAGGTGAATGTTCCATTGGGCTCGTCATTTACAAACGATCCTTCGTATTTCAGGATACCGTTATCGTTGTATTTTTTCCAGTAACCCTGCTTCCTTCCCTTAGCATCTGTTTGATTGGTTGTGTCATTTGTTTGCTGCGCTAATACTGAGCTGCCTAAAACAATTAGGATAATAATTCCTGAGATTTTTATTCGCATCTGAAAACCTTGTAAAATACAGTTGAACAAAACGTAAAACTTAAATAAATTATTTAGCCTGTTTATTTTTTACTATAGTTTTGTGCAAAGTTATTATTTGTTGGATTTCTCCAACATAGTTAAACAGATAAAATGAATTCATATTCCTCCAAATTGGTTGAAAATGCAGTGAGCGAGCTTTCGCGACTTCCTGGCATCGGGAAAAAAACGGCGTTAAGGCTGGCTCTTTATCTGCTGAAAAAAGAGGTAGACGTATCTGAGTCATTGGGTAATGCCATTATCCGTATGCGGAGCGATATTCAGTTTTGCCGTGAATGTCATAATATTTCCGATAGTGAGATTTGTGATATTTGTGCCAATCCGAAACGCACCAAAGAGACGATATGTGTTGTGGAAGACATCCGCGATGTAATGGCCATCGAGAATACCGGGCAATACAACGGTGTATATCACATTCTTGGTGGCATCATCTCTCCGATAGAAGGAATTGGCCCGGATGATCTGAACGTTGCATCACTGATTAAGAGGGTTTCGGAAGGACCGGTAAAAGAAGTGATCATGGCACTGTCCACAACAATTGAAGGAGATACCACCAATTTTTATATTTTCAAAAAGCTGAACGGTTTTCAGGTCGAGATTACAACAATTGCGAGAGGAATTTCTATAGGTGATGAACTGGAATATGCGGATGAAGTGACATTGGGAAGGTCGATCCTGAACCGCATAACGTATGAAAGTACGTTAAAGAAATAAGCGTTAACCCTAACAGTAATAATTCCATAAAACTTAGAAGATATAATACGTAAATTTTACGTATTAAAAATGTTTTTTAATCGTCAAAGAGCCCTAACTGATTTTCGGTAACATAATATTCTTCAGGGACCTGCTTATCAAATCCGTTAATGTAACGTTTGATGGATTTTTTTATGAGCTTCACCGGTGTTGTCTTCCTCGCTCTGCAATAGTTTTCGAGCGATTTCTTTTGTCTTTTCGTAAGCTTGATGGAGATTGTAGTATAACGGACTTTTTTTCTGCGTTTTCTCAGGTGTACCCCCATATTTGAAATATTTACGGTAAAAATAATTAATTGCTTCAATGTATCATACAGTACAAATTGGAAAATTGTTAACAAGGGATTTTTAATTGATCCGAATTCAAAATGAGCCGGTTTCGTTTTTTGACTTTTTGACCGAAATGATAGCTCCTGAACACAAAAAAACAGTGGTTTTCCGGTATTGACAAGTGCTGGTCCACTATTGTAATTTTATAGCTTGATATTACCAAAACTTAACTAAGATGAAAACAGGAACTTTGTTTATCAGGAAATCTCCCGCGTTCATCGTTCTGTTTGCTTCCCTGACAGTTTATTCACAAAACTGGGGAGGATATATTCCGAAGGATATTTCTTCAAGCTGGTCGGTTACACTGAATACGGGTTGCCTGTCTTATTTTGGCGATCTGAGTAAATACGATACAGATATTGAGAAAAAAACCAGTTGTGAAAGCGGTTTGGCCCTTAGCGGTATGGTAACAAAAGAGATCGGCCATTGCTTCGACATTTCAGGTCAGGTTCTCAGCGGTTCGCTTAAAGGTAGCAATAATGGAACGTCTTTTCGCACTAAATTACTGGAGTACAATTTACAAAGCCGGATCAATTTTATTGATTTGTTGTGGCCCGCTAAGACGCATTCGTTCGGGCTGACCGGATTTGTTGGGATAGGGCAGGTTGTGTTTAGTGCTCACAAAATCATAAAGAGTGAATCATCCGTTGTTAATGTGACGGAGCAATCAGCGGGTCCCGGGTTAGTGTTTATTTGCGGGGGAGGTGTACATTTTAATGCAACAAATCACCTCGGATTTTCAGTTGAATTAAGTTTAAGGCAATATCCGAAGGACTGCATCGATGATTTACGGATGAATCATGACAGTGACTACTATTCTTATTTCAGTGCCGGTGTTAGTTATTTTATCAAAAGCCTGACCCGACCGCCACTGCGAAATAAAGCACGCTTAGCGAATTCCAGTTGTCGCTTTCGTTAAATAACAGGACTGCTTCCAGCTTAGTTTTATGGATTAGTAAGATGAACCTGATGGATTTCAGGCTGGGCTTACATTGTAAATTTCAAGGGATTTGATCACCCGTTCAGCCGCTTTTTTACCGGTCATGTCTGTTTGATTATAAATGATCGTAACCTGCCATAAATGCAAGCCATCACCCAAAACGACAGTAATGAATTCAAAGGGTATATGGTTTTTTTTATAACTTCCCTTTTGCTTTATTCCTTTTATTTTGCTGATCATGACGATGTCCTCCGTATAATTGAGGTCGGTAACACCATCCTGCCTTTTTATTTCTGCCACTGATCGGTTAGCAGCCCCCTGGATATTTACTGCCCTTACCACAGGTTTAAATTGTACGCTGCTGGCTGTGACTTTGAATCCCCTTTTTTTATCGTATGCAAATGTCTCAATCGATTCGATCACATCTTTTACATTTGCTGGAACCGTGACTTTGGTTTCTGTCATCGGGTAAGGAGTTTCAAGTGTCAGTCCGAAATTTCCATATGTTTCTGTGTCCCATTTTTTTTCAAAAATATTTTCCGATGTCATTTCATTTTGAAAATACCGGACGAGATAGATTCCCAGAAAATAGCCGGCTATTGTAAGTGCGATAAATGAAAACGCAAAAACAGTCAGGAACTTCATCCTGTATTTTCTTATCTTTTTCCGATTATCGATGTGTTTGGCAGAGATAAGTGATTCGGCTGTTATGCAGACCTCTTTCTTGTACTCGTCCAGCGTTCTATCTGCATTTATTTTATGCCACGACTGAAAATTATTTTCCAGTTTAGCATTGCAATTTGTACAAAACGTGATGTATTCTGTTTTCAATTCATTCAAATGTCCGCACTTGCTGCACTTCAGATAATACATATTCACTTATTCGGGTATTTAACGATACC
>CAVXTE010000043.1:0-16370 GCA_963764475.1 uncultured Bacteroidales bacterium
AGTACAGCGGTCGAATCCCGAAATGCAAAAGCGGATTTACAACGCCATCCGGGCAATGACCGAATCGGATGAAAATCCGGTTATTTCCATTCACGACCATGGCGCAGGCGGCCATCTGAACTCCCTTTCCGAATTAATAGAAGAAACTGGAGGAGAAATCGATATTTCCAGGTTGCCTGTGGGTGATCCTACACTTTCGGCAAAAGAGATCATTGGAAATGAATCGCAGGAACGGATGGGATTGTTGCTGAAGAAAAAAGATGTTGAATTAATGAAACGGATTGCTGATCGCGAACGGGCTCCCTTTTATGTTGTCGGTGAAACTACTGGTGATCACAGGCTGACTTTTTCTGATCATATCAACAATGTAAAACCTATAGACCTCGAACTGAGTGATATGTTTGGAAACCCGCCGAAAACAGTACTTGAGGATGTGACGATTGAAAATAAATTCGGGAAAATAACCTATCAGGCTGATAAAATTCAGGAATACCTTGAAGCCTTATTACAGATGGAAGCTGTTGCATGCAAAGACTGGCTTACCAACAAGGTTGACCGTTCTGTAACGGGCCGGGTGGCTTTTCAGCAAACCTGCGGACCGGTACAATTACCACTGAATAATTGCGGAGTTGTGGCGATCGATTATCAGGGTAAAAAGGGGATCGCAACTTCCATCGGTCATGCGCCCATTGCAGGACTGGTTGATCCGGTAGCAGGTTCTGTACTTTCCATCGCTGAATCATTAACAAATATTATCTGGGCACCAATAGAGGATGGATTAAAAGGTATTTCTTTAAGTGCCAACTGGATGTGGCCTGCCCGAAATCCGGGTGAAAATGCACGGCTGTACAATGCAGTTAAAGCAGTCAGCGATTTCGCAATTGCCCTCGGCATTAACATCCCGACCGGAAAAGACAGTTTGTCGATGACCCAGAAATACAAAGATGATGTTGTATATTCACCGGGAACAGTCATCATTTCTGCCGCAGGTGAAGTGACGGATATCCGGAAAATTATCAGTCCGGTACTAAAAAATGAACCCGGAACGAACTTGATTTACATCGATTTTTCAAGGGATCAATATTGCCTTGGGGGAAGCAGTTTTGCCCAGATGTCAGGAAATTTGGGTGAAAAGGCACCAGTGGTAAAAGACGCCGGCTATTTTGTGAGGGCTTTTAATGCAGTTCAGGTAATGATTGGTGAGGATATGATTATTGCCGGCCATGATATTTCGGCAGGCGGAATGATCACTACTTTGCTCGAAATGACCTTCAGCAGAAATGATGTGGGGCTTGACCTTGATCTTTCATCCATCCCGGAAAAAGATATCGTTAAATTACTTTTCAGTGAGAATCCCGGAATTGTCATTCAAGTCAGAAAGGACGAACGAGCTGTAAATTATCTTAAAAATGCTGGCATCCGGTTTTTTATGATCGGCGAACCGGTCACCGGGAGAACGATCAGGATCAATCATACAGGAAACAATTTCATTTTCGAAATTGAAAGGTTGAGAGACCTCTGGTTCAAGACTTCTTACCTGCTCGACAGGAAACAATGTGGGCCGGAACGGGCGTTGAAAAGATTTGAAAATTATAAAACACAGGAATTAAAATTCAGATTTTCGGAAAATTTCACCGGTAAAGCCATTCAGTTCGGGATTGATTTGAAAAGAAGAAAATCAACCGGAATAAAAGCTGCCATTATTCGTGAAAAAGGAGTGAACGGCGACCGGGAAATGGCTTACTCACTTTACCTTGCCGGTTTCGATGTAAAGGATGTCCACATGACGGATCTGGTAAGTGGAAGGGAAACACTTGAAGACATCAACATGATCGTTTTTGTGGGTGGTTTTTCGAATTCGGATGTGCTGGGTTCTGCCAAAGGATGGGCAGGTGCATTTCTTTATAATAAAAAGGCGAAAGCTGCACTCGACCGGTTTTATGAACGAAAAGATACACTGAGTCTGGGGATTTGTAACGGTTGTCAGTTAATGATTGAATTGGGACTGGTGAATCCTGGAGCATAATCAAAAGCCGGGAATGCTTCGTAATGCTTCCCATAAATTCGAGTCTGCTTTCCTGAATGTGGAAATCGGCAATAACAATTCCGTTATGCTTAATACGATGGCAGGTTCGAGGCTTGGCATCTGGGTTGCTCATGGCGAAGGACAGTTTTCATTTCCATATGAGGAATCAAAATACAGGATTCCTGTAAAATACAGCTATGAAGAATATCCCGGAAATCCCAATGGATCCATGTTCAATGCTGCAGGTTTGTGCTCGGAAGACGGACGTCATTTGGTGATGATGCCACACCTCGAAAGAGCGATTTTTCCCTGGCAATGGGCTCATTATCCCGAAACCAGAAAACAGGATGAAATTTCACCCTGGGTGGAAGCGTTTGTGAATGCACGGGAATGGATAAAAGGAAGATTGAAGAATGAGATTAGCAAATAGAGATATATATTTATTATGAGTAAAATAGCTTTAATTACAGGTGCAACCAGCGGAATTGGAAAAGCCTGCGCCATTAAGTTTGCACAAAACAATTACAATGTTATCATTAACGGACGAAGAGAAAACCGCCTCGTTTCATTGAAAAATGAAATTGAAAAGGATTTCGGAATAAAAGTCCTGCCACTGAGCTTTGATGTCAGTAATAAAGAAGAAGTGTTTCAAGCTTTTAATTCCCTTCGTAATGAGTGGAAGAAAATTGATGTTCTGGTCAATAATGCGGGACTTGCACTCGGTCTTAATCCTGTTCAGGAAGGCGATACGAGCGATTGGGATACCATGATCGATACCAATATCAAAGGATTGCTTTACGTGAGTCGAATCATTTCAAAAATGATGATCGAAAATGGTTCCGGTCATATCATCAACATCGGTTCTGTGGCTGGAAGAGAAGTTTACCCGAATGGAAATGTGTACATCGCTACTAAACATGCGGTCGATGGACTCACAAAAGCCATGCGGATCGATTTGTTTCGCCATCATATTAAAGTAACCCAGATAGCACCGGGAGCGGTAGAGACTGAATTCTCAGAAGTTCGGTTTAAAGGTGATAAAGACCGTGCAAAAAACGTTTATGAAGGCTATCAGCCCTTATCTGGAGAAGACATTGCGGATGCGGTGTATTATGTAACGACAGTGCCCCCTCATGTGAATATCAACGACATGCTGATCATGCCGATGGCGCAGGCAAATGTGATGATGTATGATAAGAAATAAGTCTTCTGGCAAATCCTGACCCTAAATAATACTCTTTAAAATTATGTTACTTTTGCAGGTTCGAAAAAAAGTCAACCCAATTTGGTTGTTATGGAGGTGACGCGTATCTTTGATCTGCTGCCCTATTACAAAAAAAAATTCAGGCCGAAAACGGATGTCCTTGCCGGTAAAGATGCGGGTAAATGGGTTTCGTACAACATCGATCAGTATATTGAGGCAGCAAATAATATTAGTTATGCTTTTTTAAAGCTGGGTGTAAAAAAGGGCGATAAAATCGCAACCATCACTCAAAATATACCTGAATGGAATTTCCTCGACATGGGCATTCTGCAGGTTGGCGCTGTCCATGTTCCCATCTATCCCACCATCAGTGAATCGGATTACCAATACATCCTGAAACATGCCGAAGTAAAGTTTGTTTTTGTTGCAGGTAAAGAGTTGCTGGCAAAAATCAAACACATACTGCCTGAAATACCTTCCATCAAAGGAATATATACATTTAAAAAAACTGAAAATGTCGACCATTTGCAAGAATTGATCGAATTGGGAAAAACTAATCTTGATCCGAAAAGACTGGAAGAAATAAGCAAGACAATTTCGCAAGATGACATTGCAACACTTATCTATACATCAGGTACAACTGCAAATCCAAAAGGGGTAATGCTTACGCACAAAAACATTATCAGTAATGTGATGGCTTTGTACCAGGTCTTTCCATTGGATGAAAACTGCAGGTGCCTGAGTTATCTTCCCGTCAGTCATGTATATGAACGAACAAATATTTATATTTACCATTACATCGGCGTATCGATTTACTACGCAGAAAACATGGGTAGTATCGCCGATAATCTGCGCGAAATCAAACCTCATGTTTTGACGACAGTTCCCCGGCTGCTCGAAAAGTTTTATGACAAGATCATAGCAAAAGGGAAAAAACTTGGAATCCTTCAAAAATCGATTTTTTTCTGGGCTGTTAAATTGGGACTTCATTATGAATTAGAGGGGAAAAGCTGGTTTTATAAGCAACAATTGTCTCTTGCCAACAAAATTGTGTTCGACAAATGGAGGGAAAGCGTCGGCGGGAACATGCGTATAATCGTTTCGGGGGGTGCCGCTTTACAACCGCGGCTGTCAAAGGTTTTCTCCGCAGCCGGCATTGATATTCTTGAAGGTTATGGCCTTACAGAGACTTCACCGGTTATCGCAGTAAATACACTTCTTCCCGGTGGCAGGAAATTCGGAACGGTAGGGAAACCCATCAAAGAGGTAGAAGTGAAAGTTGCTCCTGATGAAGAAATCCTGTGTAAGGGGCCTAATGTCATGACTGGTTATTATAAGGAGCCTGAACTTACCCGGCAAGCCATTACGAAAGATGGATGGTTTCGAACCGGCGATCTGGGAAGGATCGAACCGGAAGGTCATCTGAAAATAACGGGACGCAAGAAAGCCTTATTCAAAACAGCGATGGGAAAATACATCAGCCCCGAACACATTGAAAATCTTCTTGTCGAATCACCTTTCATCGATGCAGCCCTTGTTATCGGTGAACATCAAAAATTTGCAGCAGCACTCATCGTTCCCGATTTCAACCACCTTCGTTCCTATTGTCAGGACAAAAACATTCCTTCTGGTTCAGAACAGGAAATGATAAGCCATCCTGAGATTAAAAAACGGTATCAGAAGGAGGTTCATGAGTTTAATAAAAAACTGGGAAGCTACGAACATATACGGAGGTATGAGTTGATGGATTCAGAATGGTCGGTACAATCAGGCGAACTGACTGCAAACATGAAACTTCGCCGTAATTTTATTTGCAGTAAATACAAAAAAACCATCGACAAAATGTTTGATATTAAAGCGTGATGCTGATCTTTTTAAAAGAAATAGATTTTCATTTACGCTGAAAGGCTGGTTTCAATCGTTTCAAATTTCAGATTTATGGCAAGGATCAATAGAATTTTCGACCTTCTCAGAAATTACCAGGAAAAATACACTGACTTACCCATCGCCCTTGCCGGTAAAACGGATGGAAAATGGCGAACCTATTCCTCCACGCAATACATTGATATGGTGAATCTGCTAAGCCGTGGGTTGCTTGCATTGGGAATCAGGAAGGGTGATAAAATAGCTACCGCCATCAATAATTGCCCCGAATGGAATTTCTTCGATATGGCCATTATGCAGATCGGCGCTGTGCAGGTTCCGGTCTATCCAACTATCAGTGCGTCGAATTACGAATATATTTTCAAAGAGGCGGAGGTTCGGTTTATTATTGTTTCCTCACAGGAAGTATTTGAAAAAATCGCAAAAATAATTCCTGTAATTTCTACACTTCAGGATGTTTATTCTATCGAAAAAATCGACGGTGTTAAATTCTGGAGGGAAATCCTTGATCTGGGCAGGCAAAACAGCCGGGTTGATCTTGAACCCATTACATCAGCCATCACTCCTTCCGATCTTGCCACTATTATTTATACTTCCGGAACTACCGGCAATCCGAAAGGGGTCATGATTTCGCACAGCAATTTTATCAGCAATTTCATGGCTAGTTCGGATATTTTGAGTAAAAATCCCATAAGCAAAGCACTGAGTTTTTTACCGCTCTGTCATGTTTATGAACGCATGCTGAACTATGTGTATCAATACAATGGGGTTTCTGTTTATTATGCCGAAAGCATTGATAAACTGCGGGATTATCTTAAAGAGGTCCAGCCTGAATTTTTTTGTGCAGTGCCAAGAGTTATTGAAAAAACCTATGATAAACTTGTCAGAACAGGCAGGGGATTAAAAGGAATAAAAAAACAACTCTTTTTCTGGGCGCTGAACCTGGCTCATCGTTATGAATTTGATGAACAGAACGGATGGTTCTATGAAGTGCAGCGAAGATGGGCGGATAAAATTGTTTACCGGAAATGGCGTCAGGCTTTTGGTAGTAAACTGCAGGTGATTGTTACAGGAGGTGCAACCCTGAACCCGATGCTCTCACGAACATTCTGGGCGGCAAAGATCAAAATCATAGAAGGATACGGGCTTACGGAAACTTCACCCGTTATTGCTGTAAGCAACTTTGAAAAGGGAGGTGTTCGGTTTGGTACGGTAGGCAAGAAACTGCCGGGTGTTGAGATTAAACTGGCCGAAGATGGTGAAATTCTGTGTAAAAGCCCGGGGTTAATGATGGGCTATTACAAGCAACCGGAAATGACCCGCGAAGTGATCGATGACGATGGCTGGTTCCATACGGGAGATATCGGTGAGTTTGTGGATGATGTTTACCTGAAAATTACCGATCGTAAAAAAGAGATTTTTAAAACTTCAGGGGGAAAATACATTGCGCCGCAGGTAGTGGAAAACGAATTCAGAGAATCTCCGTTTATCGAAAACATCATCGTGATCGGAGAAAGCAAAAATTTTACGTCAGCACTTATTGTTCCCAACTTCGAATACATCGAATCGTGGTGTGGCATAAAAAATCATCCGTACTCCACACCCGAAAACGCCATCCGTGATGAGCGAATAGTCAAACGCATCCAAAAGGAAATTGATACAATAAACAGCAGGCTGGATAAAATCGAACAGGTAAAGAAATTCAGGTTGCTGGCATTTAACTGGAATATAGAAAGTGGTGAGCTATCGCCGACACTTAAACTTCGCCGCAAAATCATCCTTGAAGAAAACAAAGCACTGATTGAGGAGATTTACAGCGACAAAGGTTCAATGTAAAATCTTAAACAGCAACTCCCGCAGTAATTCGCCTTCATCTGTCGATACATTGTTCACACCTTTTGATTTTAGATCATACTCCCGCAGAAGGGAAATAATCCGTGTCAGCTTAGCGTAAGAATAATTTTTCGCGGCATCCTGATAATCCTTTACGAAAAAGGGATGAGTGGATAATGCCGATGCGAAGAGGTGTTGTTGGAAATAGTTATTATCTATTTTATCTTTAATTCATCAGGATTTTGCCTTGAATCCCAGATATAATGTACAATAATTACATTTTTTTCTAATTCGTAAAAAAGGATAAAGTTTTCGATGATGAGTCCGCGTACACCCATAATATCAGTCTGAATACCAAGATCCGGATATTTTTGAAGTAATCGGAGTTCTTTGTTTAAACGGAGATTGAGTTTTTTAGAATAGGTATTGCTTTTGTTTCTGTAAATGTAAAATTTAAGGATCTCGTACCTTCTGGATTTAGCTCTATTCGACCAGATTATTTTTCGTTTAGCCATTCTTCAATTTCTTTTTCGAGCAAATCATTATCGATAATTAATCCCTTTGCTATTTCCTGCTTTGATGCCATTATTTCAGCTGTAAGCTCAGGAGTCAGGTAAAGAGTTTTAGATTCTGATTTTGCGTCTAAAATTGTTTTAATAGCTTCCAGAAAAGATTTGTCTTCAATCTCTGAAATCCTTTGAATTAAAGCATTTTTTAACTGGATCGTTGTCATAACTGTCCTTTTCAACAAAATTAGTAAATATACAGATTAACGAAAATTTCTCTTTTTAATTTCTCTTTTTCAATAATAGCTGACGTTCATCAGCGATGGTAAGCAAAGCATTCAAGGGAGCTTCCTTTTTTAGTGGCAGAGTAGTCAATCTTAAAATTACAAATAATAAAACGTCGTCAAAGAAATCATCCATTAATATTTGCTTAATTCGCTATAATCAGTACAATAGTAAGGTTATTCAACTGTTTTGGGGTATATACTCTTAGTATTGATTCCATTATTCATGCAGTTATACTTTACACTCAGTGCCGTTTATTCACGGGACCTTTCAAAAATAAATAAAATCGATTATATTATTAATGATTTCGGGGATTCAATTTAAACAATGATTAATAGAGTGGAAGCAAAGAATTAAACAAACAGAAAATTCATTTTCAATGTAAAATCTTAAACAACAACTCCCGCAGTAATTCGCCTTCATCTGTCGAGACATTATTCACACCTTTTGATTTTAGATCATACTCCCGCAGAAGGGAAATAATCCGTGTCAGCTTAGCGTAAGAATAATTTTTCGCGGCATCCTGATAGTCCTTTACGAAAAAGGGATGGACGGACAAAGCCGATGCGATGCTGTTTTTCGATTTATCCTTTAACTGGTGATAAATCATCAGCTTTGTAAAATAATTGTAAAGCACCATGATCGTCTTTACAATCGAATTATCCTTTGGATTTGCCGCAAAATAACCGGCAATTTGATTGGCTTTAAGGATATTTTTTGCCCCGATCGCATTGTGAAACTCAAAGATATTGTATTCCTTGCTGATACCGATGTTCCGTTCTATTTCGTCTTCAGTAATTTCTGAGTTTAGCGGAATGTTCAGAAAGAGTTTGGATGTTTCATTTACAATTTTACTCAGGTCGGTCCCGAGGTACTCGGCTAACATGAATGAAGCTTTTGGCGTAATCCGGTAACCCTTTTCTTTGAGATATGAGCTAATCCAACCGGGTATCTGGTTATCATACAGTCTGGCCGATTCGAACAGAACACCTTTTTTGTCAATGGTTTTGAAAAACGTTTTACGCTTATCAACTTTCCTGTATTTGTAATTGATGACGAGCAAAGTTGAATCAAGCGGTTTTTCAATGTACGATGCAAGGTCTTCTATCTTTTGTATGTCTTGTGCCTCTTTAACAATGATCACCTGGTAGTTGGCCATCATCGGGTACCGTTTGGCAAAACTGATTATAGACGTTACGTTCGTCTCCCGGCCGTAGATTACCGTTTGATTAAACTCTTTTTCCTGGTCAGTAAGGACATTGTCAGCAATGTAATCTGAAATCTGATCGATATAGTAAGGCTCCTCACCTGCCAGAAAATAGACAGGGTGGTATATTTTGTTTTTCAGGTTTCTGATGATCTGATCGTAGGTCATTCTTTAGTTTACTAGTTGTTTGGGTTAATTAAGTATATTAAGTTAACTTGGTTAATTGAGTTCATTTAGCAAAATGGATTCATTTAGATAATTTCAGGCTTCTGATTTTTTATTTTTGAGAAATAAGATATAACCGTTTAGTAATTTTAGACAATGTGAATACCCTAGTCGAAATGCATTCATCTGGTCATCGTTTAAAAAACCTTCATCTTGTGCACAAATCAAATGATCGAGGGTTTCACTCAATGAGCCGCGTGCCTGTCTGCAAAATTGGATATTTTCCTGATAATGAAATCGCCCATGACCTTCAGCGATATTTGCAGTAATGGAACGGGTAGCCCTCAATAATTGATCAACCAATCTGTATTTCTCTTCAACAGGAAATGTTTTGACAAGTCCCGAAATTTCAAACCGCAATTTTCTGCATTCCTTCCAGACCTCAAGTTCTTCAAAACCATGCATGGTATTTTAGTTAATTAAGATATTTAGTAAATTGGGTTAATTAACTTAATTGAATTCATTCGGTAAACCCTGATAAATAATGATCTTCCGTCGTGATTTGTATTATTTTCCTGATTTCCGATTTTATATTTTTTTTAAACAATGTCAATGTTGTCATTATAACTTAATTAACCCAATCAACTCAGTTAACCTATTCCCCAATAAACCTAATCACCATTTCAGAATCTCAGATGTTTCACCGTTTGTCCGTCATTAATAAGCTGATTCAGTGAATCGATTCCAATACGGATATGCTCTTCAACAAAACTATGGGAAACCATTTTATCACTTTCTTCTGTTTTAATACCCGAGGATATCATGGGCTGATCGGATACCAGCAATAATGCACCAGTCGGGATTCCATTAGCAAAACCTACGGTAAACAAAGTCGCCGTTTCAAGATCGACCGCCATGCTTCTTGTTTTGCGCAAGTATTTTTTAAATGATTTATCGTGTTCCCAAACCCTTCTGTTGGTTGTATAAACCGTTCCTGTCCAGTAATCGCGTCCATGATCGCGTATCGTGGTCGAGATAGCTTTCTGCAGACTAAATGCCGGTAAAGCAGGAACTTCAGACGGAAAATAATCGTTTGATGTTCCTTCTCCACGTATTGCAGCAATCGGTAGAATAAAATCGCCCAGTGCATTTTTCCTTTTCAGTCCTCCGCATTTGCCCAAAAACAAACATGCTTTTGGACTGATGGCACTGAGAAGATCCATGATGGTAGCTGCATTTGCACTTCCCATGTTAAAATTGATCATGGTGATCTGGTCGGCTGTAGCGCTCGGCATTGCCTTGCCTATGCCATTGATGGGCACCTTATTCCATTCTGCAAACAATTCGAGGTAGTTCATAAAATTGGTCAGGAGAATGTACTTCCCAAAATCTTCAAGTGCCGTACCTGTGTATCGGGGAAGCCAGTTCTCAACAATTTGTTCTTTTGTAGTCATCAGGTATTATTTTTGGCAAAAGTACAGGATTTGAGTGAGGCAGAAAAATGATTAAATTCGCAGGAACAAATTCTTGAATGGTTAAATTAAAGAAATATTGTTTGGATGAATATGAACCGATGAAAAATAAGGATTGTTTTAGTAAAAAATAAAAGAAATGAAAAAGTTTGCAATCGTATTATCAGGCTGCGGAGTCTATGACGGCTCCGAAATTCATGAAGCTACATTGACGATGCTGGCGATTATGAAACAGGGAGCAAACTATGAAATTTTTGCCCCTGATGTCGAACAGCATCATGTAATCAATCACATTACGGGAGAAGAGATGTTAGAAAAGCGCAATGTTTTGATCGAATCAGCCCGTATAGCCAGAGGTAAAATAAAGGACATTAAAGAATATGACCCGAATAATTTTGACGCGCTGATTTTTCCGGGCGGTTACGGTGCAGCCAAAAATTTATGTGATTTTGCTTTCAAAGGTGCAGATTGTATGGTAAATCCGGATGTCGAAAAAGCCATCCTGAAAACAGCCGGGAAAAATAAACCGATCGGTTCACTCTGTATTTCGCCTGTGATCATGGCGAAAATATTCGGGGATATTGAACTCACAATTGGTGACGACAAAGCGACTGCCGGGGCACTCGAAAAAATGGGTGCGACACATATTAAAACAACCCATGCGGAAGTCGTCATCGATGAAAAAAATCTGGTCTTTACAACGCCTTGCTACATGCTGGATGCAACTATTGTTCAGATAGCCAACGGGGCTGACAATGTGGTAAAAGCTATGCTGGAAAGAATGTAGTCAAAAAGAAAGCGGGATTTTCGAGCCATCCCATTTTTCGTTATTAAGCCTTAATTTATTACAATTCGTTGGGTAACGGTTTTATCATCAATGTCTATTCTTAAAAGATAAATCCCGGGAGAAAAATCAGATGTTCTGATTTTATGATCTCTGGAGTTTATTATTTCCTGCACAATGCTCTGTCCGTAAGAATTAAACAGTGAGAGCGATTTTATCATTTTTTCCGAAATAATATTCAATTCATCTTTTACCGGATTCGGGAAAACAGAAATTCCATCAGAATTTATTTCTTTGATCGAGGTACTTGTAATAATAACATGGTTCGAGGATATTGATTCTCCTTCGGTATACACTGCTGTGACATAATATTCATAAGTTCCGGATGCAACATTTTCATCAAGATAATATGTATTTGTCGTATTATCAATAACTACATTATTCCGATAAACATTATACCCAAGCAATTCTTCAGAGCCAGTCGGTTCATCCCAATCCAGCAAAGCATCGTTATTATTCATTATCACAACCAAATTTTCAGGAGGAGCAAGATTCAGCACATCCAGCTGAAAATCTTTGACCGCTGTATTGTTTCCCGAGATATTAACGGCACCCGTTTGCGTTGTATATCCTGATTTTGAGCATTCAACCCCATAAGTGCCTTCCGGAATGCCGGAAATAAAGTAATATCCTGACGCATTAGAAGTACCACTGTAGTAAGTCATTGAAACATCGATTAAAGCTCCCTGAAGGGGATTGCCGGTTTGTGCATCCGTCACAAAACCTTCCAGATTGCCATATTGAGGATTATAATATTTCCCCACCTGCATATAAACGATCTCGTTAGGGCCATACGGATCAAGGTCGCCTCTGACAGCCAAACCGGGTTCATTATCTTCCATAAAAACCAGATGAATATACTCATCTGAAGTAGGAGAACAGGATGGGAATACACATTCGCTGAAGATATAAATCAAATCCGAATTCAAATCCTCAAAATCACTCCATGTTTGTCCGTCATCTGTTGATGCCCTTGCCCATAAATGTCTGTAATCCTGAGTTCCGTTATTGTAGGTTTCTGTAACTGACGAATAGATGAAATAAATTCTGTTCTGTTCATCAATCACCAGTTGTGGCATAGAAGACATCCCCAGGTAATAATAGCCGGGATCGCCAAGAATATCCAATGTTCCGTTACCATTAATATCCTGCATCCACCCGATGAAATTATAATTTTCAATGAGCTCTGATCCCGGATCACCATAAGGGCTAAGTGCATTGACGTTGTTTGAAAATGCCGGCATATCTTCGTTCCAGTAGCCAACTCCATCAACAAAAGGAAACCACCATGTGCCTACAGAGTCATCTAATGTTCTGTTAATACCGAAGGCTATATGAACTTTCCCATTGTTATCGATTGCCAGGCAATGTGCACCATCAGCGCAATAAAATGTATCGGTTGGAGTACCTGAAACATGCAACGGATAGGGATGATTCCAAATTGTTGTTTTAGTCCAGTTCGAACCATTGTCAAGTGATTTCAGTAAAAACAGTTCGGTCCAGTACTCCCCTACCAGGATAGCAACAACATTGTCTTTAGCTGCAATTTCATACGTATCGGGCTGAAAACCAAGAAAAAAAGAAGAATCCGTTCCGGGAAGGATCGTATTTTGGATATCCCAGGTTTGTCCTCCATCAAACGAACGTGAATATAAAAGTGCCGTTTCCTGTCCCATATATTCCTTTAAATCGTTGGATGTTGGCTCTGTAAGGGCAATAACGTGCAGGATGCTGTGATCAGGACCGGAGGTTACACTTCTTGCCCACAACAATTCTGCCTGTGGATTGGGGCCATGTAAAACAAATGAGGACCAGGCGCCTGTACCTTTAGTTGCCCGTTCATAAATAGCCAGTCCTTCAACTGAAGCACCGGAATAATGGGCTATATTGATTTCACCGTTTTCCCCCCAGGGGGAATAGGAAGGATAACCCGTTTTTTCTGTTTCAATTCTTTCTAAAGGTTCAGGTCCCCATTCATTTCCATTGTAATAATTGTAGCCGGTTCCCCGATCCTGAAACGCAATATATTCCATTCCAAACGTGAATACCGATCCAATCGTCCCATCATCATATAAATAGATTCTTGACTGATTGCCGCCCATGGATTGAAGGTCGTAAAAAGTTTCACCGATAATGGAAGTTTCATCATCGGTCGCGATGGGAGCGACTTTTGAATCCTTTTTAAGGTTATTCGTTTCGGCTTCAGCCTTTCCCATTTTTACACTAACATTTCGCAGTGCAGCAGGAACAACCGGCCTGTTTTGGGTAATTCCGATCTGAAAGATCAGCAGTCCAATGATAAGGGTTTGAAAATTTTTCATAATTTGACTTTTTAAATTGAGCAAGAATATCTTTGGCTTTTTTATGTCATGTAATGGTTTTACATCGTAAAATTATACAAAAAGAAATAAAAAATCAAAACATCAACCGGATCAAAAATAAAAACAATCGTTTTTTTCAATGCAAAATTTAAAAAGGTTAAACTATATTTGCTTTATCAGCTATTGCTCTAAAAATTTATCAATAAAATCTACAACGTGAAGAAGCTACTAATTGCGATTATTCTCTTATCTTTTTCCACAGGAAAATTAACTTCACAGGACAATCAGATAAAATCTTCGAATTACCTTCAGGGATTTCAGAAACGCATCGAAGGCAATACGATCATTTATAACTCACCGCAACCAGATGTTGATCAGGCTTTGCTTGGAAGAGCAAGAACAGAGTTCAGGTCGATTGAATGGGAAACAGAACCGGTTTCTGCATACATTTCGGGAGATTTTGTCAACTTTATCTGGATTTTCGGAATTGATGTCAATGCTGAAAGCCATCCCTGGGACTTGCTTGTCAATGGAACGAAATACCTCACCTTTTATAATCCAAAAAGTAATGAAAAATCTACCTGGACTGTAACCGGCAGGGATGGCTCAGAAATGACTTTCCGCCGAACCATGATCGACCGATACGACGATGCTTTTGGTTACACAACACTAAAACTTCCCAAATCCGCTATTGAAGGATTCAAGGGCAAGCCACTGACTTTGCAGGTTCTCGCCGAAGAAAAAGGAAGCAACGTCTGGTATATGACGTTTATGAGCCCGGTAAATGAACGGGTCGAACTCAAACAGGAACAGGTTATGCGAAAAGAAAACGGGAAACTATTCTATCAGGTAGATTTGGAGGCTGTTTATTTGGGTGGAAAATCAACCGGAGAAATCACCATTCCCGACATAACAAGGCAGAAATTTGAATTATTTACAGGTTTCAATTCTGTTAAAATAAAAATGCCGGTCGTTTCAAAACCGTCGAATTATTCTGCTGAGATAAAAATCAATGATAAAACACTGAAACGTTCATTTACGATGAATCCGGTAAAGGAATGGACCGTTTATTTTGTTCAGCATACACATACGGATATCGGATACACACGGCCACAAACAGAAATCCTTCCCGAGCATCTGCGATTCATCGATTATGCACTCGATTATTGCGATCAAACGGATACCTTTCCCGATGATGCTAAATTTCACTGGACTTGTGAGGCAGCGTGGGCAGTAAAGGAGTACTTAAAATCAAGGCCTTCCTCACAAATTGAACGTCTGAAACAAAGAGTAACCGAAGGCAGGATCGAAGTTACCGGTATGTATTTCAACATGTCTGAGATCATTGATGAAACCACGCTATCCGCACTTACCCGCACCATTCAAACATTTAACGATAACGGGATCACGGTAAAAACTGCCATGCAGGACGATGTGAACGGGATCGGCTGGTGCATGGCTGATTATTTTTCGCCAATCGGTGTGAAGTACCTTGTGATGGGTGAACACGGCCACAGGGCACGAATCCCGTTTGACAAGCCAACTGCATTCTGGTGGGAATCACCTTCGGGAAGCCGGATGCTGGCTTTCCGCGGTGAGCATTACATGACCGGTAATGCACTCGGGATACACATGAACGACATGGATACCTTCGAAAAGAATCTGATGAAATACCTTTCTTCTCTCGAAAATAAAGGATATCCCTTTCCTGTGATTGAATTGCAATATTCTGGTTATGTTACAGACAATTCGCCACCGGCCACTTCAGCCTGTGATTTGGTGAAACGCTGGAATGAAGAATACGCTTCTCCGAAACTCAGAATGGCCACCATGAGTGAGTTTATGGAATATGTGGAAAATAATTACGCTGATGAGTTACCGGTCTATCGGAAAGCCTGGCCCGACTGGTGGTCCGACGGTACCGCATCGGCGGCAAGAGAAACAGCAGCTGTCCGCCAGACAAATGATGATATGATCGCCAATATGGCTTTGTTTTCAATGGCTGATATGCTGGGTGAGAAAATGCAACCCGGAATGCAGGATGAATTCAGGGCTGTTCAGGAAGATCTGGCATTTTATGATGAACACACGTATGGTGCTGCCGAAAGCATCTCCGATCCGATGACTGAGAATACAATGATCCAGTGGGGTGAAAAAAGTTCGTATGCCTGGGAGGCCGTGAAAAAAGCAAGAATGCTGCGGGAAGAAGGAATGGGGTTAATACAAAACCATTTGCCCCAAAGCGATGTTCCGACCATTACAGTAATTAATACCTTAAACTGGCAGCGATCGGGAATGGTAAAAGTTTATATCGACCACGAAATACTTCCGGAAAATAAAACCTTCCGGATTACGGATGAAAAGGGAAACATTGCCGAGGCCCAGGCTTTAACCAGCCGCACCGACGGAACCTACTGGGGACTATGGGTTCATGATATTCCGCCGGTTGGTTATAAAACCTACCGGATCGAAGTGCTGGATGCCGACAGAATTATCTCTGTAATTCCGGAGAGCAACACAACTCTGGAAAACAATTTTTTCAAACTGGTGATCGATCCCAACCGTGGTGCAGTAAAAAGTATTCTTGATAAAGAATCAAATAAGGAACTGGTTGATCCGGCCT
>CAVXTE010000044.1:0-13315 GCA_963764475.1 uncultured Bacteroidales bacterium
AAATGTAATCGATACCCTTGAACAAAAAAGACCGTTTACCCCTCAGACGTACCGGGATTTAGGAAGGGTCATGTTGATGAGGAGAATCGAATTGAATAGTAATGGGTACAGCTTATTGAAAGATTTGGGAATTGGTCAAATTAAAGACCCCGTTTTAAGAAATGCACTGGTGGATTATTACGGGAGTAAAACTACTCTGTTATTAGATGATATTGAAGATGATATGGCTGATTTCGAAAATACATGGCTCGAGTATGTGCGCCAACATTTCAAGGTCTTTGTATTTGGAAAACGCGCAGTTCCAAATGACGATCATCAAATTAAAAACAGCGGCTATTTTCTAATGATGCTTAAAATGAATGTAGACAATCGTGAATCTACATTGAAGAATGAAATAAATACCCTTAAGGCGGATAGCACGCTGAGTGAGTTAATCGATTCAAAACTTAATCCATAGCATGCCTACGATCTTTAAAAATATCCGCCGAAAACTGGCCTCCGAAAATAAGACGGCGGCCTATCTCCGTTATGCTGTGGGGGAAATCCTTTTGGTCGTGATCGGGATTCTGATCGCCCTGCAGGTGAATAACTGGAATGAAAACAGAAAGCAGGAAAACAGCAAACGACACCTAATGCTCGCGATAAAACAGGAATTATTAAACAACAAAGAAACCCTACAATCTTTTGAAATTGGATTAAACAAAAGCATTACCAAATTCAACCAGGTACTTCAATATTCAGCCGGTGCCAGCCCCACACTTCCCGTAGATAGCCTTAAGCAATACCTTTCAAACATGGTTTACCCAATAACGTTATCTATTATAAATTCTGTTCAGGAAGACGCTGTCTCTTCCGGTAAATTTGAACTATTGAGCGACAGTCTCAAATACGACCTTTCTATCTTAAAAGACTATACCGATTCAAGAAATTCTATTATTGAACAGAGAAATGAAATTTTTAATAATGATCCCGACAATAGAATAGGAAAATTAATGGCAATGTTATCTATTGAGCCAACTGTTCCAGACCGATATGCCATCCATCCACCAATACCCGAGCACCCAAAATTCAAATTGAACAATGCTCAATTGATAGCATTAATTAAAGATCCCGAAACCTATCTCACTCTCAACAAAATCTATGGATTCTATAGGGACGATGAAATTTGGACCAAATTTGGCCTTCTGAAAATGACCAATAAAACCATAGGTTTAATGAACCGAGAATTAAAAAAACAATGATAGAGCTTTTCAAAAACATTCGTACTGTACTTCCCGCTCTAGTGAAGGCTAAGGGGTAGATAAATCCATAAAACCATGCCTGCAATCTTCAAAAAAATCCGCCGCAAACTTGCCTCCGAAAATAAGACAGCGGCCTATCTCCGTTATGCCCTGGGGGAAATTCTATTGGTAGTGATTGGGATTCTGATCGCCTTGCAGGTGAATAGCTGGCATCAGCATCTGCTTGATCAACGGGAAGCAGAGAATATTAAAGCGAACTTACACGAAGAATTCACTGAAAATCGGGCCCTTCTCACTACGTCCAGAAATCAATTCAAAAGAAGTATTGCATCAGGTTTGGTATTAATTAATCTCGTGGGAGCTTCCCGGTCTGAACTGGAAAAACATAACCTGGACAGCCTGTTTTACTTCACTTTTGAGAGTGCATCGTACTTGCCATCCGATAATTCTTTACAGGATATCCTGCAATCGGGTCGGTTAGATTTAATATCGGATAAAGCACTCAGAGAAAATCTTCTGTTTTGGTCGGCCTCTATGAAACGGCTCAAAAATACAGATAAGATTTCGTTAGGCTGGGTAACCAATCACATGATTCCCTATTTATTGCCTTATATGTCGTTACGGGAAATGGATCGATATGGAAGTAATCCAGGTGGGGGAGAAAGCAGGCTGCACACCGATTATTATCCCCTTTTCCAAAAAATTGAGTTTGAAAACGTGCTGGATGAATTTTTATACCTGCAGAAATCCGAAATAGATCTGTTAAATGCCATTGAAAAAATCCAGGAAAAGATTATCGAACACACAGCGAATTAACCATGCCTGCTATCTTCAAAAATATCCGTCGCAAACTCGCCTCTGAAAACAAGACGGCAGCCTATTTACGATATGCCCTGGGCGAAATCATTTTGGTTGTGATTGGAATCCTTATCGCCTTACAGGTGAATGACTGGAACCAACACAGAATACTTCGAAATAATATCGCTCAATACACGAATTCTTTGAAGGTAGATCTGGCCCAGGACACCGTACTTATTTCCAGTCGTCTAAAGCTCATGGTGGCCGATACGACAAAACTCGGAAACTTCAGGGATCGAATGTCAGCTCCCAGCGTAACTAAAGACACCTTGGTGCACATTGCCCGATATGAGTTTCATCCAGGTTACTATGCAAATGTTGAATTTAATGATAATACAATCACCAGTCTGCGTACCACCGGCCACTTATCTGATTTTGCAAAATGGCTGCAAAAAGATTTGACTTTGCTTAATGCAATGCACCAAAATTATCTTTCTGTAACGAAAGGAAATCAACAAGCCTATTCTGAACAAGGTTTGTTATACGCCCAATATTATCCATTAGACACAGACTATTCATCATTTAGAGGAGGAGGGATTAAACCCAGTTCAAAGTTGAGCACGGATATATGGAAGACGGCAAATTATACCCAACTGGGTGCTCGTTTAAACGCAGTGATTTCTATTAAGTACGCTACTGAGCGGGTCGCGGTGGACGAGCTCCGTGAAATCCAGAGCAAAACCAAAGAAATACTTCGTAAGCTCAACTCGGAAACCAGGTAATAGTTATGCCGCACATCTTCAAAAATATCCGCCGAAAACTCGCTTCCGAAAACAAGACGGCGGCCTATTTACGATATGCCCTGGGCGAAATCATTTTGGTTGTGATTGGAATCCTGATCGCCTTACAGGTGAATAACTGGAAAGAAGACATCCAAAACTATAAACTCGAAAAAGCCACCCTCGAAAGCATAAGATCAGATTTAGTTTTACAGCAGGGAACAATCAACGGTCAGCTTCAATTTGAAAGCGTCATAATTGCAGAAACCGACACAGCCGCTTTATTTCTGAAGTCTTCATTATCGATAGAAAAATTAGATTCACTGCTCCTAAAATTAACCTGGCGGCGGACTTTTGTCGAAAACAAAACAAGTTATATCAGTATGGATAACGCGGGAGGGAAAAAGCTGATCAGAAATTCCGGCCTGCAAAATGCAATTGTCCGGTATTATCAACGATTAGATTATGTCACACAAGTAGAAGGCTTTGAAAAACCAGGGATTTTGTTCAAGATCAAAGCCTGAGCGACTTTGAAACCGCAGCATATATACCATATTCGAGGATTTCTAAGTTGTGAAAATGCAGATATTGGACAAAAGAACGGTTTTGCAAAGCCTTCAAGTAATCAATAATGACAATTTGTTTAATACCGATAGCGAATTCGGCGTTTTTTTTACCAGTAATTCCCTGAATATCAAATTGGACAGGAATGGAGAGATTGATAGAGACCAGAAGATCAGTCCTGGAAAGAGAATGGAACTAAAAAATCAGCTTGTAACCAGAAAATTGGTATCTCAAAATATCTACAAGCTCTGCCAGAACCTGCAAGGAAAAACGAACCATCTGATTCAGCTGATTGATAAAGAACTTCATTAAAACGGTATCTATTTAAATAATGAAAATATTCAGGAAACAAAGACTCAAACTTGCTGCTGATAACAATGTTGTAAAATACCTCCGATACGCCTTGGGGGAAATTATTTTGGTTGTCATTGGAATTTTGATTGCCCTGCAGGTGAATAATTGGAATACCAATAGAAATAAACGGATTGAAGAACACAAAGCTCTTGTAAACCTTAAACAAGATTTTGGTTACAACAAAAGACAGTTAGACTCACTTATTCGAAAGACCAATTTTTTTGTCAGAAAAAGCTTGGAAGTCCTGAGCTATACCGGAGCAAAACCAAAGCCCAAAACGGAGAAAGACTTCGACAAATTACTTAGTAACCTGGCAACAACGCCGCATTTCTATCCCCAAAACGGCTTTTTGGACGACTTAATAAACTCCGGTCGACTGAATATTATAAGCAATGCGCAATTGAGGAATGAATTGTCGTCCTGGAAACCCGCCCTGGATTATCTGGAATACCGGGAAGAACTGTTAACAAATTACGACACGGGCATTATAAACTATGTGATGAAGCATGGCAGTTGGCTCAATGCAGATGAAGTAAGCAATTCTTTTTCAGGATTTAAATTCCCTAAATCTGGTTTTGATATAGATAATAGAACCTTATTGAACCATGTACAATTTGAAAACATGGTCGAGAACCACATTAATTTTCTTTTAGAGTTAAAAGAAAAACAAAAGGGAGATCAGAAATTAATAGTCGAAATATTATCACTGATCAACAAAGAATTAAACGTACAATGATTAAATCCTTTCGAAGAATACGCCAGGTAGTGGAAAAAGCAAGTTGCACACCTATTACCATCCCCTTTTTCAGAAACTCGAGTTTGAAAACATACCGGATCAGTATTTATACCTGCAGCAAGCCGAAATAGATCTATTAAATAATATTGAGAAAATACAGGAAAAGATCATCGAACACACAGCGGACTAAACATGCCCACTATCTTTAAAAAAATTCGCCGCAAACTCGCCTCCGAAAACAAGACAGCGGCCTATTTACGATATGCCCTGGGGGAAATCATTTTGGTTGTGATTGGAATCCTTATCGCCTTACAAGTAAACAATTGGAATGAAAATCGGAAACTAAACCTGAGGATTATCGCCAATTTAAAAAACGTCCAGTCGGAACTGGCTGTAAACATCCAAAATACGGATGGGGCAATTGATGATTTAATCAAAAGGGATTCCGTAAAAAACCTGGTTTTCAACAACAAACTGACTTATAGCGATTATAAAAACGGTTTTAGATCAAACAGCTCACTTTTTTTCCCATTTAATTACGATAACCTCGACTTAAACACGGTTGCCTTTAATAATCTCACACAAAATTCAGAAGAAATCCCCAAAAAGTATACTCCAATAATGGATAAGTTGAACTACTTATACCTAAAAATGAAGACCAGAATTGATGTGCTTAATCAGCGATATCAGACAACCGTCTATCGAAATATAGATAATTCATACCGGACGCAACGTTGGTTTGTCGAAGATGGTTTTAAGGGAGCGCTCAGTGATGATGCCATCCATTATTTGCTGACAAACTTCCAGTACAAGGCAGAGGTATCCAGGACAATAAATGATGCGAGGAATCTCTCCCTGGCAGCTTGCAGATACAGAAAAAATGCCATTGATGCCAACCTGGCGATTGCCCGTGTTTTGGGAAATGAAGATAAAACCCCTGACTATATAAGTTATACCTTAAAGGACCCAAAAGTTGTCGACCGGTATATGGGTTGGTATCAGCAGGTTTACGGTCCTCATAGCAAAGTAGTAGGTGATCGAATAGAAATCACAAAAAGTGGGGATAAACTATTTTTTATCACAAAAACAACCCAAAAAATCCCGATCTATTACTTTAAAAACTCCACGTTCTTTTCGGTAAATGATCCTAAGCTGATCACCTTCGGCAAATCAGGAGAACTTACCCTGATTACTGGTTGGACAGATGTGCTTAAATTTAAAAAAGTATCAAAGGCTCAATAGGTTATAAAGAATGAAAGTATTCAGAAAACAAAGAGAACGGCTGGCTGCAGATAACAGCGTGGTCAAGTATCTTCGCTATGCTCTGGGTGAGATCATTTTGGTGGTGATCGGAATTCTGATTGCCTTGCAGGTGAACAACTGGAATGCGACAATTCATACTAATATAAAAAACACCCGTAACCTGTTGTCGTTCGCAGGTGAGCTAAAATCGAATGAACTCGTATTGCGGAATAATATGATCATCGTTAAAAAACAAATGAGTACGACCCTGGACATGGCCGATTCATTAAATAACAACAGTGTTACACCAGAAAAACAAGACGCGTACTTAATAAATTGGGTCAACAAGTTAGGTCCGATAAGGACCGAATCGATGATCACGCCGGCATTAAATGAACTGGTCAACTCGGGTGCTTACAACGATCTCAAATCTAATTCCATAAAAACAAACGTGTTACTGTATCAGGCAAATATCAACCGAATAGACATCCGCCTGAATCGATTTCATGCTTATTTCCAGGATATGGAATTACCATACCTGACCAAACATTTCAGCCTTTTAGATATGTGGAAAAACGGCGGCATGAATATTAAAACAGAAGAAAAACGCTTAGGGTATGAAATTCCCGATTTGGCCCAAAAAGAAAACTATTTTAAAAGTGATAAGGCAGCTTTTTTTGGTAATCGTGAGTTTACAAGCATGTTAATCTCCCGGTACTTCGATTTAAGATCGGTGCTAACAGCCATGGATCGTTTGCAACAATCCATTCAAAGGCTACTGAAAGAAATTAAAACGGTAACAAACAATAGTAAACATGCCAAAAATCTTTCGCAACATCCGTAAACAACTCGCCTCCGAAAATAAGACAGCGGCCTATTTACGATATGCACTGGGCGAAATTCTACTGGTTGTGATAGGAATTTTAATCGCTTTGCAGGTAAATAACTGGAATGAAAACCGGAAAGATCGCATCCGGGAAGTTCAGTACCTGAATAATTTAAAGCAGGATTTAAAACAGCAGGTGGTAAATATTGATGCGCAATTAGATTTTGAGAAGAGGATTATAAAAATTTCAAATTCACTAATTAAGACATACAACGCCAATCAGCGGTTTCCGGAAGAATCGGAAGTGTTTCTTAGGATATCAAATATTGCACCCCGCAAGACTTTCCGGAGTGTAAATGCCACCTTTTCTGATATGGAATCTTCGGGTGCGCTGAACCTGATTACTGACCCTGTATTGAGAAAAGAAATAATAAACTACTACCAGGACTTAGATACCAAACAAGCGATCATTCAGCATAACAATAACATGGTTGACAACATTGATATCAAACAAATTCTGGACAAAACATTATTCACCACATCAAAGTATAACCATTTGATATATAAGTTATTGAAAATAAACAAAAACGTTTTCGATGTGGATACGCTGGCAAACGTCTCCAACCCCGAATTGTATAAACACCTTTATTCCTGGATAAATGAACCTCAAAATCAGACCGCTCTTCTAAACAGCATCATTTTTCGGGAAAACATTTCGATAGCCCATATTGCAGTGATGAGTCCGGCAAAAAAACAGACGCTACAATTGATCAAAGAAATTAATGCACAATTAAACTAAGATGCCTTCCATCTTCAAAAACATCCGCCGAAAACTGGCCTCTGAAAACAAAACAGCGGCTTATATTCGCTACGCAATGGGCGAAATCATCCTGGTGGTGATCGGAATCCTGATTGCCTTACAGGTAAACAACTGGAATGAAGCAAGAAAAGAGAAAAACAATGAAATAAAACTTGCTGAACAATTACTTAGCGATGCAAAGGCAGATTCGGTGTTTTTTGAATCCAGGCTAAGTTATCAACAAAATCGCGATACCCTTTTCAGTTCCCTAATACAGGTGAGCAACGGCATTTTAGACGATTCCACATTAAACTTAAAAGTTACCAACAACCCCTTTTTCTTTCGTTTGGCCTATCAGTCAAACCTAATCAACAACGATCCAAATGCCTATGATCATATAAGTCAAAGCAACATCAAAAACAAGCTGAGGGCTTATTACAAGGCATATGATTATGTGGTAAACGCTATTGAGCTCAATAATCGCATCTGCGAAAAATATGACACACCACTGCAAATAAAATATTACGAACAGATACAAGTCTTACCCAAAACACCACATATTAAAGATTTCATGTTTGCCCTTAAAGACCACAAAACCATTGCACAATTTGATTTATTTAAATTTTACGGGACAATTTATGGGATTCAATGTCAAAAATTCCTGAAAGTAGACCACGAGCTGATATTGCTTCTGGAAAGCTATTTAAAAGCCCATAATTGACAAAATTCTTCAAAAATATTCGAAAAAAACAATCTTAAAGAATGTGAATTCGAGATAAGCAATTAAAATCCCCCACGATTGTCATTTTCCCGAGTCTTCGGGATGGAGAAATCCAACCCGACCGGAAATGCTAAAAATGTTTCAGAATATATGCCAGGATCATAGCCAAGATAGATTCCTCCATTCCGTCGGAATGACATTGAGTGGTTGGTGAATGCGATTTCATTATATCAAATTCACGTTAAAGAAGGTAAATGGGCCAACTATTTGAAATATGCCATAGCAGTATTAAAGTGTGATTTAACTATCCAAGAAATGTTCCGATTATTGCGGTACCGATTTTCACTTCCTACTTGTCTTTAGATAAAACAACAGCTTCCACTCAATTACGATTTAAGAGTGTTGAATTCTTTGAAGAAATCCGTTTCCGTAGAAAACTGTACTGATTATTGATGAGGATATCCTACTATCTTTTTTTGTCTTTTTTATATATATAAGATTATCAGTACGGTACTTTATTGGTGCGTGTATACTTACCGGGGAAAACATGGGATCTATTTCAAAGGAACTAATCTACGTGCGTTAGCTATATGCCTGCTATCTTTAAGAAGATTCGACGCAAACTCGCAGAAGAGAACAAAGTAACAGGCTATCTCCGATATGCCTTGGGGGAAATTCTATTGGTCGTGATCGGGATTCTGATCGCCCTGCAAGTGAATAACTGGAATGAAGTACGTAAAACACGAGCTTCCGAGCAGGTTATACTGAAATCACTGCTTAAAGAATTTCAGGACAATCAAACAGTACTGGAAGAGTCGGTTCAGGTGAATCTGGACAATATTGCAGCCGCCCGAAAAATCGGCGAATATACCGGTCCGCATCTTCAACAGGCAGATGAAAAAGAACTTTCTATGCTAATGGTTTGGGCATTTAAAAAAATGCCTGACTATTTACCAAGCCTGGGTTCCTTATTTGAGGTCATTAATTCGGGAAAATTATCCATCATCTCCAACCAGGATCTGAGGTCTGAACTTTCGTCATATGAATCGGTGCTTGATAACGTTCATGCGCAAGAGAAATATGTGAGTGAACAGGAGGATAAAGCCCACCAGTTTTTTTTAAAGGAAGGAAATTTCAGAAGGCATCTGGATATCATCGACGACCCGCTGGTAGATGTCAGTCCGAGCCGGTTTCCTAATAATGATTTTAAATTTCTCGAAAACCCTCAATTTGAAAGTTATCTCTACCTGTACATCGTAGCATCAGCCAACCTGGATAAACACTTTTATGCGTCCTTAAAGGCAAAACAGGATTCCATCATTCGATTAATTGAGTCAGAAATTAAATAAAAATTATGCCTGCCATCTTTAAACATATCCGTCGAAAACTGGCAGAAGAGAATAAGGTAACAAGTTATCTCCGTTATGCCGTGGGGGAAATATTATTGGTGGTGATTGGCATTCTGATCGCCCTGCAGGTGAATAACTGGAATGAAGCTAATAAATCACGTGAGCAATTGGTGGAAGATCTGCATACCATCGAAAGAAATCTAAGATCTGATTCACTGGAATTGGCAAACAATATTAAAACCGGGGAAAGGGTAACCGGCTACTTCAATAGGATTCTAAATTCTCCAAACGACAGTACTTATAATCTGGACGATTTTTTCACTTATATGGGCGCCCCTGCAGTGGAAGTAAATAGTGCCGGATATACCAGTGCGTTAAATGAAAATATCCTTTCCGTCATTAAAAATGAACAGCTGCGCCTCACGCTTATCAATTATTATAAGAGCGACTTTAGTCTTATAAAGCGGCTCCAGGAAAATATGTTATCCAGTTCAAATATTATGGTGCAAACAATCTTAGACAAAACCATGGCGCTGGGAAATTCAGGTTCATTAGCAAATCAAATGAGCCTCATTTTAGAAAACGAGGCATTCCAAAAAGTTTTCCAGAAATACAAGCATGATAGTGATGGTATGCTTGCCAGGCTGAAGAAGCGTCTTGCCGGTATCAATGAAATTAAAAAACTAATAGCTACGGAACTTAAGCAGTAACATGCCCCAGATCTTCAAAAAAATCCGTCGAAAGCTGGCCGAACAAAATAAGGTAGCAAGTTACCTTCGCTATGCTACCGGGGAAATTCTGCTGGTGGTCATTGGAATTTTGATTGCTCTTCAGGTGAACAACTGGAATGAACAGCGTAAGTTGAATAATGAACGCCAAGCCCTTATTCAGTCTCTGATATCGGATTTTAAAACTACACGCGAACACCTGTCAACCGTGAAAGCTGAAAACGAGCGGTACATAAAAAGAACCTCCCGGTTTTTATCTCTTTCCTACAAAAATAATGAAAACATATCGCTGGACTCGCTTCAATATTATTTATCCGGAGCTTTTGAATACCCTTCCTTCGAACCCATTCTATCCACATACAACCAGGCGGTTTCTACCGGCAAAATTGGGTTGATAAATGATAAAGAATTTCTAAACCGTATAGCTGAATTCTTTACTGCCTACCATTTTTATAACCAGCAGACCGATATTAGCGGACAAATGTTTTACCTGGGATCGATTTGGGAAGTACGTAAAGAAGTGGGCAACCTTGTTTCACTGGCAGGGAAAAGCCGCAGCCGCAACGGTACAAGAAAAGTCGTTCCTCAGGCCTATGAATTATCCGATAAAGAATACCGGGCATTTATTAAGAAACCCGAAGTTTTCGCGGCTATAGATAATATGCAGACCGTTTTTTACAATGTTCAGGATAGTTTTCACAATATGGATAAAGCGGCCCGGGCAGTAATTCAGGAACTCAAAGAATTAAGTAATTGATTCAAATTTCGCACTTAAACAACGGCCATCATTATCGCATATTAGCAATTCAAATCTAATTCACTTATGTGGGAGGTGAAAAAATGATTACTTCAGTTTCAAGACGTTCATTATCATCCTTAATTGCTGTATTAGCCGGTTTGTTTGTCTCTCTTCCCTTGCAGCTTTCGGCCCAGACATTCTCGCCGGAAGTAAGCCGTTTCATCAAGATTAAAAACGATATTGTTGCGATAACCGGCGTGGAATTGATAGACGGAACGGGCGGCGCCATTAAGCACCATCAAACAATCCTGATCGAAAACGGTCATTTTGTAGCTGTTGGGAATAGTTCCTCCGTGGATATCCCAACTAAGGCGAAAGTGATCGATGGTGCAGGGAAAACAGTCATTCCCGGGATGGTCATGATGCATGAACACCTGTTTTATGGGGAACCGGTACGTCGCTTTTACCTGGCCCAGGAGATGCCGATTTCATTTCCAAGACTATACCTGGCCGGAGGTGTCACAACGATGCGCACGACGGGAAGTGTAGAACCGCAGACGGACTTGAATATCCGAAATATGATCAATACCGGGAAGATTCTGGGGCCAAATATGGACATAACCGCTCCTTACATTGATGGTCCCGGTATGCCAATACCGGAAATACGTTTTATTCATTCACCAAAGGAGGCAGCAGCAGAAGTCAATTACTGGGCCGATGCCGGCTGTACGTCATTTAAGCTGTATCAAAACCTAACCCGGGCTGAAGCAAAAGCGGCCATCGATGCGGCCCATAAACGCGGATTTAAAGTCACTGGACATTTATGTTCCATTACTTTTCATGAGGCCGCCGACATGGGTATCGATAACCTGGAACACGGCTTTTTGGTAAGCAGTGATTTTGATCCGAATAAAAAACCAGATAAAGCGGATCTGCGCGGACGTCGATCCTCTTTATTTAAATTGACAAAAGACAGTCCGAAGATGAAAGAGCTCATTCGCTATTTGATTAAAAAGCATGTAGCTCTGACTTCTACGTTGCCTGTTTTTGAACCGTTCACCGGCTACGAAATTTTTCCTGGCAAAGCCGACAGTGCCGTAACACCTGCAATTCGTAAATCTGTGGAGTCCCTTTATCACCATGAAGTGGGTAAGGATTCTGCTCTTATTGCCAACTACAAAAAAGAGATGTACTGGGAGAAGGAGTTTTCAGACATGGGAGGTTTGCTCATGGCCGGCGTTGATCCAACCGGGGCAGGCAGAGTTATTCCCGGCTATTCAGATCGCATTGTCCCTGAACTATTGATGGAAGCCGGCTTCACTCTCCCCGAAGCTATTAAAATATGCTCGTTCAATGCCGCCCGTTTTCTTGGAAAAGATAAAGAGATCGGAACCGTCGCTACAGGCAAGAATGGCGATCTTGTGCTAATCGACGGAGATGTAGAAAAAGATATAAGAAACATGCATAAAACCGAGATTGTCTTTAAGAACGGCGTTGGTTTTGATTCGCCCAAAATATTTCAATCCGTTCAAGGGATGGTCGGATTGCATTGATGATTTGAGAGACTATCCCTGAGTAAATAACATATTACGATCTCCTCCCTTGAGGGAGGACTAAGGTGGGTGTTCCCCGCGTGGCATCATGCATCGATCGGAATCAAAGTAATACGCTGGGTAACACCCCCTTAAAGTCCCCTCAAGGGGACAGAAGGTCCACAAACTAAAAGTTGTCACCAAGTGAGAGACTGAGCAATCTAAAGTGGTTCTTAGCCCGGCATTTATAAAATTCCCAAAACTATTAATCAATATCTCGCGCCCTGTTTAACACACAAAATGTTTCAGATGTCATTTGGTCTTTGATTTTCTAAAAATTATAACTCTTTAAATAAGGCAAATGACTATGATTATTTACCATTATCAATTAGATTCATATTCAGAAATATCTAATGCATTGCTTTATAGGCAGTTGTGTCAGGTTGGTAAGTAGTAGCCAGGTTAGCGTACAGGTTTACATAATTTGAGTATGGATCTACGGAATTTTTTTCACGAACTGAAGAGGCGCAATGTATTCAAGGTAACCGGGGTGTATGCCGTGGCCGGATGGCTCCTCATCCAGATTGCCGCCACCACATTTCCGTTTCTTAACATTCCTGACTGGGCTGTGCGCCTCGTCATTGCTCTTGTTTTGATTGGCTTTCCTATCGCCCTGATCATTGCCTGGGCGTTTGAACTCACGCCGGAGGGGGTGAAACGAACTGAGGAAGTGACGGCTGAGAAATCCGTTACAAAAAAAACAGGCCGTAAACTGAATATCGTCCTTGGGGTCCTGCTGGTATTCACCGTCGGGATTATTTTCTATCAACAACTTTTCAAAACACAACCTGCTGTATCGGGGGGAATTTCTAAAGGAACTGCGGTTGCTGATTCTGCGTCTGTTTCT
>CAVXTE010000045.1:0-40870 GCA_963764475.1 uncultured Bacteroidales bacterium
CTAAATACTTGTACTCAATACTCAGTACTATCTTCCTCAGAGCGTATTTATTTCGGTCACCAGTTTTTGAATCGAATCTTTCGCATTACCAAAAAGCATCCGGGTATTGTCCTTAAAGAAAAGCGGGATTTTCGATTCCGGCATACCCTTTCCCCATTCCACGTTTCATGACGATCACATTTTTAGCTTCTGCAGCATTAATGACTGGCATACCGTAAATCGGGCTTCCGGGAGTTTCATTCGCTGCAGGGTTTACTACATCATTCGCTCCAACGACAATGACGACATCGGTAGATCCGATCTCTTTGTTGATTTCATCCATTTCAATCAGTTTTTCATAGGGTACATCGGCTTCCGCCAACAGTACATTCATGTGGCCGGGCATTCTGCCTGCTACCGGATGGATACCAAACTTTACCGAAACGCCTTTCGATTCAAGCAGCTTTTCCAGTTCATGAACCGGATGCTGAGCCTGGGCAACCGCAAGTCCATAACCCGGCACTATGACTACCTTCTGGGAATAGGCGAGCAGAACAGAAGCGTCAACCATGGTAATCTCTTTGATTGTTCCACCTGCTTCGTCAGTAATGCCTGTACCTCCGCCAAATCCGCCGACGATCACATTCAGCAGCGAACGGTTCATGGCTTTACACATTAAAAGGGTAAGAATAGTTCCCGCTGCCCCGACGAAAATTCCTCCTAAAATCATGGCAAGGTTATGATAAATAAATCCGGCCATTGCAGCAGCAATACCTGTGAGTGAGTTTAGCAGGGAAATAACAACCGGCATATCTGCTCCGCCAATGGGCATCACAAAAAGAACCCCATAAAGCAGGGATACGCCGAAAAGGATAATAAGAAGCGTTAGCATTTGATGAGGATGCGGCTGGAGTAAAAGATATGTGGCGAGAATAATCGTTCCGATCAGTAATAAGATGTTGACGTATTTCATGTAACCGGCATTGATGTTCCCGATTTTTCCTGACAATTTCCAATATGCGATCATACTTCCGCTGAACGCAATAGAGCCGATGATCAGTCCTAAAACCGTGACGAGCAGCGATTCATTGGCAGGGTTGGTAAATTCGATAAAGCCGACAAGGGCAGAGGCAATTCCACCTGTTGCATTGAAAAAGGATACCAGCTCGGGCATGGCAGTCATTTTAACTTTTTTCGAAATGACGATCCCCGCAACGGTTCCTATTGCAATCGTAAGAATGATAACGACAACATTTAAAAAAGCAATCCTGTGACCACCTGAATCTTCATGAAGAAAAAGCGTGGTGATCATGGCAAGCACCATACCTGCCCCAGCCCAGAAATTTCCTTTACGTGCCGTCTCGGGATGGCTAAGCATTTTAAGCCCGATCACAAATAAAACCGCGGCTATCAGATAGCTGAACTCAAGATATGCTTCTCCGGCTGAAAATTCAATTCCGTTGAATGTATGAAGTATGTCGTTCATTTTTTTGTTGTTGGCAAATGGATTATTAGGTTAATTTTTTTAAAAGAAATTCTACCATCAGATTTCACTGTCAACGGTTACTTATTTTTCTTCTTTTTAAACATCTCAAGCATCCGGTCGGTCACGGCAAAACCTCCGGCAACATTTAAAGTCGCTAGAAAAACGGCGAGGATTCCAATAATCATCTGTGCCGAAATTTTTGTTATATCCGCATGACCTAGTAAAATAATCCCACCGATAATAATAACCCCGCTGATGGCATTTGCGCCCGACATCAACGGTGTATGCAAAACTGAAGGAACATTGGATATCACTTCTATACCCAGAAAAATTGAAAGAACCAGAATGAAGATCGGTTCTTTGAATGAATAGAAAAAAACAAGAATATTTTCCATAACTAAATTTTAAAATTCAATAAATTAAAAATCCAAATGCCAATTGATACCCCGCACAAAGGCTGTTCTTGCAACATCGGTAATGTGACGATGATCTTTCATTCTTTTTTATGGCCGTTTAAAATGGTGAGGACACGTTCATTCACGATTTCTCCCGCATGCGTAATACAGGCACTTTTTATAATCTCATCTTCGAAATTGAGGTTCAGATTCCCATCCTGATCGATCAGAAGTTTTAAAAAGTTAAGTACATTTTTACCGAACATCCGACTTGCATCCACAGGCATTCCTGAAGGATAATTTGAATTTCCAAAAATCTTTACTCCTTTGTGATCAATCACTTTATCATTTTGTGTAAGCTCACAATTACCGCCGGATGATGCAGCAAGGTCGATAATAACAGACCCCGGTTTCATGTTTTCGACAGTTTCTTTCTTTACAAGCAGGGGTGCTTTTCTTCCAGGAATCTGAGCCGTGCAGATCACCACATCCGATTTGATGGCATGATCCTGAATAAGCTGGCTTTGTCTTTGTTTAAATTCTTCGGTCTGCTCAACGGCATAACCGCCTGCTGCTTTATCTTCGGTTGCCCCTTCCACCTCAACGAATTTTGCGCCCAGGCTTTGCACTTCCTCTTTTACAGCCGATCTTACGTCAAACACTTCTACAACTGCACCAAGTTTCCGTGCCGTCGCTATGGCCTGCAGTCCTGCAACTCCGGCTCCCAGAATAAGAACCTTGGCGGGTTTTATTGTACCTGCTGCCGACATAAACATGGGGAAGAATGTTGGAAGATTAAATGCGGCTTCCAGCACTGCGCGGTATCCTGCAATCGTTGCCATCGATGATAACACATCCATCGACTGAGCACGGGAACTACGCAAAATGGCATCCAGGCTAAATGAAGTAACTTTCGCATTTTTCAACTGGCTGACCAAAGTTAGTTCGGATAAAGGATTAAGTACTCCTATCACAACCTGTCCTGGACTAAGTTCTTTTATTTCTGAATCGGTGAAAGGATTGATCTTAAGGAGTATGTGCGACTTTTGCAGAATTTCTTTTTTATCACTCACAGTGGCACCGGCTTGAATGTACTTTTCATCACCTGCAAATGCAGTTTCTCCAGCATTTTTTTCAACCAGTATTGTGATTTTAAGTGCAGCGATTCCCTGGATGAGTTCAGGTAGTATGGCAACCCGCTGTTCGGGTGGGTTTTCTTTTAAAATACCTACGTTCATTAAATGCTATTTTGTGAATGTAACATCTGTTTTCGGATAAAATTAATTTTCGACATTGAAAAAATATTACGATTAGCTTCAGTTAATTAAGTCGAATTCATTCTGTCACAATTCATTTTAACTTCTTTTGTCCTCTTTGGTTGAGCCATCGTAAAAACATACAGCTTCTCTGTTTTGTTCAACCTATCGCTGATTTTCACCCAAATAATGAAATAATTATGCTAATTTTGAAAAACAATTTTTTAAATTCTTTTATCATGAAAAAATCTGTACTTTTTGCAGTCATTTGCTGGCTGCCGGTTGTTTTATTGGCACAGTGGAGTACCGATCCCCAGGTAAACAATGCCATCGCCACAGCATCCGGCGAAGAAGCAATCCCTAAGATTGCGATCGCTGAATCGGGAACCACCTATATCTCATGGTTTTCGAATGAATCCGGAAATTACAATGTCCGTTTGCAAAAACTGGATGTTTTTGGAAATAAGCAATGGGCCGATGAAGGGTTGCTCGTAAGCGACAACGCTTCCATGACCTGGCTTACTGACTGGGATATGACCGTCGACCAGGACGATTGTGCCATTCTTACACTCCAGGATATCCGAACCGGAAATAACAACATCTTCGCTTACCGGATCTCTCCGGAGGGTGATTTTTTATGGGGAGCAGATGGCCTTCAATTGTCCAATAGCCCGACGGTTTTTAATGTTTCACCGAAAGTTGTAGTCACCAATTCCGGTAATGTGATCATTGCCTGGCAGGCTGATAATGATATTATCAGGCAGAAAATTGCTCCTGACGGAACCTTACTATGGGGTAACAACGGGATAACAATGACCGGGACAAATGCCTATTCATGGCCACAACTTTTACCGGTCGGTACAGATGATGTGATCATGAAATATTTTGAGGACTCAGGTTCTTTTCCGGGTATTACCCGTCATGTCTTTGCACAGCGCTACGACACCGACGGTAATGCTGTCTGGGCGCAGGATGCTGTCGTCTCAACTGCAGGAGGTATCTCACCCTGGACACAAATATTCCCTTTTATCAACGACGGTAGCGACGGATTTTATATTGCCTGGCACGACGACAGGGATTTCAATAACCTGGCAAGTGTTTACGTACAGCACATCGGCCCTGACGGAACGGTTTTACTGGGGGATAATGGGATTGAAGCCTCAACCATGCCAAATCGTAACCATTTTTATGCTCAGCTTTCCCTGCCACAAAATTCGGAAGATATTTTTGTATACTGGAATGAAATGGACGCTGACCAGATCAACCGCGGTATTTATGGCCAGAAAATTTCTGCAACCGGGGAACGACTTTGGACAGACAACGGCAAGAAATTTATTGATCTCTCTTCGCTGGATGTATATCCTTATGCGGCGCGTAATTCGGACGACAACACGGTTCTCTTTTACGAAGAAAACCCAAGCGGTCCAAATGCCATAATCAAAGCCATGGGAATAGATCCTGACGGTAATTCTTTTTGGTCAACTTCAATGGTCGATATTTGCAGCCTGAGTTCATCAAAAGTGCACACAGTAACCAGTGATTTTCACGATGGACAATGGATCACTGCATGGGAAGACAACCGCAACGGAGGTTCTGACATTTATGGACAAAATCTTAAACTCGATGGAACGCTCGGGCCAGTTACAATCGTTTATACACCTGATATTTCTCCCGATACTTTATGGTTCGATACCTACCAAAACACTTCCGATGGTGAATACTTTATGATAAAAAACAATAACGATGTTTCGCTGACAATTACAAACATTCCACTTAATAATGTACTTACCAACTGGATGTGGAGCATAACGAATTTTTCGGGAAGTTTTCCATACACACTTGAACCCGGAGATAGCCTGAACATGCTTGTTACCATAGGTTTCATTACCAATATGCCATTGCTCCTCGATTATGTTTATGATGATATTCCGATCGAAATGGAGTCAAATGATTATGCTGTAACCATTGGACTGAATTCCGACTTGATAATTAGTAATAATGAACAATTTATTGAACAGCCCGAAATTTATTGTTATCCGAATCCTGCTGTTGGATCGGTCAGTTTTCAGATCCCTTCGGAAAAGAACGGCGAAATAAATCTCAGTATACTTGATTCGAAAGGGCAAATTGTAAAACATTTAGGTCTTACTTTACTAAACCAAAAAAACAATATCATAATTTGGGACGGAACAAACCAGGAAAATGAAAAAGTAAAATCCGGTACTTATTTTTATATTTTGAATACCGGAGAGGCGCAAAAAACAGGCAAAATTATTTTACTGTAACGGTTGCAACGAATTAACGTATCGTATTGTCATCTACACAACTTATTTATAAAGCATGAAAACATTTTTCTCATTATTGGCAATTTTCAGTATTGCCTGCAGTTCTCTTTTTTCGCAAAGTAATTTAATCAATGTAAATCCCGATCCGAATGGGGAGCCCTGGTATGCAGGAGGATTAAGACCTTTGACACAGGCTGACTGGGATTTTCTGAATTCTTTGCCAAAAGTCACTGCAACATTGAGTACGAAAGACCTCCCTGTATCGGTCGATAATTCCACGCAACCTTATTTTCGGCCAATTTTCAATCAGCAAGGTGGAAGCTGCGGCCAGGCCAGCGGAATCGGTTATTGCTTTACCTATGAAATCGACTGCGAGCGGGGCATTCCGGCCAATAATACAACAAATCAATTCCCTACTCATTATACCTGGAACTTTTTGAACAACGGAAACGGAGGTGGTTCATGGTATTTCGACGGATGGAAGATCATCCAGGCAAACGGCTGCCCCAACATTGCCGATTATGGCGGAGGAATTGCTACGGGCGGCGATACACGATGGCTGAGCGGGTATGATGAGTATTACAATGGCATGCACAACAAAGTATATGAAATCTATTCAATTAATGTGAGTACGCCTGAAGGCATCGATGCACTTAAAAACTGGATGTATGATCATTTGAACGGTTCTCCGGTCGGTGGAATTGCCTGTTTTGGAGCCGGCGTTTCCGGTGTTTTCAGCATGACAACACTGCCAGCAGGCACACCTGAAGCAGGAAAAACTATCGTAACAAGATGGGATGCTTCAGTAAACCATGCCATGACTTTTGTAGGGTATGATGATGAAATTCGTTACGATGTCAACAACGATGGGCAGTATACTAACGATATCGATATTACCGGCGATGGCATTGTAGATGTGAGAGACTGGGAAATTGGGGGAGTAAAACTGGCCAATAGCTGGGGTTCCTCATTCGGAGACAATGGATTTGCCTACACGCTTTACCGTAATCTGGCCGAATCGCTCGACAATGGCGGTATTTGGGCCAATACAGTCCACATCCTCAGCACAAAAGAGATTTATTCACCTGTGATTACAATGAAGGCGACTGTAAAACATGATTCCCGGAATAAGGTAAAACTCATTGTGGGTGTAAGCACTGACGTGACAAGTGACCGTCCTCAAAATTTTCTTTCCTTTCCATGCTTTAATTTTCAGGGCGGAGATCTTTATATGCAAGGCGGATACACCAATGCGGACAAAACCATTGAAATCGGACTGGATGTTACGCCGCTGCTTAGTTATATCACTTCCGGTGAACCTGCTAAATTTTTCTTTGAAGTGGTCGAAAAAGATCCTTACGGACAAGGTACCGGCCAAATTGTCAATGCTTCATTGATCGATTATTCAAATGGTGTGGAAGAGGTAAATTGTGATCAGCAAAATGTCAGCATAGTTAATAACGATACGACTTCAGTAAGTGCTGTTAAAACATTGAATTTTGACAAGGTTGGAATAGTCACCGATGCACTTCCTGTTGCTGCTGCAAATGAACCGTATAGTTACCAACTTGAAGCCGAAAACGGAGCACCACCCTATACCTGGGGCATAAAAATTGACTATGACGAAAACGAATTAACTTCAACACTGCCGGCCGTGACAGATGAGCAACTGATCCCTTCGGATAATGACGATGGTTTTGCCACAAAGTTGCTTGATTTTGCATTTCCGTTCTATGGCCAGGAATATAATGAAATCACGGTTCTTACGGATGGAGCTATTGTTTTCAAAAATAATTTTGAATACATCCGCGACGAGGAATCGATCATTGCTAATAAATGCCTCGCAGCTTATTGCGCCGATCTGATGATATACCCTTCCCAGGGTGATGGTATCTGGTACAGCGGTGACGAGAACGGCGCAATCATCCATTGGAAAACGTCGATGTTCGATCAGCCGGATGTGGATGTCGAAACGGCGATAAAACTTTATCCCGATGGGAAAATCGATTTTTATTACGGAACGGGCATTACCGATGGTCTTGAATGGGCTGCCGGCGTTTCAAACGGCGACGGAAGCAGCTATACGATCGCACAGATTTCAAATTCGTATTTTGTCCCGGATAATTATGCAACAACGTTTAATTATGCAGATTTCCCGCTGGGGATGCAGATTGGATCCGACGGCCTGTTTCATGGAACCCCTGTGGTACCAAACACGACCTGGAATGTCACGTTTCAGGTGACCGATTATTCCGGTGTATTTTCAATAAAAACGCTTCCATTTTCTACACTATTAACCGGTAATCAGGAGATTCAGAAAAATCCAGAAACCCAATTATCCGGTTTTCCGAATCCTTTTAGCAGAGAATCAAAAATAACTTTCGATCTGCAAAATGATGACCGTATCGACCTGATGATTTACAACGCTAGCGGACAGGTTGTGAAAGTGTTGGCTCACAATGCTACGTTACAAAAAGGAAATCATTCGTACGTATGGCAGGGTGACAATGACAAAGGAGTAAAAGTCAGCAATGGAATTTATGTCTGTAAGTTGTCCGGGGCTACATACAGCAGTTCGACTAAAATTATTTTGATGCAGTAGTATTTTTGCGGGAAAACAAACGGGTTTTGGTAAAATTTTCTTAAAGCATAAAATCTTGCTGGATAGTGAGTTCAGGAAAATTTTCGAAAAATACAATTTATCTCCGCAAGAAAAGGCTTCAGTTTTTGTCCTATTGATCCATTATTGAAATTCATTATGTTGAAGGTCGGGAAAATACAGGCGGTTCTTGTTTATCTACATAACAGGACACTTGGGCTTGGGATTAATTCGTCATTAGCCTTGCTTGCAAAAATTAATCCGATAACTTTGCACATTAATAAAAGTAAACATTTAAACCATTCCATATATTGGTAGTCAAAAACTTTTAATCATTTATGAAGATCAAGAAAAATGTAGCCATCAGCGAATCAGGATATGTATTCAATCCTTCCACAGGTGAATCATTTTCAGTAAATCCAATCGGGATCGAAATTTTTAACCTGATCAAAGACCAGAAAAATTATGAGGAAATAAGCAAAACAATTATTTCAAAATACAATACCGACGATGATACCTTCGAAAAGGATTATAATGATTTTGTAACTATGCTAAAGCAGTATCTTTTAATCGACAAAAATGAAGAAACGGAAGGTTAACATTGCGGTCACCGGATTGAATGCGATCGATAGTCCCGGTCCCGGTATTGCTGTCATTAGGGGATTAAAAGAAGCACCATCACTGGATGTAAAGATCATCGGGCTGGCTTATGAATCGCTCGAACCCGGGATTTTTATGCATGATCTGATCGACAGAACCTATCAGATCCCCTATCCTTCTGCAGGAAAAGACAGCCTTTTAGCACGGTTAGAGTACATTCAAAGTAAAGAAAATATAAATGTTGTCATTCCCAATTTCGATGCGGAACTCATGCCCTTCATTAAGCTGGAGAAAAAGCTTCTGGAGATGGGTATTCATACATTTCTTCCAAATGAAAAACAGTTTGAAGAAAGGTTAAAGATCAACCTGCCTGAATTTGGTAAAAAACACAAAATAAAAGTACCTCACAGCAAAGCAATTTTTACTACTGCTGAAATTCCCGGACTGATCCACGAATTTTCATATCCTGTTGTTGTCAAAGGCCAGTATTATGATGCACATATAGCTTATGCACCCGAACAGGTTCTTACCTATTTTAATAAAATCAATGGTAAGTGGGGATTACCCATCATTATTCAGCAGTATATTCGAGGAACCGAATTTAATTCAACGGGACTCGGGGATGGAAAAGGAAACACAATTGCAGCTGTTGCGATGCGAAAACAATACATTACGGATAAAGGCAAAGCCTGGGGAGGCATCTCCATCGATGAAGAAGAAATTATCAGTATGACAAAGAATTTTGTGAGTTCAACAAAATGGCGGGGCGGTTTTGAACTGGAATTAATGAAAGACTCAAGCAACAGTTATTATCTTCTTGAGGTCAATCCGCGTATGCCTGCCTGGATTTATTTATCGGTAGGTGTTGGACAAAATATCCCGGAAGCATTGGTTAATCTCGCACTTGGGTTAAATATTAAACCTTTTACGGACTATGCAGTCGGAAAAATGTTTATCCGCTATTCATACGATATGATTGTGGATGTGGAAGAATATCATAAAATTTCAACCAATGGCGAACTTTAACGAACTATTAAAGAAAGAAAACATAACCAGCTATGAGCAAAGAACGATACGAACGACCTGTAATTAAAAAACTGGAAACCAATATGCCCAATAAATTCGGGCTTCGAACTGAATATATTCCCAAAACACACATCGACGGTGTCGCTATCGATGATTTAATCGAAGAACATGGTTCACCATTGTTTGTGATTTCAGAGCGAGCGATCCGCAATACTTACCGTCAGGCAAAGAAAGCTTTTATGACGCGGTACCCGAAAGTACAATTTGCATGGTCATATAAGACCAACTATTTAGGAGCTATATGTAATACCTTCCACCAGGAAGGGAGTTGGGCAGAAGTAGTTTCAGGTTTTGAGTACGACAAAGCCATTCTGAACGGTGTGGAAGGATCAAAAATTATTTTCAACGGACCCGACAAAACCATTGCCGATCTTGAAAAGGCTATAAAAAACGAGTCACTTATTCATATCGACCATTTGGATGAATTGTACACCATTACGGAACTGGCAACAAAAATGAAGAAGAAGCCAAATGTTGCGATCCGGATTAATATGGATACCGGCATTTACCCGATGTGGGACCGTTTCGGGTTCAATTATGAGAACGGACAGGCGTGGGATGCGCTGAACAAGATTATGCGCTCGGAAAAGCTTGAACTAGTCGGATTGCATTGCCACATCGGAACGTTTATGCTGGCACCCAATGCTTATGCTACCGCAGCATTGAAAATGGCTGACCTGGCTTTGGGTGTAAAAAAGAAATATAACCATGACATCAAATACATTGACATGGGAGGCGGGTTTGCTTCCAAAAACACGCTGAAAGGATCGTATCTGCCCGGTTCGGATATCAATCCTACGTTCGACGATTTTGCGGAAGCAATTGCAAGTGCCCTAATCAATGCGAACTTCGACTCGGACAACATGCCGCTGTTGATCCTGGAGACAGGAAGGGCCCTGATCGATGAAGCCGGATATTTACTTGGTACAGTTATTTCAAATAAAAGATCATCTGTCGGAAAAAGGACTACGATCATCGATATCGGGGTAAATATTCTTTTTACTTCATTTTGGTACGATCACAAAATTACTCCTGCACAACCTTTTACACACTATTCGGAAGATACAACTCTGTATGGGCCGCTTTGTATGAATATCGATGTGGTTCGAGAAAGTGTAAGTTTACCGCTGATGAACAAAGGCGATCATTTTGTGATCCATCATGTGGGAGCTTACAACATGACGCAATGGATGCAGTTTATCACGTTGAGGCCAAAAGTTGTAATGATCGACGAGCACAGCAAAGTGCATGTGATACGCGAAAATGAAACCATCGATAAAGTGATCCAGATGGAGAAGACACCGGAGCATCTCAGGAAATTTGAGTTGTAGTTCCTGAATGATCTTTTTCTGCGATCTTGTTACCCGGTTTTTTTATTTCTTTTTTAAAAATCAATGAATTGACCAATTAATTTTTCAACCGCAAGTAATTGTCTTTAAAATTGTCATATGAAATTATTGCTATATTAGCCCCGTATTTAGCATGATTAGAATAAGACAAATATTTCCTTCTTTTACAGGTAGCATTTTAAACAGCTATACACAGGTTTTTTTCTCAAACAATAAGCTTTTTGCTTTCATTCTGCTGGTGGTTACCTTTTTCGACCTGAATTCGGGAATCAGTGGTCTTATAGCTGTAGCGACTGCGAATATAGCAGCCTACCTTATCGGGTTCAACCGCCACAATATAAAAGCCGGATATTATGGTTTTAATTCATTACTCGTTGGGCTGGGACTCGGAATATTCTACCAGATGCACATTGAATTTATTTTTGTCCTGTTTTTCGCATCTATCTTTACTTTGTTCGTTACCGTAATGCTTGAAGGGGTAATCGGGAAATACGGACTGCCTTATTTAAGCATTTCCTTTTTGTTCGGAATATGGCTGGTTACCCTTGCATCGAGACAATTCACAGCGCTTTCGATAAGTGAAAGGGGGATTTTCACAGCAAACGATCTTTTTAGCATTGGAGGTTTTTTCGTACTCGATATTTATAACTGGTTTATAAGCCTCAACCTTCACGATTCAATCGTCATCTATTTCCGGTCTTTGGGAGCGATTTTCTTTCAGTACAGTCTGTTCGCAGGGATCGTTATTGCCATAGGATTGCTGATTTACTCCCGGATTGCATTTTTGCTTTCACTCATCGGTTTTTTCTCGGCCTATTTATTTTACAAGTTCGTCGGAGGTAATATATATGAATTGAGTTACAGTTATATTGGATTCAACTTTATCCTTACATCCATCGCTGTCGGAGGGTTCTACATCGTTCCTTCACGTTATTCCTTCCTGTGGGTTATATTGTTGACCCCTTTGATTTCTATTACCATTACCGGAACAATGGCAATACTTTCTCTCTTTCAGCTTTCTATCTTTTCATTGCCGTTTAATATCATCGTCTTATTGTTTCTTTACATCCTCAAATTCAGGGAACGATCGCATTTAAAACCGGAAATGGTTGTTTTTCAGCAATTCAGCCCGGAAAAAAATCTTTACTCACAATTGAACAACAAAGAGCGGTTTCACAATTATAAATTCATTTCACTTACATTGCCGTTCTGGGGTGAATGGACCGTTACTCAAGGCCATCACGGTAAATTTACACATAAAAAAGAGTGGGCACATGCCTGGGACTTTGAAATTGCCGATGAAAACGGTTCGAATTTTAAAAATTCAGGTAAGCAACGCGAAGATTACTATTGCTATAATAAACCGGTTATTTGTCCTGCCGATGGCTGGGTGGAAGAAATTCTGGACGGAATAGATGACAATGAAATTGGGGATGTAAATCTGGAACAAAACTGGGGAAATACTATCGTTATCAAGCATACGGAAAAGCTTTATTCGAAATTAAGCCATCTGAAAAAAGAATCATTTAAAGTAAAGAAGGGTGATTATGTAAAGAGAGGTGACATCCTGGGTTCATGCGGAAATTCAGGCAGGTCACCCGAACCTCACCTCCACTTTCAAATTCAGGAAACACCTTTTATCGGGTCCAAGACACTTGATTATCCGTTGGGAAATTACATTCTTCATGACAAATCCAGGTTTCTGTTCAAATCGTATAGTAAACCCGAAAAGAACAATGTCATCTCAAATATTGAAAAAAACCGCACACTTTTTAATGCCTTCCACTTTGTTCCGGGAAGACAGCTTAACTTTAACGTAATAAACAAAGCGGGCTCGAAAGAAAAACCTGTTACATGGGAAGTCAGGGCCGACATTTATAACAATACCTACCTGTATTGTATGAAGACAAAATCGAAAGCATGGTTCAAGAATGACGGCAAAATTCATTACTTTACCCATTTCGAAGGAGATAAAAAATCGTTGTTGTTTTATTTTTACCTCGGTGCATATAAAGTGATCAGCGGTTTTTATAAAAGTTTAAAAATTGAAGACAATTACCCGATCCATGCCCTGAACAACAGAGGTCTGATATTTTTCCAGGATTTTATTGCGCCATTTTATATGTTTATGAAGTCGGAATATACGATGGAATATAAAGGGTTAAAAGATAATCTGACAGACAGTAAAATAAACCTTGTGTCGAATGCTTCAGTCAAATATGGAAAAAGAAAAACCAGGCAACTGAATTTCGAAATCGAGATCGAATCGAACAGGTTCAAACGATTTGTTGTCAATGATGGGAATAAACATCTTGAAGCAAATGAAATTACAACACTTTAAAAGATTAAGCGGGGAAAGTTGATGGAATTTGCAGGAAATGATAATCATTCGTTCAATCACACGGTAACTGTTTATCGTAAGGTAAGTATTCATCTTTTTATACTAGCTTGTTTCCTCCTTCTTATGAATCCGGCGATCTCTCAGCAACCTTCTGATGAATTCACAAAACTCGACCGGACGATGTACCGGCAATTTTTAACGGGTAATTGGGATTCGCTGATCATAACGGGGAAAAACGGATTAAAAAACAAACAGGACTATTTTTATCTCCGTCTTCGGCTTGGAGTTGCCTATTATAATACGGGTAATTATTCCAAAGCAATCAGCCAGCTCAAACGTGCACAACATTTTAATCCCTATGATGAAACGGCAATGGAATACTTGTATTACAGCTATCTTTACCTGAACCGTGAAAATGAGGCGAGGGCGCTCTCCCAAAAATTTCCATCAAAACTGGCGGACAAGCTGGCTACAAAACATTTTCCATTTTTCGACAGGTTTTATGTTGAAGGAGGTCCTTCATTCAGTAATAATATTGAATTAAATCAACGAAAAAGTCTGGCAGGCCCAGATTCCATTTATGGCGAGCAGGATTTAAATGAAAACAAAATCTATCTGCATGCCGGGACAGAATTAAATTTATCGAAGAAAATTTCACTTTATGCTGGATATTCCTATTTAACCATTGATAAACTCAAGCAAATTCAGGCATTTGATGTGACAACATCTGTTTTCAATGCAAAATCATATCCCGGGGGCATTTATGCGGACACAGTTTATCAAAGAAAGGCCGATTTTTATCGCTACCACTACACTTTATTGCAGCATGAATTTTACTCAAATGCCACATTTACTTCAAAAAACGGGATTCATTTCTCTCCCGCATTTCACTTGCTAAATGTGAATTATAGCACGATTGATGCTACGCCGGTAATAGAAAATTTTAAGCTTCAGCCGGTTGATACGGTTCCCCTTTTTCAAACCAGGTATTTAATAAGTAAAAGAGACACTTCCTTTTTTAATTACGTTTTATCGGCCACCCTCAGTAAAAGCATCTCTTTATTCACGTTAGGCTTATCGGCTTCGTTTTCAAATCTGAATAATAAAAATCAATACCAGGTGGGTGGTTCTGTTACATTTTTACCAAAAGGCAACCTTAATTTGTATACAATTACTAATCTGACATTTGCCCATGAATCCCCTGATAACAGACTGGTATTCGATCAGTTGATTGGTGCAAAGTTATTTCCTAAACTCTGGCTGGAAGGATTTGTTACATTGGGAGACAGGGTAAATTACAATGAAAAAAATGCTTTTGTGGTTTATAACTCCGGAGATATAATCCATTTCAGCGCAGGTGCCAATTTAATTGTACCTTTGGGAAAACATTTTGAATTCTCTATCAGGTATCGCTATTATGATCAGTTGGGATTTCTTGTCAGATATCATAACGAATATACAGAAGCACAAACATTTGCATATCAAAATAATACATTTATAGGAGGAATACAATGGAAACTTTAAAAAGATTATTAGGGCTTACGCTTTCAGTGGTTATTTTTATATCTTTTGCCAGGGCGCAGGATACCAAGGCCATTCAGGATGCATTTGAAAAAAGTTACCTATATGAATACAGTGGCGACTACACAAAAGCTGTCGATGCATTGAAAAATGTTTACAATGCCGATTCCTATGAATTGAACCTTCGCCTTGGCTGGCTAACTTACATGGGTGGATTCTTCACCGAATCGATTGCTTACTACCAAAAGGCAATGGATTTAAAGCCTTTGTCTATCGAAGCGAAGCTTGGGTTTGTCTATCCGGCTTCTGCACTTGGAAACTGGGAACAAGTAAAAACACAATACAACGAAATCCTGAAAATCGATCCTCAGAATACCCTGGCCAATTACCGGCTTGGATCTATATATTATGGCAATGAGGATTATACCACTGCATTAAAATACTTTGAAAAAGTCGTGAACCTGTTTCCTTTTGATTATGACGGACTCAACATGTACGCCTGGACGAACCTAAAACTTGGTAAATTCCGTGAAGCACAGGTACTGTTTAACAAAGTCTTGATGAATAAACCCAACGACAGTTCAGCCTTGCAGGGTCTGGGGATGATACAATGATCCGTATTCCTATTTGCTAAACTTATTTTCTTTCTATTATAATTCTTCCCGGCTTAATAAGTCCAATAGAGATAATTTATGCTCCCTGGCTATGGATTTGCAACATATCTTGCTTTCGGATTGTTGTAAAATGATTGATTAGTTTGAACAGCTGAAAAAAAGAGAGTATGAATTTAAATCAATTTAAAAATACGATAGAATCCGGCAGAGAGCTGACGGATCGGATGCCGGTGCTGTTTATCGGCCATGGTTCCCCCATGAATGCTATCCAAGAAAACTACTTTACACACGAATGGGAATTGATTCGCAAATCGCTACCTCTGCCTTCTGCAATTTTATGTGTCTCGGCTCATTGGCTCACAAAGGGTTCGTTTGTAACGGCCATGGACTTCCCGAAAACCATTCATGATTTCGGAGGATTTCCTGCTGAGTTATACAATGTCGAATATCCCTCGCCCGGCGCCCCAGAATATGCCAAACTTACACAAAAATTAGTTCACAAGACTGATGTCCAGCTTGATTACGAGTGGGGTTTGGATCACGGTACATGGTCGGTTCTTAAACATGTGTTTCCTGAAGCAAATATTCCTGTTTATCAGTTAAGCATCGATTACTATAAACCCTCGGAATATCACTTTTCACTTGCGAAGGAACTTGCCAAATTGCGTTCGAAAGGAGTACTTATTATCGGTAGCGGCAACATCGTACACAACCTCAGAAAAGTAGATTTTAATCATCCTGAAAGTGCCTATGACTGGGCTATCGAATTTGACACTAAAGTGCATGAATCAATGGAAAAAAGAGATTTTGATTTGCTGGTAAATTACCATCGATTGGGGAAAAGCGGTGAACAGGCTGTCCCAACGCCTGATCATTATTATCCGTTACTCTATTCCCTTGGAGCCATCGACAAAAACGAGTCGTTAACATATTATGCCGACAAAATAACGATGGGATCACTTTCGATGCGATCGGTCAAAATAGGTTAAACTAGGACAACAACCATCCATTCCCCATTAACATATTTAGTTTAATTGGAAAAACCAGTTGATAACCGGTGATTTAAAACAAATCAGGTTAATTGACGGTTTTATTGATGATGTTCATATTTAAATGATGACTTCCATTTTCATTACTTTTGTACCGGATGACAAATAAACTTTCCTATATTTCACGGGTTGTTCAGGTTGGTGATGTTCCGCTTGGAGGGACATTCCCCATCCGCATTCAGTCGATGACTTCAACACCCACATTGGACACCGAAAAAACGGTAGCCCAAAGCATCCGCATGATCGAAGCCGGCTGCGAATATGTAAGGATAACTGCTCCTTTTGAAAAAGAAGCGCAACATTTGGCGGTAATTAAAAAAGAATTGAAAAAAAGGGGGTATACCACACCACTCATCGCTGATGTTCATTATAAGCCACAGGTAGCGGAAATTGCTGCACGAATTGTTGAAAAAGTACGGATCAATCCGGGCAATTACATCGATCGAAAAATCGGGCGGACAAATTATACCGAAGCTGAATTCAACTCAGAAACAGAAAAGATCCGGGAACGGATCAAACCACTGATAAGCATTTGCAAAGAATACGGCACGGCTTTAAGGATCGGTATTAACCATGGCTCACTTTCCGAACGATTTCTTCTGAAATTCGGAGACACACCGCTCGGAATGGTGGAATCAGCCATGGAATTTCTGAAGATTTGTGAAAATCTGGATTATCGTAACATCGTGGTTTCTATGAAATCCAGCAACGTAAAAGTTATGGTTCAGGCGAACAGACTACTGGTTCGCCGCATGCTGGAAGAGGGCATGAATTATCCGTTGCATCTCGGTGTCACGGAAGCCGGTGATGCGGAAGACGGAAGAATCAAATCTGCTGCAGGAATCGGACCGCTTCTCGAAGACGGCATCGGTGACACTATCAGGGTATCGCTCACTGAAGACCCGGAATATGAAATTCCTGTTGCAAGGACCATTGTTGCCAAATTTAACAAGAATGGCAAAAGAGCTGAAACATTTATAGGCGACACACAAGAAAATCCCATTCATCCTTTCAGTTTCCAGCGAAGGGAAACAAAACCTGTTGCTTCAATCGGGGGTGGGCAATCCCCTGTTGTGATTACTGATCAGAACTTCAGGGATGAAGATTTCGATCAGCAATGGACACCCGATTTTATTTACACGGGAATGGACATTCTTTCACCAATTAAAAACCTTCAGGAAAAAATCCCCTTCGACCTTATCAAGTCATCTTCGCTTCATAAAGTACAGAGTAATTTCAGTAATTTACTCATTGTTCTGGAACCTGAAGATAATGTTTCAAACAGACAGGTCAGAAAATACATCAATGAACTGATCAGAAAAAAAATCGACCTGCCTGTTATTTTGAGAAAAAATTATCGTGAATTATTGGATGATGAATTTCTTGTCAATGCTGCCTCGGATTGTGCTTATTTACTGGTTGACGGATTGATAGACGGAATCTGGCTTGAATCGGATACAATTCCTCCAAAAACCTTAAGTAAAACCGCCTTTGATATCTTGCAGGCAACCGGTTCGAGGATATCAAAAACCGAGTATATTGCCTGTCCATCCTGTGGGAGAACACTATTCAATATTCAGCAAACATTGAAAACTATAAAATCACAAACCGGGCATCTTAAAGGTTTGAAAATAGCTGTGATGGGATGTTGTGTAAACGGACCCGGTGAAATGGCCGATGCTGATTACGGTTATGTAGGTGCTGGACGAGGTAAAATAACACTTTACAAGGGTTCAAAAATAATGAAGACCGGAATACCCGAACGATTGGCCGTTCATTCACTGATCCGGCTTATAAAAGAAAACAATGACTGGTAATTACTGAATTTGACTACTTTTACAGGCATTCCGGCAGTATAATAATTTTATTAAAATCGAGTTAATTTAATACATTTTAAAAACAGCAGTTCAAAAGAATGAGATCCAGATTAATATTTACCCTAATTTTCATATTGTTTTGCGGAGGCTTTTTAAAAGCACAGAACATTGCAATCGGGGAATGGCGTGACCATTTGCCCTATCAAAGTACCATTTCGGTTACATCCGGTGATCAGAAAATTTATTGTGCCACCCCTTACAGTATTTTTTATCTCGATAAAACCGACAATAGTTTAAACCGGATTACCCGGATTAACGGATTAAGCGACATCGGGATTTCCAGAATCGGTTATAATGAGCCCGCAAAGACCCTCGTAGTAGCTTATGAAAACGCAAATATCGATCTCCTTAAAGGAAATACTTTCATTAATATGAAGGATATTCTGAACAGCGAAGCAGTGACCCCGGAAGAAAAACGAATTTATAACCTAATGTTTATCGATGATCTGGCTTACCTATCATGCGGATTTGGTATTGTTGTACTTGACATCAATTCCGAAGAAATAATCGATACCTATTATATCGGACCAAACGGAAGTCATATCAAGGTTTTTGATCTGACACATAATGACACTTCTTTCGTTGCTGCCACTGAAAACGGGATTTTTTACGCACGGATGGATAATCCGAACCTGGCTTATTATTCTTCCTGGACGAAAGACGAAACATTGCCCTTTCCCTCGGCAAATTATAATTTTATTACATTTAACGGGAATAAACTGTTTGTCAATAAGTATTCTCCGAATTTTTCACAAGACACAATACTCTGTCTTGAAAACGGTGTCTGGACTAATCAGTCAGGTGTTTTTGGAACATCGAATTGTAATGGATTGCATTCGTTCGATAATCTTTTATATTTGGTTACCGAGTATAAAGTTAATGTGTATGATAATGATTTCAACACCATCCATGATATTTGGACATATGGTAATAATATTAGTCCAAGTCCAAGGGATGTAGCAGTAGATAAGGATCATTTCATCTGGATTGCTGATTATAATAAAGGATTGGTAAAGAGATCTGATGATTATAATTTTAATTTTTATTATCCTAATGGGCCTGCAAGTGTAGATGTATTTGATTTATCAAGTGAAGGGGAAGACGTATGGAGTGTGGCAGGCGGCAGAAATCTGAGTTGGGGTGATATCTGGAAGTACGGCATTGCTTCACATTTTAATGATAGTGAATGGAAAACGATGGATCGGTTCAACACACCCGATTTCGATACTACGAGGGATCTTGTTACTGTTGCGATAAATCCCTTTGATCACAACGACGTATTTGTCGGATCATGGTTTAATGGACTGATGGAAATAAAAAATCAATCTGTAGTCATGAGGTATACGCCGGCGAACAGTTCGTTGGAATATCATAATATTTTAGGTAGTCCGGTTATACAAATCGGTGGGACAGCTTTTGATAATGCGGGTAATCTGTGGGTTACCAACTCCCATTCTCAAAATATACTTTCAGTGCATGTTCCGGATGGTTCTCCATCAGGAAACTGGAAATCATTCAACCTCGGCTCTTTTTCAAGCAACCAGGATATTGGTGAGTTAGCGATCGATACCTACGGACAAAAATGGATTTTAACAAGAGCTGCTCACACAGTTTTTGTGTTTTCAGATAATGGAACAATTGATGACGTCAGTGACGATCATTATAAAGTTCTCTCTTCTGCAGCCGGCAACGGAAACTTGCCCGGGAATGTGGTTTATACCCTGGCAGTGGATAACAATGGTGAAATCTGGTTGGGAACGGATGGCGGGATTGGTGTTATTTATTCACCTGAAAATGTTTTTACTAACTATAATTTTGATGCCCAACAAATACTGATCCCCAGAAATGACGGAACTGGGCTGGCCGATATTTTGCTGGAATTTGAATCAGTGACTGCCATCGCAGTTGATGGTGCAAATGATAAATGGATCGGCACCGACCGCTCAGGAGTTTTTCATTTGTCGCATGACGGATTAACTGAAATCGATCATTTTACTGAACAAAATAGCCCGCTATTGTCGAACACAATTTATAGTATCGCCATCAACGATAAGGGTGAAGTCTTTTTCGGAACTGCAAATGGAATTATTTCCTACCGTGCTCAATCCACTCCCGGAAAGGAAACATACAGTGATGTTTATGCCTTTCCGAACCCGGTCAGGCCCGGATACAGTGGGCCAATTGCAATAACCGGCTTAGTTAGCAATGCTGATGTAAAGATCACTGACATTAGCGGAAATCTTATTTACTCCACCAAAGCAGAGGGGGGCCAGGCCATTTGGAATGGCTCTAATTTTGAAGGACGAAGGGCAGAATCAGGAGTTTATCTTGTCTTTATCTCCAATGACAACGGTTCAGAAACCATGGTCACAAAAATCCTTTTGGTCAATTAATGCTGCATGCTACCCGTGGCATCGTTTTCCGTCAGATAAAATACACTGACAATAGTATGATCGTGACCATTTATACGGAGGTTTTTGGATTGCAATCCTATCTTGTACGAGGAATCCGGAGTAAGAAATCAGGTTCTAAAGCGGCGCTGTTGATGCCCATGAGCATGGTCGACATGGTAGTATATCATAAAGAAAAAAATGAACTGCAGTACATCAAAGAGATTACTGCCAACAATCCATTCCATTCAATTCGCAATGATATCATCAAGAGTTCCGTAGTTCTCTTTTTGTCAGAAATCCTGAATAAGTCGATCAAAGAAGTGGAAGCAAATCAGGCGTTGTTTGAATTTCTCGACAACTCAATCCATCTTTTTGATAATCTCGAAGAAGGAAAAGCCATTTTTCATTTCGTCTTTCTTTTACAATTGACAAAACACCTTGGGTTTTTCCCGAATAAACCGATCAGCCGCAGTATCAAAAATTTCAATCTGCTTGATGGAGGATTTAATATCACTGCCACAGAAGAACAATTTTATATAAAGCCACCTTATAGTGATTACATTTTTCAGCTTGTCAATTCAAACTATGAAAATCTAACGGCTATCAATATTCCCCAAAACCACAGGAGTGAATTGCTGGATATTATTTTGAAATATTTCGAGGTTCATCTCTCAGGATTTTCCGGCATCAAATCACATAAAGTCTTAAAGCAAATACTGAATGATTAAACTTTAGTTTAATCATGGATCCACCTGTTTTAATTCCGGCTTAATGATTTTTAGATTCTGCTTTTTTGTAAATGAATTCCATGATCAAACAGATTGCCATAATGGATACGGCTACGATTACACCTATCCGGTTGGATGCATATTGTTGAATGGTTAAAATCACAAGGGCTGTTAAGCAGAGTACAAATCCTGTCAGCGGAACCAATTTATTTCCTTTTATTTTTTTTGATAACCTGAAGCCGACAAAATTGACAATAGCAAAGATCAGCAGAAAGCCCATACTGCCCGCAGTCGAAATGCTTTCTAAATTTAATGTGTTTACCAAAAGCAAAGTTGCCACAGTTGTTATAGCCAATCCTACCGGATGATTCCAGAATTTGCTTGTCAGTTCATGGGGTAGTTCATCATCCTCGGCAATTTCGTAACTTACCCTGCTGCCTCCGTACAGTGATGCATTGATAGCAGAAAATGTTGATATCAATGCAGCTATCGTAATAATCGCAAATCCGGTTTGGCCAAGCATTGGTTTTGCCGCTTCCGCTAAAACATAATCCTGTGCTGTGGCGATCTCTTTAAAAGGTAACGAACCAACCGTTACACCAGCGATGATAATATAAAGCAGAATTACCAGAACGACAGTAAAATAATATGCTTTGGGAATATTCCTTTGGGGATTTTCAATGTCGGGTGCCGCATTTGCGATGAGTTCAAAACCTTCGTATGCAACAAAAATCACCATCCCTCCCGTTAAAATTTGAAGTGGTGATTCCCAGTTATGAACTGAAAGTTGTGGAAGATTCGGGTTACCAAATAATCCGTATACACCGATTACCACAAAACAAAACAATATGATCAGCTTGATAATAACCGCATAGGATTCGATTTTCCCGACAACTGCAATGCTGTAATAATTTATAGCTGTAGCCAGAATGACGATAGCACTTGCATAAATGTGAAAATCCACAGTATGGTCATGGGTTAGTTTAAAAAGGTTGGGAGCATACGATCCGAAAGCCGAAGCATAAAGTGACAGCATGATAATGTAGCTAACCCACAATAGATTATTGACACCTCCGCTGAAAATTGTTTTCCCAAATCCCTGGTTGACAAATTTGACGGTTCCTCCCCTGTCGGGGAATGAAAGCGACAACTTAATATAACTGTAAGATGTCAGTAATGCGATGAAACCGGCTAACAGGAATGCAACCGGAGTTCCACCTTTGGAAATGGATACCGCCAGTCCCAATACAGCGAAAATTCCCCCACCTACCATTCCGCCAATACCGATTGACATGGCTTCTTTAAGTCCGATTTTTTTGTTCATAACGGTTAATTTCTTTTCGCGATTCTTCAAATATTTAATGCCATACTTATATTTAATGGCTAACTGACATGCAAGCAAATGTCAAATTTAAGAAATAAACAGAATGAAGAGCCTGATTGTTTGTTCATCGTATCGCAAGGATTTGCCAAAGTCCAAATTGAATATCCACACGTTGTTGAAAAGCCCGCTTTTCGTTTTCAACTTTATAACCTGTAATTTGTTTCTTGGATTAAAAATGTAATTTTGCCTTTTTCCTGAAGGTGATGGAGTTCGCCATAACCGCTGATAAAGCTAATAACTCCTGAGATTTTGAACACAACATTATTGTAGTATGCTGAAAATGTTTTTAATTACAGGAGCAGGCGGTTTTTTGGGGAGCGGCCTTCGGTATCTTTCCCAGCGCTTTATTGCTCACTTTTTACCCGTTTCTTTTCCTTACGGAACACTCATTATCAATATCGCCGGGAGCTTTCTGATCGGGATAATATTTGCCATGGGTGATAAAACAAGGATTCTGTCACCCGATGTACGAATGTTTCTTGCAGTAGGCTTTTGTGGTGGATTTACAACGTTTTCATCCTTTTCACTCGATAGTTATGGATTGCTGAGAGACAGCGAATACTTATATTTTTCCATCTATTTATTTTCAAGTGTTATTTTAGGGATTCTGGCAGTAATTGCCGGAATCTGGTTTATTAAATCACTGTAATTATGAATAACCTGTCAGGCAATGCAACACTGCTTAGGATCTTTATCGGTGAACTCGATAAATATGAGCATCAGCCTTTATACGAAGCCATTGTTCTGTTTGCTAAACGCAACGGACTGGCCGGAGCGACAGTTCTACGCGGATTAATGTCGTATGGTGCCAATAGCACTATCCACACCGCCAAACTATTTGCCCTGTCGGAAGATTTGCCGATCATCATCGAAATCGTTGATGAAGAAGAGAAAATACAAAATTTTGTTAAGCTGCTCGAACCTTATTTCGAACGCTCGGAATATGGCGGGTTGGTCACCATGGAAAAAATCCGGGTCATTTATTACATGACCAGTAAAAAATCAAAATGAAAACTGTGGATTTGCCAGCAAATCATCTTCGCTCAATTTCTGTGAGCATGTGTTTGATTGAAAAATCAATTGACGAATTAGAGAGCCTGTTAACCAAAAAGAAAAAGGGATTCACGTATGAAGTTGAGCATGACATTGATGAAAATAAATCCAAACATACATTGGAGATTATTGGGAGGGTGAAACATTTAATCGGGAAGATTTCAGCCAAATATAATTTAAAGAAGGAAACAACGATTCTAAGCCGGGTTCTCAATGCAAAATATACAAAAATGTGGGAAATACTGAGCGATACAAAATCAAACCGGTTGAAAGGTTATGGAAGACTTCCGGATAATATGGCCAATGAAATCGATGAAGATATATCCTCCATCCTGAATTTGATTGAACAACTATGACACAACCAGCACAATTAAAATAAAAATACGCGGGAGTTAAAGAGAAATTCGGTTTATATGGACCCGTTTTTACAGGAAATAAAGCAAATCTGTTCATTATATAAGTTCAAATCTTTAGAACCGTTAATTGAATCTGCTGAAAATCTGACGGCAGAAAAGATCATCGACTTGTCCATCTTCGGCCAGTTCAAAGCCGGGAAGAGTTCATTCATTAATAGTTTAGTCGGCAAGTCAGTTTTGCCGACAGGCGTTGTTCCGGTTACTTCGGTTATTACCCGAATAATCTACGGCGAAAATGAAAAAACATCAATACATTTTAAAAATGGCCATTCAGCAGATATTAATCTGAATGATCTGGGAAATTATGTTACCGAAATCAAAAATCCTGAAAATGAAAAAGGTGTATCTACAGCGACTGTTGAGCTTCCGGAAATGAAACCCTTTATCGGGCTGTGCTTTATTGATACGCCCGGAATGGGTTCCGTTTTTATTAATAATACGCGTACAACAACCGAACGGCTGGCAACCACCTCAATTGCCATCGTTTGCATCAGTGCCGAAAGACCGCTTGCCGAAGACGACCTTAAATTGATCAGAGAACTTAACAACAACTCCTATAAGCTTTATTGCCTGCTTACAAAAACCGATTTGTTTTCGAAAGATCAACTGGAAGAGATCACCGGTTTTATATCGCATTCACTTGAAAAAGAAACCGGCCAAAACATACCGGTTTTTCACTATTCGATTTACACCAATACAGGCCTTTACCGAAATAACATTATCGAAACCATTTGTAAACCCTTATCTGAGAGTTCGGATATTGAACTTGGAAAAATTTTCCGTCATAAGTTACTGAACATTGCATCCGCATGCCTTAATTATGTTGAAATTGCCTTAAAGGTATCGGATAAAACTGATGGTGAACGACAAGGTCTGAAAGAAAAGATTCTGGATGAAAAAGTCAAAACAGCCTTTATCCAGCATGAACTGAATCTGATTTCCACGGATAGCAAATCGAAGGTCAGAGATACTGTATACGCTATTTTGCAACCTTATAGTAAAGAAATTGTCTCCGGTTTACAACAGGAATTTCAAGAACAATATCTATCCTGGAAAGGGAATCTGTTCAAGATGTCAAGAATGTATGAACATTGGCTGAGATCGGCCTTATCAATAAGATTGGGGAATATTGTTTCGGCGGAACAATCCGGTTTCGATGAAATCTTACAACAGATCGGTTCACATTTTGCTTTTTACTCAAAGTCGTTGAAAGAACGTATTTATGATCGGGTGAACCGGGTTTTAGGTATTCAATTATCTATACCGGAGTGGCATCCCGAATTCAGGCCGCTGAAACAACCTGATATTTCAATCTATGCTGCTTTTGATATACCCATCGATTTATTGTGGTTTCTTTTTCCTATGCCGTTCTTCCGAAATGTTTTCCGCAATTATTTCAGAAAGCAAATCCGGTATGAAACAGAAAAAAACATCTGGCGGCTTACTTCAACTATAACGGAGATCATCAATAAGGAAACCGATAACAGCAAAGATCAAACGTTGCGTTATATTTTAGACGAGCTCAATACCATCGAAAAAGTATTATCCGGCCAACAAAGTCATTCCGATGAATTTAAAAAAGTTGCAGAAAAATTACACCGTCAGATTTTAAATTTATAAAACCTTCCAATTTTTGTTCTTCCTGAAAAATAAGAATGAGATAACCGTTTAATTGAAATTGTTCCTTCCCTTTCACAAACACAACTACCGATTACATTAAAATCCTGACCAAATCCGAAAGACTAATCTCCGGACTATTTTGAACAAGACCGCATAATAAATGTTTATTGTCTATTCCATGCCCACCCTGGAAGTTGGGCAACACTTGGATTACAGGATATTTTGTCCACACTTTCAAATACAAAATTAATTTTAATAAATAAAATTTGACAGTATGAAAACTCGCTTTAAACTTTTGCTCACACTATTCATTTTACTGGGAATGACATTTTCCTGTAAAAAGGATCAAAACACCCCATCGCCGTTAACCTTTGATGGAGTAATAAAATCAGGTGGTGATTTTACTCCGGCTGTAAATAAAGAAGAAGCTACCGATTCAACCACAGGCAATGAGGTAATCGATGGAGAAGTCTGGAACTGCACTACGACTACTTACAATGCGCTTGCTCCCGGAGGAGGGAATAAAGGATTCCCGCTTTTTAACCCAAACGCCTCCGTGATTTATCCGGGAAGCCTGCTTCAGGGGAAATCGCTTAAAAAATCGACTCCGGATGTTATTGCTGTGAATCGTGCCGGAGGTACTATTTCGTATGACCTTGTTAATGGAAACCTCAACTCAACTTTTACTGTACCTGTGGTAGCTAAAAGTTCAATTCAAAATGCCATGAACCAGATCATTGCTGCTTCGCCCCCTGATCTGCCGGCTAATTTTGTTTTCAACTATAGCCAGGTACAAAGTGAACAAGCCCTTGCACTGAAACTCGGTATCGATTATGAATCGGCTTTTGTAGACATCAGTTCCGATTTCGGGTTCAGCTCAGGCTCTAACCTGAACAGGATTTTGGTTGAACTCAATCAAAGTTTCTATACCATGAGTTTCGATATTCCTACCAGTACTGCCGGATTATTTGCGCCGGATGTTACTCCTGAAGATCTTGCAAAATATGTGCAGGCCGGGAATCCAGCGACCTATATATCTGATGTAACCTATGGAAGAATTTATTACATGCTTATCGAGTCATCCTCATCATACCAGGAAATGGAATCAAGTATAAGCGCATCGTTCAATGGTGTGGTGAATTCTGCCAATGTTGATATTTCGGGAAATACATTTTCCAGTCTTCAAAACTTAAAGATCAAAGTGATGGCCTTTGGTGGAGAAGCCACGACAAGTTTGCTTACAGTCGGGGTCACGGATTTGAGTAACCTCGTTCAGTTACTTGCTGAATCCACAACCATCTCAACAGGTGTTCCGATTAGTTATGTTGTGAGAAGTGTTTATTCAAACCAGATTGTAAGTGTTCAGCTTGCAACACAGTATGATGTAACGAACTGCGAACCAGCACCCATTGGTGGAGAACCTGCTTATACAGCCCACTGGAAAGGGAATGTGGTTTCAAAGATCGGAGGCGTTGGAGCTGCTTATTCAACTACAGGGACAGAATTTATTCTCATTAGCATGGATGGACAGCAATATTTAAGAAGCAATGTGGGTGTTCTTGACGGACCTTTCCCGATCAGTGACCTGGGTGGTGGACCACCACCGTTTAACGGGATTGGTGCCGCCTGCAGGATCGATGGAAACAATTCGGCTGATAGCTGGACGATGATCATGGATATGACCGGCAGCCAGTATTCATATATTCGATCCGATTCAACATGGAGTGGTCAGGTCGAGCCGGTAGGAAATCTGGCATCGGGTTACAATCCTTTTGCACTCAATGGTATCGGAGCATTGGTATTTCAATACCACGATCCGCTGGGACCTTCAAACAGGTATATGATAAACAAAGACGGTACACAGTTCTCCCTTTATCATAACAACCCGAATTCTTTTGACCCGGTTCAGAACATTGAGGATTGGGCAGGTGGAGGTTTACCCTTTGCAGTAAAAAAAGTGGGTGCAGGGATCGGCTTTTATATCGGCCAGAAAAAGTATTACATCCTGTTTAATTATAGCGGTACAAAATATTGTGTTTCGGGAGATGTATTCGGTACCGGTACGAATGAATTTATTGGTCCGTTCGATCTGTAGGATTGAATAATTAGTACAGAAAACCTGTTACCAGGAAGTAACAGGTTTTTTGTTTTATTTAGGACATATTTTTAAATTCGTTGTATCATTTTTTTATTATCATAAAGTTGCCACTTGTTTGTGACTGTTCCAGAGTATATCCCTCTTCAAGGTTGAGGGTCCACCCATCTCCGGTAATTTTGTTTTCATCCGTTTTTTCAGGATTGCTCACCGTGATCCTGTCCCACCGGGGGCTCATCAGGGCACCGTTTTCTACTGTCAGAATTCCCCAGTTGTCTGTAATCCTCGCGGTCGGGTAAACCGTTCCTTTATCTTCAAGCGGCATAAGGTTACGCGGATCAAACGAAATACGCATATCTTGATCGAGGTCAATGTCAAAATGAGGTTGCTCGATAAACTGTTTTTTATAACCTGCGATCAGTTTCTGCCTTTTCTCTTCTCTGGTATTCTCTTCAGCAGAAATTTTTTTACCGTTATAATTTTCAGCTATTTCTTTTACAGCGTTTTCCAAATCCGTAGGTATACTCACCTTAAAATCCCGGATAAAAAAATCGGCCAGGTTTGTCGTTGTATTTATCTTTTTGTTCCATCCATTATCCATTTTACTTAGCAAATATCCGTAAACAGGAATGGTTTGGTAAGCAAATGAACGGACAAAAGTTGCATTGGATAAAAAAGCGTCGATAGAGTTTATAAAATGTTCAGCAGTCTCCTCTTCGTTTCTGCCGCTCATCATTTCGCCGGTAAATTCCGCGATGCCTTCGTTCAGCTCGAGCAGGTTTTCGGTTGAATCGGATCCCGGATAAAGCGAATGGCGGTATTTCCGAAATGTAAGCGCATCGGAAATGTGTTGTTTGACCTCAGAGGCCGATTTTGCCTGTACCGCTTTTTTCAATGCATTAAGTTCAAGCCGGAGTGTGATCCGGCCATCTTTTTCATCCAACTGGTTGTTTTGCGGATTGTATGCCTTGAAATGCAATGAAGCCTGAGCTCTGTGAAATAATTCATGCGCCATCAGGTTAATCCTGTCATGCCGTTCATCTGGAAGCGGAAACCGGATCATCGCCCATGATTTTCCGTTCCAGTTTACGGAGGTATTCGCAATATTCACATCTTCGGGCAAAGTTCCGGTAAAAATCTTTCCACTCGGTTTTAAAGTCATTGCAGAATCCGTTTCGTTGGCGAAAACCTTATAGGTTGAAGGATCAACCAGCAGGATAGGACCGTAAATATCTTTGTCCCACAGTGAGTAATTTTCTTTGGCTGCAGTTTGTACATCTTTGAAAAAGAGAAAAACAGAATCCTGTAAAGTCATAGGTTTTTGACCAGTGGAAGTTTGGAGAATTCCAAACAAAAAAATGGATAGGGTAAGTTGTCTCATTATGTTTTAAGTATTAGAAAAATTCACAGCGCTAAAAATAGGTAAAAATTAAAAAATTTGAACGGATGCTGATCAGATTGCCTTTTGTCAGATATTTTTTTGATCATCCACTCCAAAAAAATTTCAGTGAAGCAACTGATCAGTTATTTTCAGCAATATTTTTGAAACCAAGTTTTTAACAATGGCTGGTTATAACTTATCCAAAGTGGACTTCAAAAATCGTAAATTTTGTCTTACATTCGTACGCAAATTTTTACCAATCAACATCACGATTTAGTAAATTGTTTCATTCAAAAAGTAAGGTATCCTTTTAATATTAGGTCTTAGTTAATAATTGTAAAGTTTATTTGAAAAATTAGGTTTATTCTATTCTTTTACAATACCTTACTTTTAGACCGGCCGGAGTGGTTCCCGGCCGGTTTTTTTAATTTGACCCGGTAAAAATGTATGATTTGAAAGTGAAAAGAAAGTGAATCAAATTAAGTCAGACAGGCAGTGGCGACAGGTTAAAATTTTTATTTCAAAATTTGTTTTCGCGTCTTTTATTTAGAATAATATGGTTATCTTTGAAGAAACTAAAAACAAGATAAATATGAACACAGTTATCAAATTTTCAGCACTGGCTCTCATCGTATTTTTTGTATCATGTAAGGGTACAAAAAAAGAAACAGGGGACGCAGGACAAAAGGATACACTGGCAATCTTAGCAGCAAACCTTTTTGAACCCTTACCAGAAATGGCCCAAAGCCAGCAGAATGATATCACCCTTGAAAAAATAAGTTTAGGAAAAGTATTGTTTTACGATACACGGCTTTCGTCAAAAGGAAATAACAGTTGCAATTCATGTCATAATCTCAGCACCTATGGGGTTGACAATCAACCGACCTCCGTGGGTGATGACGGAATGCGTGGCAATCGAAATTCCCCTACAGTGATGAATGCTGCTTTAGCCTTTGTTCAGTTTTGGGATGGCAGAGCTAAAGATGTTGAAGAACAAGCTGGTGGCCCCATACTTAATCCGGCAGAAATGAATATAAAAAGCCCGGAAGCACTCGTAAAAAAACTTAAGGAAACGGAAGGCTATCCCAAACTTTTCAGCGCAGCTTTTCCTGATGATCCCAACCCTGTAAGTTATCAAAATATTCAGCTTGCTATTGGTGCATTCGAGCGGACGTTAATTACCCCCTCTCACTTCGACAGTTATCTTTTGGGCGAAACCGATAAACTTAACGATCAGGAAAAAAGAGGAATGCAGGCTTTTATTAATACTGGATGCACAACCTGTCATTCCGGTGTCTTGCTTGGTGACAACATGTTTCAGAAGTTTGGGCTATTTGGGCATTATGCTGAATATACAAAAAGCCAGAAAGAAGATATGGGAAGATATGATGTCACTAAAAATGATGCGGATAAGTACATTTTTAAAGTCCCTACATTGCGAAACATTAAAGAAACATATCCCTATTTTCACGATGGCAGTGTTGCAAACCTCGGTGATGCTGTAACAGTAATGGCAAAAGTCCAGCTCAATAAGGATCTCGATCAGCAAAAAATAAATGACATAACGGCCTTTCTTGCAAGTACTACCGGTAAAATTCCCGAAAGCGCACTCGAAATACCTGATTTGCCTTAATGCTTTTGCATAACCACTGATTTATAACAATTAAGTGTATTTCTTTTTTAATGTCGCAAGACTTTGTGTGATTCACGCATTGCTCTGTGTTGGTATTGCTACCAAAAAATCAAATATTGCCCTCTTTTCCTGGATAAATTTTCCTGAAGTGGCCGATCGAAGTTAAAATCTTTAGATAGTAAACTAAGAAATACCGGTTTATCGACCCATTATTTGCGCAAACGTAAACCCGAAAACCGATGCAAATTGTGCCTTTAATTTTTCTTTAACTTCCTCTATATTTAACTTCCTTCCGAGCTCTTTTTCCATGGAGGTCACTCCTTTATCAGTAAATCCACAGGGATTGATATAATCGTAATAGGAAAGGTCGGTGTTTACATTAAATGCAAAACCATGCATGGTGACGTAGCGGCTTACACGAACACCGATAGCACAGATTTTCCGCGTTTTGGCAGGGTTGTCCGTATTGAGCCAGACACCGGTAGCTCCTTTCAGCCGGCCTGCATTTATGTTAAAATCACCGAGCGTGCGGATGACCGTCTCTTCAATAGAATGCACATACTCCTTTACTCCCAACCCGAATGCTTCCAGGTCGAAAATCGGGTAACCAACAATTTGTCCCGGACCGTGGTATGTAATGTCACCACCCCGGTCGGTTTTGAAGAAAGTAGCACCTTTTTGCTGCAGGAAATCTTCATTCACGAGCAGGTTGCTATTGTTTCCGCTTTTACCAAGGGTAAATACATGTGGGTGTTCACAAAAAAGGAGGTAATTGTAATTTCCGATTTGTTCGCAAACGGGTAAGTCGTGATCCGATTGTTTGAATTCCTGCACCTCAGCCAGCAATTTCTTTTGTATGTCCCAGGCTACTGCATAACCGGTCAATCCCAAATCCTGAAATATTACATGGTGTTGCATGAAAGTTATTTGTTAATCGTTATTTGTTGACTGACCAACCTGAAATTTGAAACCTCGAACTCAATGAACATGCCTTTCCGCATGGTACGATGACCGCACCAGCGGGCTGCTTTCCACATACCGAAATCCTTTTTCAAGTCCTTCAAGACGGTATTTCTCGAATTGCTCAGGTGTAATAAATTCCTTAACTCCTAAATGATGAGATGTTGGCTGCAGGTACTGCCCAATGGTAAAAACCTCCACGCCCACTGCCCTGACATCGTCCATGGTTTCGAGCACTTCCTCTTTACGTTCACCCAGGCCTACCATAATGCCTGTTTTAGACCGAATACCTGACTGTACAATGTTTTCAAGTACCTTTAAACTTAAATCGTACCGTGCTTTGCTGCGGATGATCGGGGTAATTCTCCGCACGGTTTCAAGATTGTGCGAAATCACATCGGGTTGAGCATCGATCACTTTCCTTATCAAATCTGCTTTCCCGTCAAAATCAGGGATAAGTGTTTCAATGGTTGTTTTAGGATTGATCTCTTTCACTTTTTTAATCGTCAGCGCCCAAATTTCTGCACCACCATCTTCCAGGTCGTCCCTGTCGACAGAGGTGATTACCACATGCTTAACACCCATCAGCCGTATCGATTCGGCAACGCGGTCGGGTTCTTCCCAATCAGCCGGCAGAGGTTTACCTGTTTTTACATTGCAGAACCTGCAGGCCCGTGTACAAACATCCCCGAGGATCATCAGCGTTGCTGTTCCCCTTCCCCAGCATTCGGCCATATTCGGACAATGTCCACTGGTACATATCGTATGTAGGTGGTGTTTCTCAACAATTTCCCTCACACCGATGTAATTTTTCCCAATCGGAACCCGTGTCTTCAGCCATTCCGGTTTTCGTAACTTAACGTCACCCATATAGTTTAAACTTATTACACTGCGAAATTATCAATTTTAACAGATACAGAAGCTTTTTGTATTTCTGTGCTTTTTATAAAGAAATTCGGTTTATATTTGTTCAAATTTTAGGTCATTTCACAATTTAAATTTATCAGGATGAAGAAATTTACATTAACAGTAGCTTTATTTTTTGCTACTTTCATTGCTTTTTCACAAACTCCTCTGACGGTGGCTGTGGATTTTACAGCTACGGATATTCAGGGCGTCGAGCACAACCTGTTCGATATTCTTGCGGGGGGTCAATATGTTTGTATCGACTTCTTTTATACGAGCTGAAGTTCGTGCCAGAGCACCGCTCCTATGATAAGCGGGGCTTACGACTATTTCGGCTGTAATAGTGCAGATGTTTTTATTATGAGCATCAGCAACAGCGATAACAATGCGGCATGTCTTCAATTCGATCAAACATATGGAATTGAATTTCCGACCATAAGTGCTTTTGAAGGAGGAGGCTCTGCTATCAACAACACTTACGGAATCAGTGCCTATCCAACATATATTTTAATAGCACCTGACCATCAGATTGTTGAGCAGGATATGTGGCCCATTTCAAGTACCCAGACCTTTATCAACTATTTTGAAAGCCATGGCCTTCAGCAGTCTGAATGCGGAGGAACACTTTCGGCATCTTTCAGTTCGGATTTAACCGAAGTGTGCGAAACCGGTGCGGTTCATTTCAATGATGAATCGTTCGGAACCATCACTTCCTGGGACTGGACTTTTGAAGGCGGTGATCCTGAAACTTCAACTGAACAAAATCCGGTAGTGGCTTACAATGATCAGGGAATCTACAACGTAGAATTAACAGTTTCGGACGGAACAAATACCAGTACCGAACTTCTGGAGGATTACATTACCGTTTTGATATCACCGCCATGTATGTTACAGCCCTATCCGGATGTTTGCCTCAATGATCCGCCGTTTCAACTTACCGGAGGTTCGCCTGCCGGTGGCGTTTATTCAGGTACAGGGGTTGAAGACGGATGGTTTTATCCAACGACTGCAGGTATCGGAACACACACCATTTATTACACATACACAGCTGGAAACGGATGCGATAACACAGCCGAACAACCACTTGTAGTTAGTCCCTGTACGGGTATCGACGAAATCGACGGTGGTGTGATGAGTATTTACCCCAATCCGACCTCAGGCAGTTTTGAACTCCGTGTAAATTATAGTGGAACCCTTTCCGTAAACATCATGAATCTGCTAGGAAGCAGTATTTATAAAGATGAAATGGAATCGAACGGAAAATTTAAATCAACTATCGATTTATCCGGGTATCCTGAAGGTATTTATTTTGTTACACTCCGAACCGGAAACAAAATATACGTTAAAAAACTGAAGCTGATCAGTAAATGAAAAAAGGAATTTTAAGCGACCCCGGATCCGATCAATCCGGGGTTTTTTTATTGTGGGAATATAACTGGTAAACCAGTCCGTCGGCAAGGCCGATCTTAGGTACAATGATCGATTTGGCATTAATGATTTTCATGATGAAAAGAAAAATTTTGGCGGCTGGCACGATCACATCAGCCCGGTCGGGACGAAGACCCAGTTTTTCGATGCGTTCGTGGAGGGTAAAGCTTTTCAGGTATTTGGCAGCGTATTTAAGGTTTTCAAAGGTAAGTGTATAGTGAAACGGATCGCCATATAGTTTATTGATCTTGTTAATATTTCCCCCTGAACCTACGACATTCATCTTTCCGAAATACTCTTTATATTTTTTGAGCCATTTCTCCAGCCTATCCCATTCTTTTTTATCCATCTTGCCGCTCAGAATACGCAGTGTACCAATGTTGAATGATTTTACACCGACAACTTTATCATTTTTCAAAAAAGAAATATCTGTACTTCCACCTCCTACATCGATATAGAGGGTATTGTCGTGAGGATGTTCGAAACCAAGTTTGTTGGTTTTACGGATGATGTTTGCCTCTTCAAGTCCATCAATGATACGTACATCGAAACCGGCTTCCTTATGTATCCGTTGTATAATCTCCTCCCCGTTTTCCGCTTCGCGCATCGCTGCAGTAGCGCAGGCATCGTATGCTAACGGCCGGTACACATCGATCAGAAGTTTAAAGGCATAGAGTGTTTTGAGGAGGTCATCGGCACGTTTATCGGAAATTCTGCCTACTTTGTAAACATCCTTTCCCAAACGGGTTGGAATTCTTACCAGTGTTGCTTTTTCGACAAAAATTTTCTGATCAAGTTCAAATACATTGGCGATCAGCAGGCGTGCTGCGTTCGACCCGATATCAATTGCTGCATAGATCATTTGTTTATATATTTCGAAATCCCAAACCGGATAAGATGCAAGATCATAAAATGGTTATTAATCAGTAAAACAGAATCCAGATCAATTATTTTCCAGCTTTCTTTTAAAATAATTGTAAATTTCGAATTGTGCCCTGATCTTTTTATTCTTTTTATTTGTTTTATAACGGTTAATTGAATCCCTTTCACTGATGCGGGCTTTGCAATTATCGCTCAGGTAAATCTGAATCATATCCCATAGTTCTGTTTTAATTTCCGGATCATAAACGGGAGTCAATACTTCCACCCGGTGATCCAGGTTACGCGGCATCCAATCGGAAGAGCCGATATAATATTTCGGATCGTTGCCATTGCAGAAAACAAATATCCGTGAATGTTCAAGAAAGCGGTCAACGATACTTAGTACTTCAATGTTTTCACTAATTCCTTCAACTCCAGGAACCAAAACATTAATTCCGCGAATGATAAGTTTTAATTTTACCCCGGCCTGACTTGCTTCAAATAATTTGTTGACCATCGGTTTATCGACGAGGCTGTTCATTTTAATGATCGCCCAGGCATCTTTGCCCTCACGTGCATTTTTTATTTCAGTGTCCAGCATGCCTATGAAGAACTTCCGCGTTTCGAAAGGAGAAACGACAAGGGTTTTAAATTCCGGATGAATATATCGCGTTTCGAATAGTTTGAAAACTTTATCCACTTCGACAGCAATGTCCTGGTTTGACGTTAGCAGACTGTCATCGGCATAGACTTTTGCCGTCGATTCATTATAATTTCCCGAACTGATATTTGCATAAAACACTTCGTTGTCATTCTCTCTCCTTGTTATAGAGATTAATTTACAGTGAACTTTAAAACCGGAAATCGTGGGAACGATCTTTACCCCTTCGTCGTGGAGTTTACCCGCTAATGTAATATTGGCTTCTTCATCGAAACGCGCCTGAATCTCAAGGAAGACAGTAACCTTTTTTCCGTTTCGGGCAGCATTAACAAGGGCATTAATGACATTTGAATAGCGTGCGGCCCGGTAAAACGTCATTTTCACTTCCGTTACTAGCGGGTCAATGGAAGCTTCCCGCAAAAAATCGATAATATACTGGAACGACTGGTACGGGAAATGCAGGATGATGTCCTTCTTCTTCAATATTTTTATGATGCTGGTATTGGGCGGAATGTCTTTGTGTCTGAGCGGAGGAAAGGCAGGATAATACAATTTTTTGTTTCCGATTTCCGGAAATGAAATAAAATCCTTGAAATTATGGTAACGGCCACCACCTCTCACGTTGTCCTCATCCGAAATTTTTAGTTTATTGGTAAGCTTATTCAGGAGTTTTGGCGGAATGCCGGCATCGTAAACAAACCGGACCGGAATACCACTTTTCCGCTGTTTTAGGCTATCATGAAGTTTTTCAAGGAAGCTTTTCGAAACATCATCATCGAGATCGAGCTCGGCATCACGGGTAATTTTGATGGTATAGGCATTAAATGTATCATAGCCGAAAATAGAAAAAATATCTTCGAGGCAATACCGGATCGCATCATCGAGCAGCATGATGTAATGGTTCTTTCCTTTTTCAGGCAAAATTACAAACCGCGACATTGCTTTTTGCGGTACTTTGATGAGTGCATAATTATCTTTCAGCAAGTGTGTTGAACTTTGCAAAACTACCGCCAGGTAGATAGACCCATCCTTGATGGAGGTCATTTTTTGAAAGTTCTGAAGGATGATTGGGAATAAATTCTGCCGAAGTGTTTCCTGGTAAAACTTTTTTATAAATTTTCCCTGTTCCTGATCGAGCTCTTTTTCGTTGATTATAAATACCCCATGCCCGGTCAGCTCTTTAACAATTTTACTATAGGTCTGGGTAAATATTTTTTCCTGATCCTCAACAATCAGTTTAATTTCGGCTAGAATTTTCCGGGGATCTTCTTTGGTATCGAAACTTTTATTCCCGAATTTGGCCAATCGGTTCAGGCTCCCTACCCTGATCCTGAAAAATTCGTCGCGGTTGTTCGAAAAGATACCCAGAAACTTAATGCGTTCGATAAGGGGTGTAGTTGGATCGATGGCTTCCTGCAAAACCCGCTCATTGAAATTCAGCCAGCTTATTTCCCTGTTGATGATATAATCCGAATAGCCTCCGTTATGATTGTGTTTCTCCATGTTCTGACGATCAATTTCCCTGCTTCTTTCGTTTATTTCTATTTCCTTCTTTAACTGATTTTGGGCTGATGACAAATTTAGTCCTTTTTTTAGCAGTAGAAATCTCCTCCCATTTGTCGGTATCAAATTCCAAACAAACAACACCCGAAGTGGGTAAAGAGTCAATTTTTTTATCGATAAAAAAATTGGCAAAATTCGTTATCGTCGGATTGTGTCCGAACAGCATCAACGAATTGACCTTGTCGGAAATATCATAAAACAGATCGAGCAAACTATCCGCATCTCCATGATAAATAGATTTGGAAATTTGGATTTCGGATTCCTGATAATTCAGTGCCCTGGCTATAATTCTGGCCGTATCAAGCGCCCTTACTGCAAAACTTGAAATCATAAGATCAACAGTAATATCCTGGCTCAACAGGTAATCGATGATCACTTTCGTTCTTTTTTTCCCCTTTTCGATGATAGGCCGCTCATGGTCCTCAATTCCCGACTGATCCCATGAGGATTTCGCATGTCTGACAAGATAAAGTGTTTTCATAGCAATCGAATTGATGTCCCAAAATTAACTAAACACAACCTGGGATAAATAAACTTCGCTAAAGTATAACGATTTCTTAATATTGATTTTATAAAAAAGAGGATGCCAATAAAAATGAATAACTGGCATTGCAAACTGGCTTAAAACCGAATGACGCTTTATAGTCTTTCTCTTTTACCATTACCATCAGACTGATTAACAAAGTTCAACTATAAAACTCTCTCCAATTTAATTTGTAAGTGCAAACATAGGATGACGATCATTATTTCGTTTTGGGACAGCCTCTTATCGATTATTTTTTTCAACCTTATCCAGCTTCGGGAAATTAATTTCATCAGAAACCACGAATGCATTCGGGTATTCCCTCTCTATCTCCCTGAGCAATTTTTCTGCCTCCATTTTTGTCCGAAAATCGCCAACCCTTACTTTGTAATATGGTTCCTGAAAGATCAGATAGACCGGTACATCGGGATGGTTTTTTACAAAATTTGACTGTGCATCCCTTGCCTGCTGTTTGGAATAATTTCCGGCTTCAAAAAAAATCTCTACCCGCCAGCCTTCAATGCCCGGGTTCTGTTCGTTTTTATAAATATATTTGCTGAGCAGCGTGTCGATCCTTGCATCCTGTATGATTTGAACATGCCCTTCGGGTATTTCCTGTGAAAACAAACAGAAATGAATACCGATCAACAGTATAATGAAAGCTGTTTTCCTCATAAAATAAAGTTTACCTCGATTGAATGCGGATGTATTCCTTCGCGTGAATATTTAAAACCGGGATTGGCGAATGATTGACCATTTGCTGAGCAAATGCACCTAAAAATAAATTGGATGTTGTTGTTTCCTGTTCCGTCATAATAGCGATGACATCAGCTTCAATACCTTTTGCATAGCTTATGGTAGAATTTGTAATATTTTCGCCCTCCAGTGTTTCAACGTGAAATTTAACGTTTTCCTCTTCAAGATATTTTTTTACCTGTTTTGTATAATTATCCACCCGCTGTCTGACAGCCTTTATCGATGTGGAGTATAATGATACGATATGAATTTCAGAGTTGAAGTATTTGGCCATTTTGGTGGAGAAGGGCAATTTTTGTCGTGTTTCAAGTGAGCTGTCAATGGGCAGAACAATCTTACCGATGTCTTTGTTGATTTTGAAATTATGTCCTGACAGTAATCACCGGGCAAGGGGCATAAGTGACAATCCGGTATGCATTGCTTCCGATCCAGAATTCTTCGAAACCGGTTACGCCATGCGTTCCTGCAACAACAATCATGGCATCGCTGTATTTAGCCTGGTTTGCAATCTCGATGTGTACCTTGCCCTTTCTAACTTTATAAGTTATCTCGCCTTCTAATAAATCTTTGCGATATTTACTCGCCAGTTCTTCGAAATTGTCAACAATTTCTTTTCTGCCGCTTTCCTGTCCATCCTGAAATACTGACTCCTCGCTTCGGACGTTGTCGACCCAGACCATCAGAATGTTTGATTTTATCCTGTTGGCAATATTAATTGCATATTCCAAAGCGTGAACCGAGCACTTTGAGAAATCAATGGCAACAATTATCTGCTTCATGGTTTTGCATGTTTAATTCTGTGGCTAAATTATGAAAATTTTTATTTGCTTACTTTTGCTTTCTTATTTTTAACACTAAAATGAACGAAAATCTGGATGCAAGCGGAAAATTTCTGACGAAAACAGAACTGGAGATCGAAAAGGTACTCCGGCCTACAAATTTTGAAGATTTTGCAGGTCAGAAAAATGTGGTTGATAACCTGAAAGTCTTCGTTGAAGCTGCCAGATTGCGTGAGGAATCACTGGATCATGTATTGCTGCATGGACCGCCGGGACTGGGAAAAACCACTCTTTCATATATTATTGCAAACGAATTGGGAGTGAATATTAAAGTTTCATCCGGTCCCGTTTTGGATAAGCCGGGCGATCTCGCCGGATTACTTACTAACCTCGAAGAAAACGATGTATTGTTTATCGATGAGATCCATCGATTAAGCCCGGTTGTAGAAGAATATCTATACAGTGCCATGGAAGATTTCAAGATCGACATTATGATCGAAACCGGTCCGAATGCACGCAGCGTTCAGATTAAATTAAACCCATTCACCCTGATCGGAGCAACCACACGTTCGGGACTTTTGACAGCTCCGTTGCGCTCACGTTTCGGTATCAATTCAAGATTGTCGTATTATGATTCGGAAACACTGAATCATATTGTCAACAGGTCATCCGGTATTTTACGGGTAGAAATTACCGAAGAGGCTTCCCGTGAAATTGCACGCAGAAGCCGTGGTACGCCGCGTATCGCTAACCTTCTGCTGCGTCGTATCCGCGATTTCGCCCAGATAAAAGGAAACGGAAAAATCGACATGGAAATTTCTCTGTACAGTCTGACAGCATTGAATGTCGATAAAAATGGACTGGATGAAATGGATGTGAAGATTTTATCGACCATCATCGAAAAATTCAAAGGAGGTCCGGTAGGAATCACCACCATTTCGACTGCTGTGGCAGAAGATCCGGGAACTATCGAAGAAGTTTATGAGCCATTTTTGATACAGGAAGGATACCTGATGCGGACACCGCGGGGACGCGAAGCGACCGAACTTGCTTACCGTCATCTCGGTAAAATAAAATCTCGCGAACAGGAAAAACTGTTTTGATTTTCTCACTCATGCCTATTCCCCCTGGATCGGTAAGCAATAAAAAATTCTGGTTATTTATTATCCTTGGATTTACTGTTGTTGTTTACCTTCCTGTTTTTAATAACGGCTTTACAAACTGGGATGACACACTATTTGTTACGGAAAATTCGCTGATCACATCTTTTTCTGCCAACCATATTTTTACATG
>CAVXTE010000046.1:0-74671 GCA_963764475.1 uncultured Bacteroidales bacterium
GCCAGATTATGGTAACCGGTCAGGTTTTTTGCCAGCAGGATTAGGTGGTGATAATGCTTTCCTTTTGTTTTTTCTTTTTTCTTACGGTTTTCAATCGCAATGTATACCTCGCACCCGATAATGGGTTTTATTTTCTGCTTATTCGCTTCATTAAAGAATTTCAGCACACCATACATATTACCGTGGTCGGTTATTGCAAGTGCATTCATACCAGATTCTTTTGTTTTCTTTATCAGTAATTCGATATTTGCTGCTCCATCCAGAATGGAATATTGCGTATGTACATGCAGGTGTGTGAAATCAACCATTTCTTATCCTTCGCTCTTAAAATTTCAATTCAGAAATTATTAACTAAACATTTTAATGAGGCGTAAAATTACCTAAAATCGTAGTGGAATTTAAGCCTGTTCATAAGTATGGAAAACTCCCTGAAGGCTTGATTTCATTAAATATAGGCAACAGTCTCCTTGATGACCGCCGGTATTTCTTTATTCCGTAATTTCGTTTCCTGAAAATGAGATCAACGGCTACATTAATTCTATTTTTTAACATCTTTTTCTGCATTAAATTGCAGAGTCAGGATGTCTTTTTTACGTCAATAAAAGTACCTGACTCTGTTTCGACCAATCTTCCGGTTGCATTTGATCTGCGTAATAACAATCGTTTAGGACCGGTAAAAAGCCAGCCCGACGGAGGTTGTTGGGCCAGCGCTGTGATGGGTTCCATTGAGTCTGAATGGAAAACTTCAGGATTTGGAAATTTTATTTTATCTGACATGAACCTTAAACTTTGTCATGGATTTGACCCCGAACGAAGTACATATGGTAATCATTACATGGCGACGGCTTATTTTTCAAGAGGTTCAGGACCACTGGTCAAAAGCGATACAACAGATTCTGACTGTGATATTCACCCGGAACCGGCAGCATACATCACGGATGCACGTTATTTACCTAATGATCCCAAATTAATTAAAAAAACGATAAAGGATTTAGGTTCAGTCTACACAATGCTCTATTTCAGGAAAGAGTACCTGGATACCCTCACCAATGTATATTATTGCAATAAAGAAAATAAAATAAACCATGCCATTGACCTAATCGGTTGGAATGATACATTGGTAACAAAATCAGGAAAAGGAGTCTGGATTGTACAAAACAGTCTTGGAACTTCCTTTGGGGAAAATGGGTTTTTCTACATTCCTTATACCGATCCGAATATCTTAAAATATAATGCAATTTGGCCGGGATGGATTCCTTACACTCCGGCAGCTGAAATTTATTATTACGATACCCTTGGTTCATACAGGTCCTATGGTTTTCACGATTCTGTTTGCTATGGACTGGTTAAATTTACCACACGGGAAGATTTACTTCTTTCAAAAATCGGAACCTCTGTTAATCAACAGAATACACGGATTTATACGGAAATTTACAGGCATTTCGATACAATCGGTGGCAGGCTGTCCGGAAATATTAAAACCCTGGATGAAAGAACCTGTACATTTGCAGGTTATTATACATTTGATCTGGATAAACCAGTGATACTGCAGAGGGGTGAGGATTTTTACATTTTAATGCGGTATACAACGCCTAACGATACGATGCCTATACCAATCGAAACCTTTATCCGGGGATATTCTGAACCCAACCTTGCAAAACAAAAATGCTGGATAAATCCCAATTATCAGAAATGGCCAAATGCCTGGTATGAGTGCGGTACTGAAAGTAAATTTAAATTCCTCGAATTTAATTTGTGTATAAAGGCCTATACTGTAACCGTAAATAAAAAATAGTTCGTTTTCAATTTTTTTGCGACCCTGACCGGTTTTTGTTGTCCATCAAAATAGAAAAAAATTAAAACTATGAAAATTACGAAATTTAATGTCCCGGTTTTGTTGATCGGAATCGGAATGCTGCTTTCTTCCTGCGTAAAAGATTTGCGGCATATTAAAGGCGAGGGTCCGGTCGTATCACAGAATTTTTATTTACCTGAAGTCAATGGAGTTGCGCTGAGTATCGATGCCAACGTATACGTTGCCTATGGTGATTCACAAACCATAACAATTGAGGGCCAGCAAAACATCATCGATAACATTCAAAAATACGTCACCGCTGACGGGCTTTGGCAAATCGGTTATTTTAACCCTGTTAGGAGCCACAAAGGTGTGAGCGTGTACATCACGACTTCACGTTTTGATTATGCAACGATCAGCGGTTCGGGTGGCATCGTTACAACAGATTATTTCGCGGATTCAGCGAATGTTTACCTGAGGATCAGCGGTTCGGGAAGTATAACGATGAAAACCATCGCTCAAACCGTGCAGAGTGAGATTTCAGGATCAGGGTTTATTTTCCTTTCAGGAAGTGCAATGGAAAATCATATTCAAATCAGCGGTTCAGGAAGCGTTAAGGCATTTGATCTTAAAACAGACAATTCGTATGTTACGATCAGCGGATCGGGAAGCAGCGAAGTGTGGGCAGAAAACCTGCTGAATGTGGTCATTTCAGGGAGTGGAAATGTGTATTATATCGGGTATCCTCAAATCAATACAACGATCAGCGGATCAGGTGGTGTTTTTGATTCGAACAATTAAAATTCGGAAAAAATGGACGAGGTAAATTTCAAAATCTTCCTTCATTTTATTTTATAACCCGTCTCACCGAGTCAATTACAGTTCCATCAACCCATTTGATTACTGCAATAATTTCATCGCTGAGATTGGGCTTTATCGGGTATACCACAAATCTTTTCAGCTTCTGCTTTCAGTTCTTCAATGGTTTTGACAGGAAGCGATGACTCCTTGAGTTTTTCGATTAAATCTTTACGCAATGGATTGATCGCGATGCCTCTTTCTGTGACAATGACATCAATCAGTTCACCGGGACCGCAAAGGGTTGTAACTTCATCCCGGATGACAGGCATACGGTCCCGAAACAGGGGGATTGGCAGGATTGTGCATTTTGAAAAAAGACAGTTTTGCCATCCTCCGATACCATGCAATAAGTAGCCATCGGAATGGGTAACGACGTTGGCGTTGAAATTTACATCCACCTCTGTTGCACCTAAGATGACGACATCTACCATTGAGGCAAAATTTCCTTTACCATGATAGTTGTAGCTGGTGAATGGGCTGGTGTTCACATGACCGGGGTTTTCCCTCATCGAACGAACACCTTCGAGGTCGAAAGTTTGACCGTCGAGGATATAATCAACAAGCCCTTCTTCGAGCATTTTGACCGGGTATTGGTTGCTGCCAGCCCTGATAAACCGTGCTTTCCAGCCTCTTTTTTTTAAAATTTCACTGAAATAAATTCCGATTGACAGGGCTGTTCCGCCGGCGCCGGCCTGATAGGAAAATCCATCATGGATGATTCCGGCTTGATCACAGAATTTCGCGGTCATTTCTGCAATCAGTAACCGGTCGGGGCTTTTGGTTATTTGCGTTGTACCCGAAACTATCTTTTCGGACAAACCAACCTGGTCAACCTTTACTACATAATCGACATAATTACCCTGAATCTGCCAGGGGATACAGGGGAACGGAACAAGATTATCGGTGACGACAATTACCTTATCGGCATACTGGGCATCTGCAAGAGCAAATCCTAATAACCCGCAGGCAGCAGTACCATCGACTCCATTGGCATTCCCGAACGGATCGGCTGTGGGGGCTGCAATAACGGCGATGTCAATCTGCACTTCTCCATCCTGAACAGCCTGATACCTTCCACCATGTGACCGGAGAATGCCCAAACCCTTCATTTTACCTTCAGTCGCAAATTTACCAAGTGGACCGTTCATGCTCCCTTCAATTCTGTTTATCGTTCCGTCTTCAAGATAGGGGATAAGGTGTTCATGACAGGGAAAAGATGCAGATGGAAACCAGCGAAGATTTTTTATTTTAAGGTCATGAGCAATATCGAAGATCTGGTTTGCAATCAAATCCCCGTTTCTGAAATGGTGGTGGGTAGAAATGGTCATGCCATCTTTCAATCCTGACTTAATGAGAGCTTCTTTCAAGCTGGGAATTGTTTTATTGCCATCGTCTGGGTAATTTGCACAGGAAGAGATCCGGGGACCGAATTTTCGCCCATCGGGAATGTATTTGCCCACACCTTTATAGGGAATATGGATTTCACCATTGATGATCGTTGGGACCGTTCGTCCGGCAGCGTTTTTGACCAGATTATCGTATTTCTTCATAATTATTTATTTCAAATTTCAGTTGATGAATTCAAATTTTGGTCAGCTATAAATTTACAATTTATAATTGAATCATTTCCTCTCTCCAGTTTTTATCCAGCATTCCGAGTGAAATAGCGAGATTTACTGATTTTTGAGCCCTTTTTACAACGGGTGCATCGATCATTTTTGAACCCAGAGAAACCACACCCAACCCTTTCTCTTTGGCTTCGATAAATGCAGAAACAATTTTCTTAGCCTTTTCAATTTCTGCTGCATCGGGCGCAAAATTTTCATGAATGACACGTATCTGTCTTGGATGAATGCATCCCATTCCGTCAAACCCAAGTGATTTTGAAACCAGTACGTTTTGTTTCAGTGCTTCCATGTCCGAGATATCTGAAAAAACGGAATCGATCGGCTGAATTCCGGCAGCCCGTGCGGCATTTACAACCATCGAACGGGCAAGGAACGACTCAGTGCCTTCGGCAGTCCTTCTGGTTCCCAGATCGGCTGTATAATCCTCAAGTCCGATCGCAATGGCAACCACATTATTTGCTGCGCTTGCAATTTCGTATGCTTTGATCACACCGAGCGCACTTTCGATGATCGGCATCAGCCAGATATCGCCATCAATTCCTTTTTCTTTTTGTATTTCACCGATCCGCTTATTAACAGCTTCGATCTGGTCGCGGTTTTCACATTTTGGTATTACAATCAGGTTTACATTATGAGGAACAATAAAATTGAGGTCGTCTAACCCACGTGGAATCTGGTTTATCCTCACCATACGCTCTGCTCCATAAAAATCGATCTGCCGCAATGCATTTCTCACGACAAATGAAGCTTCGAATTTTTTGTCCGGAGCAACCGCATCTTCCAGATCAAGAATAATCCCATTGGGATTATGTATGCCAGCATTTATCATCAAGCTGGGTGTATTTCCCGGAAGATAGAGCCTTGAAAACCGGAATGCATCCCGCTTCGTCCTGTATTTGTTAACTTCAAGCATTTCGGGAAGAAATTCTCTGTCTGTTTTTAATACCTGCCTGATAGCTGCCTCTATCCGTGCCATCAGAACAAACGGCAAAGCACCCGAATCTTCGATTGAGAGTACAGCATTTTGAATTGCATAAAAATCGAGCATTTCAGATGCAAGCGCTCTTATTGAGTTTCCGTACATCACTTCCACCCTGCTTTTCAAAACAATTTGTTTACCACCACTTTGAGTCATTTCAATAGAAACAAAACAATCGGAGCGTACACGTTCACCTTTGTTCCCGGCGAATGCTGTTGTTTTTTCCGGATCATTCATAGGTTAGATATTTATTGTTTGGAGGTGCCAAAATTAAAATAAAACCGTTTTCCGGCAAAGAAGGGCTGTTTTTTATATAATTCACGTAATGATTTATCATTCAGCTTTTAATATAAATATTTACAGAATAGATTAAGAATCTTCTGTAATTTTTATCCGTTTTAAATAATTTGAGGTCGTTTTGTTGAAATCCTTAGTTTTGTCAAAAAAATCAAAGATGAGAAAAAATCCAGGTATAATTGTTTTTGCGGTATGCATTGCGATGGTGTCGATGACTTACTTATCATCCTGCAAAAAGAAAGATACGACACCACCTGTCATTAAACTCATTGGTGCCGACACAGTGAGTACATGTATCGGATATGCATACATCGATGCAGGTGCGACTGCAACTGACGATGTGGATGGAGACATTACAGCAAACATTCAAACAAGCAGTTCTGTGGACACTACGACAATCGGAATGTATAAAGTCACATACAGTGTTTCGGACCAGGCTGGTAATTCAGCCCAGGAAAATAGAATTGTTGATGTGATCTATTGCAAATAAACAATAACCTCCCCGAATCGTAATGCAAAGGAAACCCTGGTATACCGAAAATGCTTTTCTGTTTCTTACCGAAAGATTGGGACTTGCATTCATCCTCTTGTTTTTATCCCGCACGCTAATCTATTTTTTTAATGTCTCTGTTTTCTCTGCGCTTGGCACCGGTCATTTATTTTATTTATTTGTTGCAGGTCTGCGTTTCGACCTTTTTACGCTCGTGATTATCAACATTGCATTTATAGTCCTTACAATAATTCCTTATCGTTTTAAATACCATAAAAATTACCAGCGCATCAGCGATGTGTTTTATTATATTCCAAATTCAGTGGCAATACTGGCCAATTTTATCGATGTGATTTATTTCAGGTTCACCCAAAAAAGAATGACCATCGATATTTTCAGTTATGTAGGTGAAAACCGGCATGAGATCATCGGACTGATACCTGATTTTATTCGTGATTTTTGGCTTCCCTTTGTTTTGTTTGTGATGTTTATCTTAATTCTGGTTTGGATAGGAAGGAAAATTCGGCTTAAAAACACAAAGTACGGTGGATTCACATGGCGAAACTGGCTTTTGGAGTCAACCGGATTTATCGTTGTACTGATCCTGACTGTGATAGCCGGCAGGGGAGGGTTGCAAAACAAACCCATCAATATCGTGAACGCAGGTGAATATACCGAACCTCGATATTTCCCGATTATTTTGAATACGCCGTTTACGATCATTAAAACAAAAAACGAGGAAGGGATTAAAGAAAAACAATATTTTGCAAATAAGCGTGAGTTGGATAGTGTATTTACACCTTATCACAAAGCCCGTCCTGACACTTCAGCAATGAAAAGATTAAACGTGTTCATCATAATTCTCGAAAGTTTTACTGCCGAACACAGTGCCTTTTTAAACCCAAAATTAGATGGCGGGCATTACAAAGGTTATACACCTTTTCTTGATTCACTTATGCGTCATAGCCTTGTCTTTAGAGGATTTGCAAATGGTGAGAAATCAATCGATGGTATTCCGGCGATCCTGTCGGGAATTCCATCACTGATGTACAGTGCCTATTTGCTTTCTCCTTATGTGAGTAATAAAATAAGTTCGATTGCCGGGGTTCTGAAAAAAGAAGGGTACTCAACCGCCTTTTTTCATGGCGGGACCAATGGTACGATGGGTTTTGAGGCTTATACTATGATTGCAGGATTTGATCACTATTTTGGAAGATATGAATACAACAATGATGCAGATTTTGATGGTAAATGGGGAATTTTTGATGAACCATTCCTGCAGTATACTGCTCAAAAGCTCAATGAAATGCACAAACCCTTCATGGCTTCGGTTTTCACGCTTTCATCTCATCATCCGTATACGATTCCTGAGAAATATAAAGGCCGGTTCGCAAAAGGAACACTTGATATTCATGAAACCATCGGCTATACCGATTATGCATTAAAACGGTTTTTCAATACGATGGAAAAAATGGATTTCTTTGACAGTACATTATTTGTGCTTGTCGCTGATCACACGTATGCGGGCTATTACCCTTTTTATAAAACTGCTGTCGGGAGATATTCGATTCCAATTGTGTTTTATAATCATTTGGCTAATTGGCATACAAAAACGGATGAAATCGCCCAGCAAACGGATATCATGCCGAGTATTCTGGACTATCTGAACGATACGAGTGCCTTTGTTTCATTCGGACAAAGTGCTTTTGATTCGACGGCTACGCGATTTGCGGTATCCTATCTTTACGGCATTTATCAGATTATTGAGGGTGATTATGTATTGAAATTTGATGGAGAGAAAGATTTGTCGTTGTACAATTACAGAAACGACAGCCTGTTACTCCATGATCTTAAAAACGGAGCGGACTCAATCATAGCGAATAAAATGGACCGTCTAATTAAAGCAGTCGTTCAGCAATACGATTACCGGATGATTAACAACGAACTTACTACCGATGAATGAGAGATCAGCAGCGAAAAAGGAAATTGTGTTTATTGTAAATCCTGTTTCGGGAGTTTTAAAAAAGAATAATATTTCCGATCTGATTGAATCGAATCTCGATCATTCCAAATTCTCATATTCTATTGCTTATACTGAATACCCCGGCCATGCAACTGAGATTTGCAGAGAAAAAGCATCCAGCGGAACAGATATCGTTATCGCCGTAGGTGGTGATGGTTCGGTGAATGAAATAGCAAGGGGACTGGTTGGAACTGAAACCATTCTCGGCATTATTCCCGCTGGCTCCGGTAATGGCCTGGCGCGTCATCTAAAAATATCGACCACATTCAGGAAAGCCATTGATGTCATCAATGAGCAAAAGATCATCAGGATTGATACCGGCTCGATCAATGACCGGTTATTTGTAAGTATTGCCGGAATCGGATTTGACGGGCTGGTAGCAGCGCGCTTTGCAAAGAATAAAAAGAGGGGGTTTTTAACTTATTTGCGGATCGTAACGGAACTTTATCCCGGCTACCGCCCACGAAAATACAGTATTACATATGATGGGAAATTGATCAAAACCCGTGCATTGTTTATCACATTTGCTAATTCCGACCAGTTTGGTTACCATACTTCTATTGCTCCTGAAGCGAAGGTTGACGACGGATTACTCGATGTTATCATCATGCAGAAACCGATGATGATAGAACTGCCTTTTCTTGCAAGCTTGCTCTACTGGCGCAAAATCGATTCATCAAAACATACAGAAATTTTTAAAGCCTCTGAATTGATCATCAGGACCAAGAAAAAGAGATGGGTAAATATTGACGGAGAAGCCGAGAAGTTAGGAAAAAAGTTGAAGGTCAAAATAAACCCGCACTCTTTAAATGTTTTGGTTCCATAAAAAAAGCCCTGATCAGAATTCCAGGGCTTTTCAAAATTATTAGTTATTTTAACTAAGCACTTCCCTAACTTTTTCAGCGGCTTCACGAAGCAGGATGGCGGAATGTACTTTCAATCCCGATTCGTCGATAATCTTTTTACCCTCTTCGGCATTTGTACCTTGCAACCTCACAATAATGGGAACTTTAATTTCGCCGATCCGGTTACACGCATCCACAACGCCCTGAGCAACGCTGTCGCATCTTACGATTCCGCCGAAGATATTGACAAGAATTGCCTGAACATTAGTGTCTTTAAGGATGATCCGGAAAGCTTCTTCCACTCTTTTTGAGTCGGCTGCTCCTCCCACATCCAGAAAATTCGCAGGGTTTCCTCCTGAGAGTTTAATAATGTCCATAGTTGCCATCGCAAGACCGGCACCGTTCACCATGCAACCCACGTTACCATTCAGTTTTACATAGCTCAGGTTGTATCTGCTGGCTTCAACTTCTGTGGGGTCTTCTTCGTCAAAATCCCTGAACTCCACAATATTGGGATGGCGGTACAATGCATTGTTGTCAATGACAACTTTTGCATCAGCAGCATAAATTTTACAATCAGTTGTTTTTATTACCGGGTTGATTTCAAAAAGCGTCGCATCAACACCTTCATATGCACTGTAAAGTGCAGGAACAAACTTCACCATTTCTTTAAATGCGTTACCGCTTAATCCGAGATTAAAAGCAATTCTGCGTGCCTGAAAAGCCTGCAGTCCAACTTTCGGGTCGATTTCCTCGTTGAATATTTCTTCAGGTGTTTCTTCGGCAACCTGCTCAATATTCATTCCGCCACGGGGCGAATACATGATCATGTTCCTTCCGGTTTGGCGGTTCAGAAGAACAGAAAGGTAAAACTCCTTCAATTCCGAATCACCCGGATAATAGACATTTTCTTCTATCAGGACTTTCTTTACTTTTTTTCCTTCCGGGCCGGTTTGCGGTGTGACCAGTTGCATACCAATAATCTGATCCGCATAAAGCTGAACCTCATCGATGCTCCCTGCTATCTTAACACCGCCGCCTTTTCCACGTCCACCGGCATGAACCTGCGCTTTAACTGCCCATTTTTCCGTACCGGTTTTTTCGTGCAGCAATTTTGCTGCTTCAACTGCCTCCTCCGGAGAAAAAGCAATTATTCCTCTTGGAACCGTGACGCCAAAGCCCTTCAATAAAGATTTGCTCTGATATTCATGCAGATTCATGGGATTTATTTTTTGTTCGGATTGACAATGTCAACCAATTCGATTTCAAAAATAAGTGCACTGTTTGGTTCAATAGTTCTTCCCTGTCCTCTTGAGCCATAACCCAGATCAGGATGAATATAAAGCATCCATTTCGATCCGACAGGCATCATTTGCAAAGCTTCGGTCCAGCCTTTTATTACACCATTCACCCTGAACTGTGCCGGATTTTCGTTAGTTGTGCTGTCGAATGGCGTTCCATCGATCAATGTTCCTTTGTAATAAACTTTTACCATGTCGGTTGCCGTCGGTTTCGGGCCTGTACCTTCTTTTAAAACTTTATACTGAAGTCCGCTGGCCGTGGTCTGTACGCCTTCTTTTGTACCATTCTCTTTAAGGAATTCCTCTGCAGCTTTCAGGTTGGTGGCGGCTTTTTTATCCCTCAATTTGTTAAAATAGTTCATGACAAATTTATTGGCATCTGCTTCTTCTATCTTTGTTTGAGCGCCGGCAAAAACGTCGGAAAATCCTTTTGCGATAGCATCAGGCGAAAGACTATCAATGCCATAATTTTTCTTCAGGTTATTCCCGATATCAACTCCGATCGCATAACTTACTGAATCGAGTTCTGTGTTCAAAACAACATCTTTTTTAGAACCCATCGGTTGGGTGCAGGATACAATCAAAGCTGAAGCCATAATTGAAAAGAAGAAACCTGAGGTGATTTTTAAGATTTTCATTTTTTTTGATTTATTTATTTAACTTCCAGTAATTCTATATCGTATACCAGTGTTGCTTTTGCAGGTATTTTTTTACCGTCGCCGGGCAACCCGAATGCGAGGTGCGAAGGTATAATAAATTTTGCACGGTCGCCGCTTTTTAATAATAAAATTCCTTCTTCAAGTCCCGGTTCAGCTTCATTCTTGCCTAAATGCAAAACCTTTTGTCCCTCTTTTTTGGAGGTGTAGCACGTATCGCCATTCAGCAAACTCAACGTATAGTTGAATTTTACTTCGCTGTCATTTTTTACCTGCGGACCTGTGCCGTGTCCATAAATCATATAACGTAAGCCGGTTCCGGTTGTCTTCATCTTCCATTTATACCGTTCCATAAAATCAGCGATTTGTTCGTCTTCCGATTTCACGAGTTTTTTATTCACCTTCATTAAAGGTTCTTTATATTTTGATGGATTGACCTGTTTTTTTGATGATTTATTATCTGAACAGGAAATGGCGATGGTCGCACAAATAAAGCAGAGTCCCAGGATTTTTATATTTCTTAACGTCATTTTTATCAGCTCTTCGCTTCCGGGGATAAAAGAGTATTGTATTCCGGTAATAAACGCACGAATTTTTCAATTGTTTTATCCATGGATTCAAATGAATCTCCTCCCGCGGCATTCATATGTCCGCCGCCCTCGAAATGTTTACGGGCAAAATCATTCACAGAAAAATTGCCTGCCGATCGGAGGGATAACCTGATCTTATCTTCCCTTTCAGTAAAAAGTATGGCAAACCGGATACCTTTGATGGATAAAGCATAATTAACAAGCCCTTCGGTATCACCTACTTTAAACTGGTACCGTTTCAGTTCGTCGAGTGTGAGAGAAATATATGCCGTAGAAAATTCCGGTAGTACCTCAAGTTTTTTGCTCAGGGCATAACCCAGCAATCGCAGTCTGCTCTCTGAAAATGTACTGTAAACAAGCCGGTTTATAGCAACACCATCAATACCTGCTTTGTAAAGTTCAGCTACAATGCGGAAAGTCTTTTCATAATTGCAGGCATAGCTGAATGAACCGGTATCTGTCATGATCCCGGTATAAATGCATTCGGCAATTTGCAGATCAAGCAGTTCGGGACCACATTGCTGAATAAGATCAAAGATCAATTCGGATGTGGAAGAAACCTCCTTTGTTGAATAAACATGATTATAGACATGCGTTTGTGGTTCTGTATGATGGTCGATCATGATTTTAATTGCAGTGGAGGCTTTAAATGCTTCCGTCGCCAGACCAAGCCGGGAAGGTGCATTATAATCAAGAGAAAAGATAATATCAGCTTCCTGAAACAGTTTTGTACACGCTATTTTATCGGCATCGCAAATCATGATTTTTTCAGCAGCGGGCATCCATTCCAGAAAATCCGGAAAATCATTGGGAAGCATAACGCTTGTTTCATGTCCCATTTTTACCAGAAAATGATACATCGCCAGACATGATCCGAGTGCATCACCGTCAGGATTAACATGCGATGTAATCAGAATTTTTCTTTTTTCGGAGAGCAAGTCCTTTATAACAGAATAATCGATCGGAGCCAAAAAATGATGTGTTTTGAAATTTGTGAGTGCAAAATTATAAAATATCTTTAATTTTGCAGGCTTTCATAAATATTGAATCATATGGCAGGAAGAACGACATTTACCATGATCAAGCCGCTGGCTGTAAAAAAAGGATTTATCGGACCCATCATAGCAAAAATCACCGAAGGCGGTTTCAGAATTATAGCAATGAAATACACGCATCTTACGGAAGAGCAGGCAAAACAATTTTATTTGGTTCACAAAGACCGGCCGTTTTATGCAAGTCTGACTGCTTTTATGTCGTCAGGTCCGATCGTGGCAGCTATTCTTGAAAAAGAGAATGCAGTTCAGGCTTATCGTGATTACATTGGAGCCACCGACCCGGCAAAAGCTGCAGCAGGGACAATCCGGGCGCTTTATGGTACCAGCCTCGAAGCTAATGCGGTTCATGGTTCCGACAGCGACGAAAATGCCAGGATCGAAAGCGATTTCTTTTTCTCTAAAATGGAGCGGTATTAATTGTTAGGAATTTACGGTTTCGTGAATGTTTTTCTCATCTTTAATTTCTTCCCTCGATAAGGTATACCTTCCGGTATATGATGTATTCCGACTCGATGACTGACTGTCTTACAAAATCTTTTAATTTTTTTTCTCCGGTAAGGTTCTCCGGAATGATATAAATATCTCCAGAATCCGGATTTATAAATTCCAGCTTGAAATGTTTTCTCTGAAAACGATTAAAAACAGAGCCATTGATCTCAATCACACCACGATCTTCAGGTAAAAAAACCGTATCATTATCGGTCACACCTACTAGTTTAACAGGAATTATAGTAGTATCACCGTTTTCAACATAATTAAATCTGAACGAATACAATATCGTACTTTGTGGAAAAGAGAGCATGAACATGAAGGAAAATAGAATGAGTAATTTAAGTCTTTTCAGTTTCATAGGATTTTGTTTTGTTTAAAATTTTAAAATAAATAACAACAATAACAATCCAAAAAAGGATGATAATAAAGTTAATGAAAAGCTGGTTTTTACTTATCCAGGTCGAGAAACTACGTTTTTTCATTTTTAGCGTATCTTCGGTCGCAAGGTATAGAAGCGGGAATATGAAAGAACCCTCTTTTCTGGCCTTCACTGTTGCATTCAACTCGTAAACCGAACCAGGCTGAAGCTTGACGATAGTATATTTTGCATATTTTTTATCGATCAGCGATTCTTTCAGTCCGCTTCGTGAAGCAGGTGGAACAGGAATCAATTCGACATGTGTAAACTCATAATCATTTTTATACCGTAATGAAATACTGAGGCTGTCGAAAGCAGTTTTTCTCGACAAATTGGTAACCATGCAATTCAAATTATAATATTCTGTACCATCATCGCTTTTGATGACATTTTTTTCAAAGTAATATTCAACTGCCGGGATATTTACAATGGAATCGATGAGATAATTGACCTGAAAACCGATAATCGCAATCAGCAAGGTTAAAAAATAGGGTACTTGTTGTGCCTGAAAAATATTTTTCATTTGCTAAATCTTTTTCAAGTTTTTACTTCTATTCGTGTTAAAGCATGGTTTTATTGATATTGAATGATTTAGGGTATAAAGTTAACATTAAATTTTTAAAATGTGACTGTTGGTATTGAATATTTTAACAAAAATGAATGTGCAATTGTTTAGAGGCCATCCTGGGATCCATATTCAACCTTCTACAGGATTAACTGAAAAAGATCCTTATAAAACATTTCAAAAATAATTGCACCGTTCCCGCGATTTAGAATAGTTAACACGGTTGAACATTAATTCTTTCTTTGTCTTGAAGAATTTAAATTATAATTTTTAACGTAACAAAAAAAGGTTTCACATTGTTAAATTATCACCCGGCTAAAAAAATTTACTATTAATTTGCCGGTTATTTAAATAAAAACATAGTCGAAAATATTCAATTTTAAGTTTGGTATGCAAGTAAGTGTAAAACGAAAAGATGTAAAATTTTATCCGGACCCGAAAAGAGTGATAGCCCAGTTTAACCGACTTTCAGACGAAACAGGCAAACGTATCATCAAATACGTTCTTGGGATGCAAGATCAAGAGGTAACAAAAGAAATCAATCAGGTTTTAAGGGATTATGTTAAAAGACACAGGAATATCTCAAAAGTTTTTAATAGAAATTTTGACCAGATTGATTACTTTTCCAGCGAATTTAATGAAGATATTTCGAATATCGACAGGAACAGGAAATTACTTATCGGAGCTTATTTTACAAAAGAATATTCTATTGAATCTGCGGCTTTCTTTAATCCGTCAATTGTTGAGGATCCTGATCAAACTGAATTACATCCCGGTGAAAAAAGGGTTATTCTCAGTTTCAGAGCAACCGGAGAAGGGCATATATCATCGATCGTTTTTATGTCAGGTGTGATTGATGGACAAAATAATATATCCTTTACCTCGAAGGGTACTATGCTGGACGAACCTGAAAAGGTTAATCAATATGTTTATGATAAGCAATCCTTTAAGAATAAGCTGGAAATTATGAATTTTCCGGATAATACATTGCCCCCAACAGTGGTACTCGATCAACTTGAGGATTCTTTCACTTTTGAACAGTTGAAAAAGATCATTGAAAAAACTGAAAAAACATTCAAAACATCTGAGAAAAAAACACTTACCCTAAAGCAAATAATGTGGCTGGCGTCATCACATTACGAAATCGACTTTTCGTTGGATACTTCATTATCAGAGCGGGTTATCTTTCCGCTCACTTATATGGAGCAAAACGGAATTGAAGATGCCCGGTTTGTTCGTTTTATTGATGATGACAAAAGTGTCCGGTATTTTGGAACATATACCGCTTATGACGGTTCAATCGTGATGCCCAAATTAATAGAAACAGAGTCGTTTTATAATTTTAATCTTTCACCGATTGAGGGTAAATTTGCAAAAAATAAAGGGATGGCATTTTTTCCCCGGAAAATCAAAGGGAAATATGCCATGTTTTGCAGAATAGATGGTATTAGCAATTATATTTCCTTTTCCGATAATTACAAAATTTGGGATGAAGCTCATTTAGTTCAGGAACCAAAATATCCATGGGAACTGATAAAGATTGGCAATTGCGGATCGCCCATTGAAACGAACGAAGGATGGTTGCTCATTACGCATGCCGTGGGGCCAATGCGGGAATATGTTTTCGGTGCAAGTTTATTCGATCTTGATGATCCGATGAAAGAAATAGGCCGGTTGAAGACCCCCTTGATGATGCCCACTGCTGAAGAGAGAGAAGGATATGTTCCTAACGCGATCTATTCTTGTGGTGCAATGGTCAACAATGGAGAACTTGTCCTTCCTTACGGCATATCAGATTATGCTTCCACGTATGCTTGTATCAATTTGCAAGAACTGTTGCAGGCTATAAAAAATGATAAATAAGGGAATTTAGCAAGTAGTTCATACAGATGATCCGGCTCCTGCATGCGTCGCAAGCTGCTTAATAATTGATTCAGCTAAACGAACGTATTTTGGACCAATTTTGGACCAGGTAATTTCTTTACCAAATTGATAGGCCCTCAATTTAATTTCTTTCATCTTTTGAGGATGATCAAGCAAATCATTCAGAATTTCACTCAAACGGTCCGAATTGTTAAAGTCGAATAATTTTCCTCTGCCATCGGCTAAAATTTCCATCGCATTCCAGAAAGGTGTTGAAACAACGGCCGTATGTGCACCCATAGCAAAGGTGAGAACACCACTGGAAATCTGATCTTTATCCTTATAGGAAGTAATTAAAATGTCAGTTGCTGCCAGGTATAGATTTAGATCGGAATTGCTGATGAATTTATTAATAAAGAATACATGTTTCTGAAGATTTAATTTTTGGGTTAATTTTTCAAGCCAATTCCTGTATTCTTCACCTTTAGCTTTTTTTAAGGCTGGATGGGTTTTACCCAAAATCAGGTATTTTACTTCAGGATGATTTTCGATAACAGGTGGAAGGGCTTGTAAAGCTATTTCAATCCCTTTGTTTTCAGTTAGCAGTCCAAAAGAAATGATGATTTTATTGTCAAGTGGAAGATTAAGCTTTTTACGTGCTTCAGTTAAACTGGTATGGATATCAGGTATGCCGTGATTAATAACAGCCAGCTTTTTTTTAGGGATATCATAAACGTTAAGACAAAAATCCAGAGCAGTCTGGCTCATAACAATTACCTTTTGTGCTTTTTTGCTGATTTCCTGCAGAATGTAACGTTTGGAGGCAGTCGGATGCTGAAGAACGGTATGGAAATTAGCGGCCAATGGTATCTTCAACTCTTTAACAAGCATGAGAATGTAAGTGCCATCAGTGCCTCCGAAAATGTTAAATTCATGCTGGAGCATACACAAATCAGCATTCTTGTTTATAAATTCTGCAGCTTTTATATAATCCTCCTTTATTTCCTCATGAATTACGAATTTTACTTCCTCCGGATATTCGTATTCCATACCTGGTTCATTCATGGCTATTGCAATACCTGTGTGAGACCGGGCAGAATCGGAGTTGAGCATGGAGGGCATCAGGTTATCGGTAAAAGAAGCGATACCACACTCGCGTGGAGATATTGTACTTATAAATGCAATTCTCATGATCAAAAATCTTTTTTGCTTTTCGCTTAAGGCTATTGCCTATAGCCAGAAACATTGTTTATTCTGTTGTAGTATATTTTAATTGCGTTCACTAAAATGTATTTTGTATTCAAGTTTACCTTGTCAGAGGAAATATCAAAAATCCTCGTTTGTTTAACGTTTATTTCGTTTATGAATTTTTCAAAATGCTTATTTAGTCTTATTGTCTGTTCTGCTAGTTGTTTATTCTACCCCTGTTCATGCGCACTGTAGAAATTGAAAAGAGCCCTTTCGTAATTCTCGTCAATGGGCTTTTCAGAATTGAATTCCGGTGCATTTTTTATCGAATCGGTGGACAAATTAATGGTAACCTCTTTACTGACATAGCTGATCTTTTTCATCCAGTCGATGGCAATTAGGACTTTTTTACTCCAGGGAAGCCAGTTACTGGTATCGGCTACAGCATAAACAATCTGCCAGTCTTCATCATCAATGATTAAATCCTTGATATGACCAAGATTACCGTCGCGGGCATGAATCTGATACCCGCCAATTTCCATAAAACTACGCAAGATCGTTTCCAGTTCCTCTTCGTCCACCGATTTCGCAGGAACTTCAATGGGTCGAGGTGGATAGTATGACCCCATTGGCCCCATGTGCAGATTCAACCAGTAAGGTTTTAGTTCATAATGTTTACTGAGTTCTTCTTCATATTTTCTTGAAACAGTTAGATGGTCGCTTAACGCAGGACATTTTTCAATATCAGCTTTCGATATGTCAATTGGAAAATGATTTTCCTGCCATTGTGGTGTTTCCAGAAATGCTTTTGGAATCAGTACCTTATTTGACGCAAACAACGAACCGAAATCCGCTTCAATGTATCTGACGATCCACCGTTTTTCATCAAATAAGAAATCTTTGGTCCGGCCTTTCAAACCATCTGTTGTTTCAATTGTATAACCGCTTAATGCATTCAAACTTCTTTTCATAATGTTTCTATATTATATTTGATTCAGAAATTTATTAAATTTTTTCTCCCATAAATATACAACAAAAAAATTAACCTACGGCTTTCAACCACATTATGCCAGGATAGGAAAGTTTAAAGTAAATACCGTATTTTATTAAACAGAAAGGAAAGAGTTGGGGTTCGATTCATTGGAATTAGCACCAAAGCAGCACCTGACAGCGCACAGGTTATTCAATCCAAAGTCACTGAATGTAAGGCTTATTATAGATAATCTTTATTATACCTGCTAACTTAACTGGTTAATTACTCTCATCAACTTCTGCTGAATCTCGTTTGCCAGTTTACCCAATGATTCATTTTTCACTGCGCTCATCGATGCTATCGGATCCACAGCAGAAACCTCAATGTCACCATTTTCATGTTCTTCCACAATAACATTACAAGGAAGAAAGACACCTATTTTATCTTCACTCTGCAGGGCTTTGTAGGCAAATTGCGGATTGCAGGCACCAAGGATTTTATATTTCTTAAAATCAACGTCAAGTTTCTTTTTAAGTGTTTCTTTCACATTGATCTCTGTAAGCACACCAAATCCTTCTTTTTTCAATTCGGCTGTTACATCTTCGACAGCCTCTTCAAAACTTTTGCCCTTAACTACTTTGTTAAAATAATAGTTCATACGCTATATTTTAGATTCTAATTTATAATGGGATTAAAAATATACCAGCATTGATGCATTGCATTTTTCGAAGGATAAAGATAAAAATTTTATCGGGAAATATAACTTTTCAATATTCAGAACCGAATATTTCAAATTAGTTTCCCGATTCATTCCTTTGGCAAAAACTCAACGAATTTATGATCGGTATAAAAAACAATAATTTTTTCTATGTCACCAGGAAGGGGCATGGATTCAATTTTTTTTACTTCAGGTGGTTTAATGGCCGTTTTTTCAGCGATAAGCTTTTCTTCGGGTCTAACTTCATCTGTTGGTGGAAATGGAATTTCATTCTTTGGCACTGATACAACAGGATGCGTCAGTTTGGTCGTCATTTGGCCTTTTCCGAACAAAAGCCAGTCCGCATCAATTTCAGGGTAGGTTTTCAGAACCTTAGTGATAAAATCGAGGCTGGGGTTATTCCTGCCCGATAAAATGTGTGAAACACCCGAACGCTGAACTTTTATCTCATCTGCAAATTGCGAAGGGGAGAGGTTTTTTGTTTTTAATATCAATTGAATTCGTTCGATCATAATTTCCGGAATTTGTTGTCAATAATTTATCAAAAATACACTAATTACAAAATTAAACTATTGAGCATTGCCCGCTATCCTTAAGTGACAAATGTGATTAAGTTTTTAAGTTGATTTAAAATCCATTGTTATTACAAATGTAATCCTATTGAAATAAATAAACAATGATTAATTAACAAAATTATTAACAGCTAAAATAACTAAATATCAATAATATATGAAAATTAATGTTGAATATACAATTTTATGCAATTTCAAAGAAAAAATTTAAATAATGACTTGATATAATAACAATAAATAACAGATTCATAACTATATAAAATAACAAAATAATGAAAAAATGCCACTTCGTCATGGACTTTGTTTTAGATACAACTATAATTGAATTGCTAAATAATTCACATGTGTAACATTATTAATATAAAACATTATATTTCAATTAAATATGTAGTAATATAGCCTATTATGGTTACAAATGTAATTCCATCATGATTAATTATACATTTGTGAATTATTATGCTTGGTTTTTAATGAAAATGAAGCGGTTTTTAAAAAATCATTTTTTCAATTGAAAAAATTAAGAAATTATAATCTAATAAATTTTTCAGCGAATCGGAGTATTAAATCATTTATCACGATGGCGCAGGAAATCGAAATTCCCAAATATCTGCCAGACAAGCGTTCATCTCATAAAAATAAGCATCCTCCAAAGGAATCCTTTGAAATTCACTTCATTCTTGAAATTCGAGTTTAACGAATAAAAAAAGGGAACTTGAAAAAGTTCCCCGAGAATATTTTGAAAGGATTTAATCCAGGATATGAACAACCAGGCCGCTTCTTAATTTGGGTTCGAACCAGGTTGTTTTAGGCGGCATAATATTACCACTGTCAGCAATGTCGATAAGTTGTTTCATCGAAACCGGGTAGAGTGCAAAAGCAACCTTCATTTCGCCACTGTTTACACGCTTTTCCAGTTCTTCCAGTCCGCGTATTCCCCCTACGAAATCGATGCGCTGAGAGGTGCGAAGATCTTTAATGTCAAGAAGATTATCAAGTACATGCTTCGAAAGTATAGTTACATCAAGCACACCTATCGGATCGGAGTCATTAAATGTTCCTGTTTTAGCTGTAAGACTGTACCACTTTCCTTCTAGATACATGCTGAAATTATGCAGCGAGTCCGGTTTGTAAATGGTTTTACCTTTGTCCTCTACAACAAATGATTCTTCAAGATTTTTGATGAATTCACTGGCTGTCATTCCGTTCAAATCTTTCACTACCCGGTTATAATCAATGATCGTAAGCTGGTTATCGGGAAAATGAACAGCAAGAAAAAAATTATATTCTTCCTGGCCTGTATGATTTGGGTTCTGATCCCTTTTTTCTTTTCCCACCAGTGCGGCCGCTGCTGTGCGGTGATGTCCGTCGGCAACATACGTACTGGGTATCAGTTCGAACAATTCGATCAAACTGCTGATGATCCCTTTATCTTTAATCACCCAAAAATGATGGCCAATCCCGTCATCAGAAACAAAATCATAAACCGGAATATTGTTAAGAATAAATGCTTTTACGATCTCATCGATTTCTTTGACAGCAGGATAGGAAAAGAAAACGGGTTCGAGGTTCGCATTGTTGATCCTCACATGCTTCATCCTGTCTTCCTCTTTGTCGGGCCGGGTTAGCTCATGTTTTTTGATGACATTATTGAGATAATCATCCACAGATGCACAGCCAACAATCCCATACTGTGTCTTCCCGAACATCGTTTGCCCGTAAATATAAAGACATTCGTCATCATCCTGAACCAGCCAGTTGTTTTCACGGAAACGGGTGAAATTTTCCTTTGCTTTTTCGTATACCTCCACAGAATGGACATCAATGCCAGGAGCCAGGTCAATTTCCGGCTTGATAATATGAAGTAGCGAATAGCTATTTCCGTTTGCTTCGTTTCTTGCTTCTTCTGAATTTAGTACATCATAAGGTCTGGAGGCCACTTTTTTAACAAGTTTTGCCGGTGGTCTGAGTCCTCTGAAAGCCTTAAGTATAGCCATTAACTAATTATTAAAATTATGGTACCCGTTTAATATCTTCTCACATCCAGGGCATCATAGGTCATTACATCGTCATTTGATGCTTTCTCCCTTGGTTTAGGGCTGCTTTTCTGGATTGAACCGATCAGTGCACCGATCATTTTTGTCATTTCCATCAGATAATTGCGCGATTCTTCTACCTGAGATTCGTTGAAAAGTGCTTGTTTTTCAGCAATCGCTGTCATCACAACACATTCCCTAACAGAGCTTTTTGCCAATTTTAAATAATGGATGAACTGATTTTTATTGTGGGTTGAGCCTTCTGCAATATAAAATGCGATTGACTGGGCACTTGTGATAAACCGGTCGCTGAAATCCCTTCCCTGACCAGTCGGGATCAGGGATGTAGCGTTATAAACCTGATCAATGTATTCCAACGCCTTGTGATAAACTCTCAAGTCTTCGAACTTAAAAAAGGATACGTTTTTTGTAGTGTCATTTTCCATTGGTAATTTTTTTATCGTTTATAGAAGTTTGTTAAACATTCAGTTTGTATCATGCAATATGTTGAAAGTATAGATTTCATTAGCTAGGTTACAGAATGTTTTGGTGGATAATTTCAGTTGACTTTAAATGTGGTGTCTCCTTTTTCAATAAAGCTCACAATTTGACTGGCAGCAGCAAGACCGGCATTGATGTTTGCCTCTGATGTTTGAGCTCCCATTTTCTTTGGGGTAAAAAAATACCTTCCTGCAAATCCTTCGACTATTTCGGCAGCACAATCAGGAGCAATGTCAGAAAGGTATTTAAAATCATTGCGTTCCCTGAACATTTTTATCAAACCTTCTTCGTCGATCACCTCTTTACGTGCTGTGTTAACAAGTGTTGCACCTTTTGGCATCATGGATAAGAGACCGAAGTTGATAGATTTTTTTGTTTGCTCATTTGCCGGGATGTGTAACGACACGTACTGGCATGTTGAATACAGTGCTTCAACCGAATTTAACGGTGTAACTCCCTGATCTTTCATCTTCTCATCGGCGATAAACGGATCAAATCCATAGACTTCCATCCCGAAACCTTTTGCAATCTCAGCGACAAGCTGGCCTACATTTCCAAATGCATGGATTCCCAGTTTTTTTCCCCGAAGTTCTGTTCCCGAGCTGCCATTAAACTGGTTCCTGGCGAGGAAAACCATCATTCCCAATGCAAGTTCAGCAACGGCATTTGAGTTTTGACCAGGCGTATTCATAGCCACAACATTTTTAGCAGTTGCTGCGGTAAGGTCGATGTTGTCGTAGCCGGCACCGGCTCTGACGATAATTTTTAATTTTTTACCTGCATCGATTACTTCTTTCGTTGCCTTATCACTACGGATAATGAGTGCATCAGCATCCTCAACGGCTTTCACTAACTGTGTTTGATCGGTGTATTTTTCGAGAAGCAAGAGCTCATATCCGGCCCCCTCAATAATGCTTCTGATGCCTTTCACGGCAGCAGATGCAAAGGGTTTTTCTGTTGCAACGAGTACCTTTGTCATGGTTATCACATTTTTTTGTTTAACGGTAATAAATTAAATATGTTTGGATTATAGAATTTATTCATCGTTGATAAACATTTCAGGCATGCATTTTTTCAAATTCCTGCATCACTTCAATCAATGCTATCAACACTTTCCTTTGGTAATGCATTGTATGTCGAAGCCCTGAACCCACCGACAGAACGATGGCCTTTGAGCCCGATCATACCTTTCGATGCGGCAAATTTGCCGAATTCTTCTTCGAATTGTTTGTATTCCTCTTTCATCACAAAACAAACATTCATCAGGGAACGGTCTTCTTTGGCTACGGTTCCGACAAACAGTTTGTTTCTGTCGATCTCATCATAGAGCAATCCTGCCTTTTCGATATTTTTCTTTTCCATTGCCGGAACGCCGCCATTATTCCTGAGCCATTTTAGTGTTTGCAGTGCTGAGAATACAGGTAGGCATGGTGGTGTGTTGAACATTGATCCGCCTTCGATGTGGGTTTGATACGACAACATTGTCGGTATTTTCCGGTCAACTTTGCCAACGATATCGTTTTTAATAATCACAAAAGTAACGCCAGCAGGAGCAAGGTTTTTCTGTGCACCTCCATAAATCATAGCATATTTAGAAACATCAACCGGACGGCTGAAAATATCCGATGACATATCGGCGATCAACTGCACCGGACTGTCGAAATCGGTCCTGATCTCTGTCCCGTATATGGTATTGTTGGTTGTGATGTGGAAGTAATCGGCATCTTTCGGAATGATAAAATTTTTAGGGATATAACTGAAATTTTTATCTTCTGAAGAAGCGACAATTTCAACTTCCCCAAAAAGCTTGGCTTCTTTGATGGCTTTTTTAGCCCAAACACCTGTATTCAAATAGGCTGCTTTTTTGTTCATCAGGTTGAACGGAACCATGGCAAACTGGAGGCTGGCACCTCCTCCAAGAAAGAGTACACTGTACCCATCCGGAATGTTTAACAGCTCTTTAAATAAAGCGATTGCCTCATCCATAACCGCAACAAACTCTTTGCTCCGGTGAGAAATCTCCATGATGGACAACCCTGTCCCTGCGAAATCTTTCACAGCCTGTGCTGTGTTTTCAATCGTAAATTCAGGGAGGATTGATGGCCCTGCATAAAAATTATGTTTTTTCATTTAATCTGAATATTTGAATTTGTACCGCAGTTTGAACGATTTGAGGCAAAAGTAAAATTTTATTGTGAAAATAGTAACGAAACGAAATATTATTTTTGCAGATCACGTAATTTGAAAACAATCTAAAAATATCGGGCTGTTAATTGCCTCAAAATAAATCCTATGATTGCACTTGAGAAGAGAGTCGACGCCTTTGCTAAACTGGGGAATTTTTTATCTGAATCACTTAAATCGGATCAATTTACAGATGATTTGTCACCCTTAAGCAACGCCATAACCACCAGCAATGCTAAAAATCCCTGGTTCACCATAAAAAATATCCGGTTAGCGATTCAAAGTATTGCCGAGAGTATGACGGAAATCAAGCTTCAATACTGGCTGGAATCTTATCGTGATAAATTGGCAAAAGAAAAACCTGTACGAACTATCGGCGTTATTATGGCTGGAAATATCCCGCTTGTAGGGTTTCATGACTTTCTTTGTGTGCTTATGTCGGGAAACCGGTTACTTGCAAAAATGTCCTCGGATGACGATCAGCTTCTGCCTGCTATTGCTGAAAAGCTTGTTGAATATGTACCCGAATTTCGTGATAGTGTGGTATTCGAAGAAGGAATGCTGCATGATTTTGACGCTATTATCGCTACCGGAAGCAACAATACATCCCGCTATTTCGATTATTACTTCGGAAAATATCCTCACATCATTCGGAAAAACAGGAACGGTGTGGCCATCCTTACAGGAGATGAACAGCAAGCAGATCTTGAAAAACTTGGTGAGGATGTGTTTCAATATTTCGGTATGGGTTGTCGCAATGTGTCGAAATTATATGTACCGGTAGGGTATGATTTAGGGTTATTGTTTCGCGCATTTGAAAAATTTAAATTTGTCAGTGATCACTACAAATACAACAATAACTATGAATATTACAAATCGATATACCTCATCAATAGTGAGAAGCATTTCGACAATGGATTTATCCTTATGAAGGAAGATTTGAGGTACAGTTCGCCGCCTTCCGTTGTCTATTTCGAATATTATAAAAATTTAAAGGAAGTAGAGCAACGATTGGAAACTGACAGAGAACTGATCCAGTGTGTGGTAGGTGATCCTGAAAAATTCCATGAAGCCATTCCGTTCGGTAAAGCACAGCATCCCGAACTCTGGGATTATGCGGATGGGATTGATACCATGAAATTCATTACAGAACTTATATAAAGTCCGTCACCTGTTTTTATCTTCCTGTACGGAACCTATTCTAATAATTCCTTTCCGCTTGTGGTTATTAATAGTGTTTAAAATCTGTGGAGAAGAATCAAAAATTCTTTCTATGTTTGCACGATGCGGGTGAGGAGTTTGACAGTATATCACGGCTGCAAAAACTTTAAATGCTGTTATTGTTTAAAACATTAAATAAGCTTAATATGAAAGGTTTTCTTACAGGTATCATTCTGTTTTTTATGGTTTTTGCCATCGGTTCGGCTCAAACCGTAAGGCCTAAAATTTATAATCCTGATGCAGATGCAAAAGCCGATATAGCACAAGCCGTAAAACAAGCTAAAGCGGAAGGAAAAAATGTACTCTTGCAGATTGGAGGTAACTGGTGTCCGTGGTGCATTGCGGCTGCATCAGTTTTATCACGATCAACCCAGAGTGGATTCGGTGATGAAAGCGGATTACGTTTTTTTGCTTGTAAATTACAGCAAAGAAAATAAGAACCTTGATGTGCTTGCCAAACTGGGTTACCCGCAGCGATTCGGTTTTCCGGTTTTGGTTATCCTTGATCAGAACGGAAACCGATTGCATACTCAAAATACAGCCTATCTCGAAAAGGATAAATCGTACAGCGAAAAGAAACTTGTCGAATTTCTTGAGCAATGGTCTCCTGCTGCTTTGGATCCGGCAAAATATAAGTAAGATTGCTGGCTGGTTTGGATCAGAGAATTAGTTGAATCAGCCAATCAATTAGGACATCGCCTGCAAGCCAAAAAAAAATTAAATTTTTCCTCACCACACTTATTTTGACAAAAGCAGTATTTGCTTTTGAACAACCACACTGCCTTCATACATCACCAACGCTCTAAACAAATTGATTTGATTGTTTCTCGTTAGTAATTGGAATAGGTTGGTTTTTATCATTTATAGATGCAAAAGTGAAAAAAGCTTCAACGCTTTTTTGTCTGTTATCAGAATACATATCCTCAATACAAATTTCAACCTGAATTTCAATCTTGGCATTTTTTACTTTAGTTACTTTTCCAATAATTTCTGCAATATTGCCTGATATCATCGGTACTATAAAATTAATTTTTTCAACCGACACAGTAACCATTTTGCTTCTTGTAAAACGAATTGCAGCAATATATGCCACTTCGTCCATCCATTGCATCGCAATCCCACCAAATAATGTACCGTGGTCATTTAACATACTGGGAAAAATAACTTTAAACTGCCTTGTTTCCGAATTTATTATTCTTTCATCCATAAAAATGTATTTTCTGCAAAAGTAAAAATAAATTTGTTAATTGAACAATAGTTCATTACATTTGCAGCGAACTATTGTTTAATATAAATTATGTGCCCAAGAATAAAAGTGCCGAGAAAAGTTTTAAATCCTCCGGTAATTAAAGGATTTAAGCCTTATGGTCCGGATACTGAAAAACAAAATCTGGAGCTTGTTAACTTATTGTATGAGGAATATGAAGCCATACGCCTGAGCGACTATGACAAACTTAATCATCATCAGGCATCCCTTATGATGGGAGTTTCCAGACCAACTTTTACACGTATTTATGCATCTGCCCTTCAAAAAATTGCAAAAGCATTTGTTGAAGGCAGACAAATATCTATTGAAGGAGGTAAGGTTTATTTCGACAGCGACTGGTATCATTGTAAAAAATGCAGGTGTTACTTTAATAATCCTGAGAAAGAAAAGCAAGTAGAGAATTGTCCACTATGTGGAAGTCAACGTGTTGCTAAATTTGATTATAAGAATAACCATGAAGCTGTTGCTGATGAGTATTGTGATGATATGTGTATATGTCCAAACTGTGGATTTGAACAAAAACATCAATACGGGGCCCCATGTAACCATGAAGTATGCCCTGAATGCAACATTGCGTTGATAAGAAAAGGAAGTCCTAAATACAGAAAATTATAAACATATACTATGAAAGTAGCCATTACATCAACAGGAAATTCATTAGAATCAATAATTGACCAACGATTTGGTCGCTGTGCTTACTTTGTAGTTTACGACACAGAAAGCAAAGCAGTAGAATTTATTCCTAACCCGAACAAAGACGCAGAAGAAGGTGCTGGCCCTGCATCTGTTCAATTAGTTGCATCCCGTAGTGTAAATAAAATTATTTCAGGCGAGTTTGGGATGAAAATAAAATCCTTGCTTGATAGCCTGAAAATTCAAATGATAGTTTTAAAAGAACCAGAGAAACAAATTAAGGAAATTATTGAAATGTTAAATCATTAAAAATTAAGAAAAATGCCACAACTCAACGGAACGGGTCCCGACGGCAAAGGTGCCGGAACAGGACGCAAATTAGGAAAATGCAGTGAATCGACTGCTGATGATAAATTAAAATCCCTCGGTAAAGGTCTGGGTAAAAAACATCATTCCGGCGGCGGGAAAGGCAAAGGAAAACGCTTAAAAAGCGGTTTAATATAGAATAATCAATTTTTTAAAGGAGGTTTTTATGCCAGGATTTAATCAAACAGGCCCGGTTGGGCAAGGCCCAATGACTGGTAGAAGAATGGGTAGGTGCAACCCTTCTGATAATGCAAAGAGCGATGGTAAAATTAAGAATGCAATAATTGGTTTGGTTGCTGTGGTGATCATCGGTGTAACTGAAAGGGTTTGGAATTGGATAAAAGAAAAGCGCTTGAAAAGCGACATGAAATAGTATTAATAAATTAAAAAGGAGGTTATTATGCCAGGATTTAATCAAACAGGCCCTAACGGACAAGGTCCAATGACAGGCCGCAGAATGGGACGTTGTACCAATTTTGGTGCAAATCTCAAAAATAAAGATACTACATCAAATGAAAATCCAAACGAAAATCTTCCTGAAAACTTTCAGGGAAGAGGATTTGGGTTTGGACGAGGTAGAGGTGGAAGAGGTTTCGGTATGGGACGACAAAACCGTTTCAGGGGTGGTCAGCAATAAATAGACTGAGGGCTTATTTATCCTTCGCAATTTTCAAAAAAAAATAATATCATGGGAAAACAAGCAATTAATGTTTCATCCGTGGATGGAGACAAATTGATAAAAATGTTAAATGCCGCTCTTTCAGAAGAATGGTTAGCTTATTACCAATATTGGATTGGTGCAAGATTAATGGAGGGGCCTATGAGAAGCGAAGTTGAACCTGAGCTATTACTTCATGCAGATCAGGAACTTGGTCATGCCCTTCTAGTTGTGAACAGAATTATTCAATTGGGTGGCACTCCGGTAATAAATCCAACCGAATGGACAAAATTAGCCCGTTGTAGTTATGATGAACCATCCGATCCTTATATAGAAATGATATTGGAACAGAATTTAAAAGGAGAAAGATGTGCAATACAGCGGTATCAGGAAATTAGCCGATTTTACAAGTGGGAAAGATCATAGTACCTATCAGATGGCTGTAACGATTCTCAATGAAGAATTGGAACATGAAAACGACATTGAATCATGGATTACCGACTTGAATCGAATGAAAGAAGAGTGGAGAAAAATCAAGTTTTAAAAAATAGAATCATGAATAAAAAAATTGCAATACCCATGGAAAATGGAGTATTATGTGCTCATTTTGGGCATTGCCAGACATTTGCCATTGTAAATGTTGTAAATGATTTAATAACGGAGATAAAAGAAGTAATCCCACCTGAACATGTGCCTGGATTGTATCCAAAATGGATCGCTGAATTTGGCGTAACCGATGTAATTGCGGGAGGCATGGGGCAACAGGCAATAATGCTGTTCAATCAGCAAAATATCAATGCTTTTGTTGGCGCACCGATAAAACCAGCCAAAGAACTGGTCAACGATTTTTTAGCGAACAAATTAAGTCTTAGTGCCAATTATTGCAATCATGACGAACACCACGAACACGGGAATTGCCAACATTAATTTGCAAAATACACTTGATAACCGGTGTAGAAGTTGTTTCCTTAATACTTATCATCGCTTGTTTGAAAAGTTTAATGTCGGAATAATTCAACATCATAAGTTTATTTCTTTTTATAAGGAGACAATAATTAAGTACAAACATCTTTCAACACCTGAAATACAAAGGGAATTGAATAACGAGTTTTGCCGGATTATCAATGTTTCCAATCCTTTTGAAGAAGAAAAAATAAACAGTAACGCTATTGCTTTAGAGCTATACAAGGAATGGAAACTGAAAGTACTTTCATCAGGTGACCCTTTTAATTTAGCATTAAGGCTGGCTATAGCAGGGAATATCATGGATTATGGAGCAAATAATAGCTTCGATGTACATGTGACAATAAATGAAGTTATAAAGGCTACTCTTGCAATTGACCATTCAAAGCTTCTTAAGAACAGGATAAAAAAGGCGAAGAGAATTTTGTATTTGGGAGACAATGCCGGAGAAATAGTTTTTGACAAACTTCTTATTGAAACCATGGTGCATAATGATATCACCTATGCTGTTAAAGGTGCTCATGTGCTAAACGATGCAACAATGGAAGATGCTACTGAGGTTGGAATGGGCATGGTCTCCAAAGTAATTTCAAACGGATACGATGCTCCTTCAACTGTTTTGCATAAATGCAGCAAAGAATTTATTGAAAGTTATAATTCTGCAGATATTATCATTTCAAAAGGACAGGGAAACCTTGAGGGCTTAATAACACAAAAAGATTCAAGAATATTTTTCTTACTTATGGTGAAGTGCGATGTAATTGCTGAAATTTTAAATGTTAAAAAAGGAAGTTTTGTTGTTTGCAATCAAAGTGAATAGTTAAATGAAAAAAATTAAAATCGGAATTATCATTTGCGACCGTTACCATACATGTGCTGGTGGTAAGTGTTTCAGGGCCCTTCAAAACAAAGAAGGAGCTTTCGAAATGTATAAGGATGAAGAAGTAGAACTGGCTGCCTACACTACCTGTGGCGGATGTCCCGGCGGGAATATTGAATATGCACCCGAAGAGATGAAAAAAAACGGGGTTACCCATGTCCATTTTGCCACCGGATTTTTGGTCGGCTATCCACCTTGTCCATACATGGAACACTTTGAAAAGTTTATTACTGAGAAATACGGCATGAAGGTCATTTTCGGCACACACCCCATTCCTCAAAAATATTACATACCCCACAGTAAAATGAATACCTGGGACGGAGAATTTTTGCATACGAATATTCAAAATACAATATGCGATGAAAAGACCAGGTTAGATTATGATTAAACCTTTAAATATTAAAATTGCCATTGCCAGCGGTAAAGGAGGAACTGGCAAAACTTTGGTTTCAACCAACCTGTTTTATGCACTTCAACAGCATAGCTATCAAACTACTTTGGTTGATTGCGATGCTGAAGAACCAAATGACATGGTATTTTTTAGTGGAAATAATGTGAAATCTGTTGAGGTAAACCAAAAAGTTCCTGTAATAGATGAGAGCAAATGTACGTATTGCGGAAAATGTCACGAATACTGCAATTATAACGCAATTTTCATTTTACCCCCTGCAAAAATCATTAAAGTAATCGAAGACCTTTGTCATGGCTGCGGAGCATGTTCGCTTGCCTGTTATGATAAGGCAATCAGCGAAAAAGACGTTTTACTTGGAACTGTAAGTCATTATAGCATTTCCGAAAAATCTGCGATTATCGAAGCTAAAATGAAAGTAGGCGTTTTTTCACCGGTTTCAGTAATTAAAGAAGCTATAAAAGAGGCCGGGAATATTGGAATTATCCTTTTGGACTCAGCTCCGGGTACTTCATGCCCGTTTATTCAGACCGTCTCAGTAGCCGATTATGTTATTTTGGTTACAGAACCTACTCCCTTTGGATTAAGCGATTTAAAGCAATCGCTTGAAACGCTGAAAACAATGAATAAAACCTGTGGTGTAATCATTAACCGGGCGGGACTTGGAGATAATGCTATTTATGATTATTTGGAAGATGAGAATATACCCTTATTGATGGAGATACCCTTTGATAAAGCTATTGCTTCATATTATTCTAAAGGGAAAATTGCCAGCAAATTTCTACCTGATTTGGAAAAACAATTTAATAAGTTGATAATGCAAATCGTAAAACTTGAAACTATTGAAAAAATATTTTTTTAAAAATAATTTTTATGTCTGTTGAATTTAATCCCATCGGAATTATTCATACACCTTTTAATTTAAAAGATGGAATGCCTATACAAGCAAATGGTGCCATGGGTGTCAAGGGGCATATTGAATTAAACAAAGAACTGACACTTGGACTTCAGGATTTAGAAGGTTTTTCGCATATTATCTTGTTGTATTATTTTCATCAGTCAAAGGGATATGATCTCCTGGTTACACCATTTTTAGATACTGAAAAACATGGAATATTTTCAACCAGGGCCCCAAAGCGACCGAATCAAATTGGTTTTTCTGTAGTAAGATTGCTCGGAATCAAGAAGAACATTCTTTTTATTGAAAATGTAGATATTTTGGACAAAACTCCTTTGCTGGACATTAAACCATATATTCCTGAATTTGATTGTTTTGAAGTTGATAAAACAGGTTGGCTTAAGCCTTTATCGCAAAAAATTGCTCAAGCCCGGTCTGATGGAAGATTTTAGCATGTATTGAATATGAAAGTTAAAATTGGAATATGGAAATAGCAGTAATTAGTGGTAAGGGAGGGACAGGCAAAAGTAGCATAAGCGCTGCCTTTGCAACATTATCAGAAAAAGTTGTTTTGGCTGATTGCGATGTAGATACTGCTAATTTGTATATTCTTTTCAATCCCACTCATGAAGAAGAACAGGTATATATCGGCGGACAAAAGGCGGAAATCGACTATTCCTCATGCACAGATTGTGGCTTGTGCGTAGATTATTGTCGTTTTGGTGCCATTTCATTTTTGAATGACAAAGTGATTATTTCAAAAGTCTTATGTGATGGCTGTAAGCTATGTTCCCGTATATGCCCTTCTGGGGCAATTAAAATGATTGACAGCAACGAAAGTCGCATGTATGCTGGCAAATTCCGGAATGGGGAAATGGTATTTGGCCGGCTTGCTCCCGGGGAAGAAAATTCAGGGAAGCTTGTAAATATTGTACGCGAAAAAGCTAAAAAAATAGCCAAATCAGAAAAAATTGATAAAATTATTATTGATGGACCTCCGGGTATTGGTTGTCCTGTAATTTCAACCATCACGGGTGTTGACCATGTGCTTATCATAACAGAACCAAGTATCTCAGGAATGCATGATTTAAAAAGAACCATTGAAATAGCTTCAAAATTCGATTTAAAACTCTGGGTGATCATTAATAAATACGACCTGAATTATGATATGGCAAATGAGATAGAATTGTACTGTAGTAATTTAAATATAAGCATTGCAGGGAAATTTCTTTTTGATCCCATAGTAGTTGAAGCAATGGTTCATTGCAAAAGTATAATGGAATATGCTCCGGAATCCGGTTTTGCAAGAGGAATACAATCTGCTTATAAAATGATTACAAATGGGAAATAGCATTGGATACATACATTTATACACAGGCAATGGCAAGGGTAAAACAAGCGCTGCTTTAGGCCTTTGCCTGAGAGCCGCAGGTGCCGGAAAAAAAGTGTTTATTGCTCAATTTGTAAAAGGGATGCATTATTCTGAACTCGATGCAATAAAACGTTTTCCGGAGATTGAACTCAAACAGTATGGTTTGGATTGTTTTATTAAAAATGAACCTACAGAAAAAGATATTGAGGCAGCTCAGTTTGGCTTAAAGGAAGTTGCTGCGCTTATCCTGGGAAATAAGTACGATATAGTGGTCATGGATGAGGTTTGCATTGCTCTCCATTATCATTTATTTGAATTGAAAGATATTATAGAAATTTTGCAACAAAAGCCCGGAGCAATGGAAATAATCCTAACGGGGAGATATGCTCCTGCCGAACTATATGAGATGGCTGATTTAGTAACTGAAATGAAAGAAATAAAGCATTATTACAATGAAGGAATTGAAGCCCGCAAGGGTATAGAATTTTAACTAAATTTCAAAAGATGAATACAAAAGACAAAGGATTTAACACCAAGCTAATTCATGCAGGTGTGTTTGAGGATGAATTCGGAAGTGCCACCGTGCCAATTTACCAAACCTCAACGTTCAAATTTAAAAGCGCCCAGGATGGGGCTGATTGCTTTTCAGGAAAAAATGATGGGTACATATATACACGTATCAGCAATCCCACCATCAGGGTTTTTGAAAAAAACATTGCAGCCCTTGAAAACGGATACGATGGTATTGCAACAAGTTCGGGAATGGCTGCTATCAGCAGCGTTCACATGGCCCTGCTTGGAGCGGGAAGCCATATTGTAAGTTCCGATGCCGTGTATGGCCCGGCCCGTGGTCTGCTTGAACAGGATTTCTCGCGCTTCGATGTGCAGGCAACATTCGTGAATACTTCCAAACTCGAAAATATTCTTGCGGCTATAAAACCCAATACCAAAGTATTATACATCGAAACACCCGCAAATCCAACCATGGAAATTACAGATATTGAAGCCTGTGCAAAAATCGCAAAAGAGCATAAGCTGATTTTGGTTGTTGACAATACATTTAGCTCGCCTTACCTGCAAAAGCCACTCGATTTGGGCGCTGATGTGGTGCTTCATTCGATTACCAAATTTATAAACGGACATGCAGATATTGTTGGAGGTGTAGTTGTAACAAAAGATCCTGTTTTGTACAAAAAAATCCGGCATTCGATGGTTTACATGGGCTGCAATATGGATCCCACGCAGGCATTTATGGTAATAAGGGGCGTTAAAACCCTCGCTATCCGCATCGAACGTGCTCAGGAAAATGCAATGAAAGTTGCCGGTTTTTTGGAGTCACATCCTAAAGTAGCATGGATCAAATATCCGGGTCTGCAATCTCATCCTCAATATGATCTGGCAAAAAAACAAATGAGTGGATTCGGCTCTATGATGAGTTTTGGATTAAAAGGAGGATATGAATCAGGCAAAAAATTAATGGATAATGTGCATTTAGCATTATTGGCAGTTTCACTGGGAGGCGTTGAATCCCTGATACAACATCCGGCTTCCATGACTCATGCTGGTGTCAGCAAAGAACACAAACTGGCTGCCGGCATTACAGACGATCTGGTAAGATTTTCGGTCGGGATTGAAGATGCAGAAGATATTATCAGTGATTTAAAACAAGCTTTGGAAACGATATAAAAAATTTATTATGAAAAATACAGATGTATTGATTATTGGCGGCAGCGCTGCCGGAATGGTAGCGGCAGTAACGGGTAAATCACATTGGCCAAAAAAAGAATTTATCCTTGTAAAAAAACAAAAAGAAATGATGGTCCCCTGTGGCATTCCATACATATTCGGAACACTTGAGAGCAGTGATAAAAACCTTATGCCTGTTGATGCAGCTTTACAAAAAGGCGGAATCACATCCTTAGTCGATGAGGCAGTTGATATTAATACCAGCAACAAGGAAGTTTTGTTTGCAAGTGGCGAAAAAATCAGCTATCAAAAACTCGTTATTGCGACAGGCTCAACCCCCATGAAACCTAAGTGGTTGCATGGTGCCGACCTGGAAAATGTTTTTGTAGTCCCCAAGGACAAGGAGTACCTTGATGACATGATAAATAAACTGGGCGAAGCAAAAAATATCGCAGTAATCGGGGCGGGTTTTATTGGTGTAGAACTTTCCGATGAACTTAACAAGCATGGCTATAAGGTTACCCTGATTGAAAAGATGCCTAACATACTTAACCTGGCATTCGATGTTGAGGTTGCTGAGAAAATCCATGAATTGCTTGGATCCAGAGGGGTTAATATTATCGTAGGGAAAGGGATAAGCAAGGTACTCGGAACTAAAAAAGTGGAAGCCATTGAGCTTGAAGACGGAGAAAAGATGGATATGGATGCAGTCGTGCTGTCAATCGGCTACAAACCGAACAGTCAACTGGCAAAAAAATCGGGTATTTATGTTGATGAAGACAATTTTATTGCTGTTGACGAATACATGCGTACACATATAAAGGATGTATTTGCCGTGGGCGATTGTGCTCAAAAACGTGATTTTGTGACCCGGGGCAGGGTTGCAACGATGTTAGCCTCCACAGCCTGTGCAGAAGCCAGAATTGCCGGAATGAATTTGTTTAATCTGAACGTGGTTAAGACCTTTAGCGGAACAATTGCAATTTATTCGACTGCAATTGGCAATACCGGGTTTGGAACTGCAGGTGTGACCGAGCAAAGGGCAGAGCAGGAAGGTATTGCAACTGTTACCGGACTTTTTGAGGGGATTAACCGTCACCCCGGGAATTTACCCGATGCTCACAAGCAAATTGTAAAACTTGTTGCAGCCAAAAATTCGGGTGTCATAATAGGTGGAGAAGTAATTGGTGGCTTAGAGGCTGGCGAATTAACAAATGTTATAGGTTTAGCCATACAAAATCGAATGTCGGTTAATTCATTTTTAACCATGCAAATCGGAACGCATCCTTGCCTGACTGCTTCTCCTGCTGCATATCCAATTATTAAAGCCGCTGAAATAATTGCCAACAAAATATTGAAGAATATGATTGAGCAATAGCATTGAAGAGATGATTTTGTAATTTCAGAAATCATGAGGGAAGGAGGATTAATTCAGAATTCAGATTGGCGATTTCAGATAGCTGACAATTGGCAACTGATGAATGGAAAATACTGCACTCCTTTTCCGGTTTAAGTGCGACTGGTCCTGCTTATCCGATCAAAAATTATTACTTTCTCCATCTGAAGATTTATATAATCCAAAACCGGAAATAGCTACCGTATTATTGGCCTGAAGTATCCTTAACCTGACTTTTGAAGCATATACAGGCTTAATCCTGATCAGTCTTTTATAGCCTATTGTCGTTCCTTCAAAAACAGTTTTCCATTCCTTACCATGGAATACTTCAAGCTGAAATTTACTGATCCTTTGGCCGAGCTGTATAGGTTCCTGAATCATAATCCTGTCAAATTGCCTTTCTTTATCAAAACTTAAGGTTAATTCGGCAGGTAAAACTGAATCATCCGTAGCCCAGTAGGTTTTGGGGTCATTGTCCAATACATTTTCCGGACTGAAAATTTCATTCTTCGACCTGAAATTATTAGCAGAAACATTTGCCCCATCAGCAATATCATGAGCAAAAGTTTCATCCAATATCTGCTTAAAAGCCCGGAGGGAATCTATATCATTTTCAGAAATGAGCCCCCGCTCATCCGGAGGCAGGTTTATCAGCAAGACAGCATTTCTCCCAACTGATTTATAATATATATCCACCAGTTCCTGAGGCGATTTCACCAGACTGTCTTCCTCTTTGTGATAGAACCATCCGGGCCTGATTGAAACATCACATTGTCCAATTATCCAGTTCTTACCCTCAGGGTCACCGCTATTTAAATATGCCTGATCAGAATTTCCTATTATCAATTCGTCTTTATTAATAGTTGACCAGAATGTGTTCCCGGCATATCCGTTTTCGTTTCCTATCCAGTGCACATCCGGGCCGGCATCTGAAAATATGCAAATATCCGGCTGTAATTTTTTTACCAGCGCGAAGGTACTGTCCCAGTCATAGTAAGTTCTGCTATCAATTTTCCTGATTTGATTTGCACCTCCATAGTAACCATCACCTCCGTTTGCCCCGTCAAACCAGATCTCATTAATATCCCCGTATTGGGTGAGTAATTCTGTTAATTGATTCCTGTAATAAGTAATATATTCCGCTTTGCCATAATCTTTATAATTCCGGTCCCAGGGAGAGAGATACAGACCAACCTTCATTCCATGCTTTTTGCAGGCATCGGCAAATTCCCTGATAATATCACCTTTCCCGTTTTTATAGGGACTGTTCTTTATGCTATGCTCAGTATACTTACTGGGCCACAGGCAAAAACCGTCATGATGTTTGGCTGTGAGTATGAGTTCCTTTAATCCTGCAGATTTTGCTGCAAGCACCCATTGTTCCGCATTTAATTGAGTCGGGTTAAATAATTTAGGATCCTCGTCACCATATCCCCACTCTTTATTAGTAAAAGTATTCACTGTAAAATGAATGAACCCGATTGTTTCCATTTGCTGGTATTCAAGCTGCACGGAACCTGGGACCACATCATTCGGACTAATATCAGTTTGCTTTTTATCATGAATATTACAAGAGATAAGCATTGCAAAAGTCAAAGGAAAGATGATATTCCAGAAAGGATTTTTCATTTGAAATTCTTGATGGTAAAAATTTCTAGGAGTAAATTTTAAGTTCCTGAAAAAGCTTAAAAATACAAATTATGTATTAGGAGCAAACAATGGGTATCAAATTTTTCCAGGAGTGGAAGTCCCTTTTGCTCAAGGGTAGAGGTAGAAATGCTCATGCGAAACTGGCATTTTAATTATGATATCAGATGGCAGATTTTAAATGCAGGCAATTAATAACAAGTGTATTTTGTCATCTTTTAGCGGTGGAGAGTTATATTTCGTTTTCGATCTAAACAGGAGGGGAACTGCCAGGTCGATTAGTTATCGCTTATATTTTCAATCAATCAATAAAAGTCTCTTTCAATACTGATTTGACTTCTTTAACTTCGGGTTTTGAAAGTCTTCCCACAATTCTGACAATTCGTTGTTTATCAATAGTCCGGATTTGATCAATTACAATCCATCCAATTTTACTGTCATGTTTTACTTCGATTCTGGTAGGATATTTTCTCGAAGTAGTTGTCATTGGGGCTACTACAATTGTCTGTAAGTATTTATTCATTTCATCCGGTGAAATGATAACACAAGGCCTGGTTTTTTTTATTTCGCTTCCAATTGTCGGGTCCAAGTTTACCAGGACAATTTGATATTGGGTTAACTCCATTCTTCCAAATTTTCATTGTCAAAAACATCATTGAATAGCAATTGGTCATCACCATTCTCATTCATTTCCTTGAATGCTGTTTCCCAGCCAGTTCTGGGTGATGCTATAGGTTTTATAACAATCTGTCCTTTTTCAAGAATAAGTTCAACTTTGTCTTTGATGTTGTATTTTTCAATCAATGTCTTACTGAGTCTAAAACCTTTTGAATTCCCGATCTGAATAACTGATATTTCCATGATAATTCTTTTAAATGTAATTACAAAGGTATTACAATAATTTTGTAATACATTTTTTATTCTAACAAAATTCAGGATATTCCGGGATTAAATTCCCTGTCTCCAGAGACGAATAAAAGAAATTTCCTTAAGATACCCCGCTGCTTGCCGCGGGGTAGTTCCTTATCCCTTATTAAGAACCGATGGCAGATTAGAATAAAAAAAATCCCCTGATTTTTAAATCTATGTTTAGAAAATCAGAGGATCTTATTATGCTATTCCCTTATTGATCAGGGAGGTGGATTTATCAGGATTTATTTCTCTACTAATCCACGGTCTTCCAGCATCGCTTGGATATCAGGTTTATGTCCGCAGAAATCGAAGAACATTTTGTTATAGTCTTCGGTGTTTCCGCGTGAAAGGATCATATCACGGAAGCGCTGTCCATTGGCCCGTGTCATCCCGCCGTTTTCCAGAAACCAATTATAGGAATCGTCATCCAGCATTTCTGTCCATAGATAGGCATAATAGCCTGCCTGGTATCCATTGCCCCAAATGTGCATGAAGTAGCTGGAACGATAACGTGGTGGTACCTGCGGAAGATCAAGATTAGTGCGTTTCAGGGCGGCGGTTTCAAATTCGTCGACTGATTTTATCGAATCACCAGCCGGGATGGTATGCCATTCCATATCAAGATCGGCAGCTGCCAGTATTTCTGTCAATGCGTATCCCTGATTAAATTTCTGAGAATTCTTGATCTTATCGACCAGTTTCTGCGGCATCGGTTCCCCGGTTTTGTAATTCCGGGCATAATGGTTGAATACTTTTGGATTTAAGGCCCAGTGTTCATTAAATTGAGAAGGCAGTTCCACGAAATCCCGGGCAACGTTGGTACCTGACAAGCTGGGGTAATTTTGATCCGCAAAGAAACCATGGAGGGCATGCCCGAATTCATGGAACATAGTGGTCACGTCATCAAAGCTGATGAGTGCCGGTTCACCGGGTGCCGGTTTGGTAAAGTTGCACACATTGTAAATCACCGGTTTTGTTTTCAGCAAATGTGATTGCTCAAAAACATTACTCATCCAGGCGCCACCAGATTTGTTGTCACGTTTGAAATAGTCACAATAGAATAAACCGAGTTCGCTGCTGTCTTTATCAAAGACGGTATAAACGCGCATGTCATCGCTGTAAACAGGAATGTCAGTCCTTTGTTTGAATGTCAGTCCGTAAAGCTGATTGGCTGCATAAAAAACACCATTCTCCAATACATTGAATAATTCGAAATAGGGTTTGATCTGACTTTCATCCAGATCGTAGCGGGCTTTGCGGACTTTTTCAGCATAGTAATTCCAGTCCCATGGCTGTAATTCGAAACCGCCCTTTTCTTTATTAATTACCAACTGCAAATCGGCAGCTTCTTTGCGTGCTTTAGCCGTAGCGGGCGGTACCAGTTTCTTCAGGAAGGTTTGGACAGCTTCAGGTGTTTTGGCCATCTGATCCTGTAAGTTCCAGGCTGCATAATTGGGAAATCCCAGGATGCCTGCTTTTTCAGCCCTGATTTCAGCCAAACGTTTGATAGTTGCACGGGTATCATTTTTGTCCCCTTTTTCAGCCCTGGTCCAGGATGCCTCAAATAATTTGTGACGGCTGTCCCGGTTCTCCAGTGATTGCAAGGCAGGTTGCTGGGTGGTGTTTTGCAAAGGCAGCTGCCATTTGCCATTTTCCCCGGCGGCTTCAGCATCCTGTGATGCCGATTTTAAAGCGCCATCTGAAAGACCCTTTAGTGCTTCTTTATTATCTACCACAAATGCACCGGCTTTCGCAGCAGCCAGCAATTGGTTGGTAAATTTGGCACTGAGCCCGGCTTCTTCTTCATTTAGCTTTTTTAATCGTGTTTTGTCATCAGCGGACAGGTTAGCACCTGCACGTACAAATTCATCATAATAATATTGGAGCAATCGGGCTGATTCCTTATCCAGATTGAGTTCATCTTTCTTTTGGTAGATTGTTTTAACTCTTTCGTAAAGATTATTGTTGAGATAAACTGCATCCTGCAGCGCTGCCAGTTTCGGGGCAATATCTTCACTCAATGCCTGCAAAACCGAGTCGGTGTTTGCTCCCGAAACCATGTTGAAAACCCCATTGACACGGTGAAGAAGTTCGCCACTCTTTTCCAGGGCCACCAGGGTGTTTTCAAATGTCGGCGCTTCCGGATTGTTGGCGATTTTTTCAATTTCTGCCATATCTTCTTTTAAGCCTTCTTCAAATGCGGGTGCATAATCGCTGTCCTTGATTTTTGTAAAATCAGGAGCCTGAAATGGCAGGGTGCTGGCATGCATAAGTGGATTTGATGCCAGGTCTTTCGTGTTTTCCATGGATTTCTTTTGTTCTGAGTTTGAGTTGCATGATGCCAAAAGTAAAAGGAACATGCCCATTGATAGAATTTTTAACTTTTTCATTCTTTTCATTATTTATATTGATGATCTGTAAAGATTCAATTTTGAGCTAATATTATTAATAATTTAAAACAGGCGTAAAAGTACTATCTTTTTTATGATAAGAGCAAGGTCGTTTGATCGATGATGTTATCAATTCCACCATGATAATCTAAAAAGATAAAGATCATCTAAAATAATGGTAGAAAATCCTCAGTCTGAAATTCATGATTTGATGGCTATAAAAACCAGTAAATGATCTGCAACTTAAGGCAGGGCGACGATTGTCAATCTTGAAATTTCCCTGGTCAGTCTTAGTGGAGGATGTGCGTACTATGCTCAATTCAGGTCTGTCTCGTCAACAATGTATCGTAATGTATTCTTTCCATGCAATTTCAAAATACATTTCTGCTCATTTATCAAAAAAATAAATCGTTTCATGAAAAATAGTAAAACATATACTGAATTAAAATGACCGAACTGGACGAGCAATGTCGTCCGGAGCTTCCTTTGTATTGATTGCCTCCTCACCTATATCAAATCCAAGCTCCCATACATCCCAATTACTGCACTCACTAGAACTCCAATAGTAATCACCACTAAAATTACCAATTGCCGCCCTGTTTAAATAAAGTTTATATAATTCATCTTTGCTTGGTAAATACCAATCATCATAGCCGTTTAGCACGAGTGTTGCACATATTTGGGCGGCAATTCCAGTTTCACTGCATCCGGCAAGAATATCTAATGTATTTTGGCCTCCGGTACCAATGGATGTTCCATCGGCTCCGTTTATTCCGGTTCCATAACAACCCCATCCTGCTCCGAAAACCTGGTAGCTTTCTGTGGCAATTAATCCATGTGTTTCTCCCTCCGTATAACCGGGGTCCCCGCTTTGCAAAATGTAAGCTATTTTGCCACCACCATAACTGAGCCCTATAACAAATACAGTTGATGCAGATGTGCCATCAAAATTCATCCATTCAGTTCCATTATAATAATTAGGCTTGTTGGTGGATGTATTATATATCATTAAGCCGGCTGCCGGATTGGCAATGGCATTGCGTCGGGCTTCATCCATTCGCGGAGGAAGTACCCCTTTATCCGGGCTTTTTACATCAAACATTGCAGAAGGATCAGCATTGCTTCCATCGGTGCTTACTGCTATCTGTGCATTCAGGTTGAAGCCTGCAATCATTGCTAGTGATACGAATATTAAATTGATTTTCCTCATACCTATAATTTTATTGTTTTATGTTGAAGTGTTATGTTGATGAATTGCAATCACTTTAATAAGTTTTACCCGGTGTTTTATCAAGATTTGGAGTAAGGGCAGTTATTAGGGGATATAGTCGTTTTCTCGGGCCCCTGTGTGAGATAATTGATAGGTATGCCGTTTAATTTATAGAAGAATAAATATACGAAATTCTCATTTCCAATTATATAATTTTCACCTGCTCACGACCCTCCGATTTATAATGCCCTGCATTCATTAAAGGTCATGGATGAATTTTCCCGGTTCTGTGAAAGCAGCATGATCCTTCTGTTTCTTCCTCCCTAATGGATTATTTCTTATCTCATCCAGGCTTAGCGGATATATTATATTTTTGTAATTGATGGGTTTAAGTTGTTCATAATAAAAAAACCCGCCGGTAAGAAAACCGGCGGGTTGAGAAGCGAATTAACCTGGCGTAAATATTATCAGGGTAGTAATGTTAAAAATCAGACAAAGCGCTTTTACTTCGTTTTATATGGCTTAATTTAAAGTTAAGTCAATAGGATGACCATGGCCGTAAGAATGAGATGATTGCTTTTCATTATTATTATTATTTTAAGTGATAGAAGATTTAGTTTTTAACACAACGGACAGGAAGTGCAAGATCTTTGGGCCTTCCTTCGATCCCGGCTTCTTTGAAGTTTTGATTTAAAATCAATCCCATAGCTGAAGAAGTATTTCCAGGATATTCAGTAGTTGAATGAAACATAGTCAGGCTACCCATGCTGTTAAAAGTATTATCTCTCTGATCAAAATATCCGGAAGGTAATGCCGTGAAGCCGCTTTCATTATTGGCTTCGTTGGGTGTTCCCCAGTGGGTATTTCCCTTTTCAAGCAGCTTATTATAGGCCGCTTCTGTACCGCCCAAAGAATTGACCAGGGTTTCCCATTCTGCCTGGCCTGGCAGGTGCCATCCATCGGGCGCTATGGTCAGGGCTGTCTCCCAACTGTATAAATAGCCATAAACCTGTACATTGTTTTCATCATTATTATAAGCCCACACATTTGCCAGGCGTGGCATATAGGCAAGGTTTTCAGTCATCCATACCTGGTTTCCAATTTCCACCCAATTATAAACATGTCCGTCCCGGGTGTCGGTAAATGTTCCGGTTTTGTTGGGTGCAGGGGACGAAGAGTTGCTATCCTTGTCTTTTTTGCAAGAGCTGAAAATTGATATAATGAAAAACAAAGCGATAAACATAATACCTGTTGTAATTTTGAGATATTTCATAATCATCTTTGGTTTTAATAAAAAATTCCGAAAATTTTTTTCATTTATTTTCTTATAAGAATTAGCCACAAATCTATGAGGTAGATCAATACCATCCAATGACACGTTTGTGTCATTTTGCCATTATCAGAAAAGAGGAATGAAAACAGGCCTGTGCCCTTTGGCACAGGCCTGAGTAAACAAAAACTGTTTTGGGCCTTTTTAATAAACTCATTTCCGGGGAATATTACTTTCTTGTTTCAAATCCGCCTGGGAAGAGGGAGTGAAAGTTTATTCCGTTGAAAAATCCAGGCTAAAATATGAGTAATCGTCGCAGATTATATACTGCATTGTATTTATTAATATACCCGGACCACTTGTTTGAGAATCTTCGTAGCTCAGGTTATTCAGGTAAGATGTGTTGCAGACCTCATCTTTTTCCAAAAGAAAGCTTCCATGATCTAAATCCCAGTTCTTTGCATCTATATCCTGTATATTAAAATCAATAACATAATACCTGTTATCAGGATTACTCATGTTAATATATTCTGCATGAATAGTTCCTCCTGTTACTTTTTTGGTTTGCTCATCGATACTAAGTATAACAGAGCCCTTATTCTCCCAGATTTCATCATTAAAATCCCAGGTAGCTGTAAATGATCCGTTTTGATATATTCCGGGATGCAAATGATTATCAAAGGTCCATTCCAATCCACTGTCAAAATAGGTGATGGTGCCAGCCGGTAAAACCAGATGTTTATAATTTGCCGTTACATGACGCAATTTAAATTTAACGGCATTCCAAGTTAGTGAACTTGATCCAATTGTCACATTTACAGCATCTTCTCCTATTTTTTCGCCGGTAGTCTTATTATTGACAGTTACGGTGAATACATATGTTCCGTTATTGTTCCATGTGATATCCACCTCGTTTTCCGTGGTGCTTACCGGAGAACTGTTGTCGCCAATATCCCAGACATATTCTAGTTCAGGTCCACCACCAATTACCTGGCATTTGAAAGGATAGGCTACTCCAGCCTCTCCCGGATTGCTAACCGGTGTTCCGTCATCTGACTGGGGTATAAGATCAACTTGTGTTTTATTCCATAATTTTAATGTGCCATCTCCGGTATAATGTATGCTGACAGTACGGTGATGTGTATTATCATAATATGAATGTTCAATATCCGGGTCACTCATCCATGTTCCAATACTCACAGGATCTGTTCTGGATGTGTCGCTCATCTGTCTGATGAGGTCAGTGGACCAATAACTTGCCCATCTTACTTCGACAATCCAGTCAAATCCCACATAAGCTCCCTCAGCAAATGATTCAACGATGCCAGGCCATCCACCCAAATTACTATAACAAAAACAGCCGTAAAACAATATAGTATCCTGGCTGAAGTCATTATGCTCAGTTATAAATTCCGGGGATATCCAATATTTATTGTCTTCGTCTGCCATTATGATCGGAATTTTTCCGTCCGCTATTTCGTCCCAATATTCATCGGAATTAGCCTTGTTTTCAGTTACTCCTGTTAATAAATATACTTCAGTGATATTATTCTGATCAGGCCAGGCAGCTCCGTGTGAGCTAATATTGATAATACCGTTTCCGGCTAAATTTGCAAATTCATCAAGATTGGTTCCATTATAGGTGTAAAATCCTGTACCGATCCGGTCCAGGTTTGGAACATCGTTTGAAACTTCTTTCTCGTGGGCATTGGGAAATTGTGATACCGTCGGATCAAGAAATAACATTTTCTTTTGATTTACAATAGCTTTCAGATTGTTATCACTATGAGCATCGAAATTTCGCTTCATAAAGCTGCTCTTTCCTTCAATATCTTCTCCACGATCGGGGTTAAGAAACAAACCGCCCCGCATTCCATTGGCATATTGAACCATAATCCCCTGGCTGCCAACAGTTACTGACGAAACATTGGGATCATTGGCAAATTCCTGCTGTGCCATTTGAATGGCTTCCAGGGAATCCAAACTTGAAAACCAATCGTTCAGTTTTGCACTTACCTCATCCTGAAGGTTTATCACATGATTGTAAGCTGTATGCTCTTCATCATTCCAGTCCGTGCCATCAGTTTTTTTACAAGCTGACCAGAAAAATGTAATGGCAAATAAGCTTATACCAAATGTTAAAAGGAATAACTTTTTCATAATTTTCAGTTAATATTTATACATAAGCTAAATCTAAGCTTTCAATATAAAGGCTTAGAAGGTATCAAGCAAAACTAAAACGGTGTATTGTTATATCCTATAGCACAAATAGGTCATTTTTAATAAGGGTGGCGGTCTAGACCAGGCCTTCCCGAATAGCTTTGACCACGGCCTGCGATTTGGAATGTACCTGAAGTTTTTCGTAAATATGACGGATATGATTGCGGACGGTTTGCAGGCTGATAAACAGCTTATCGGCAATTGCCTGGTTTTCCCAACCGTCGACCAGAAGTTGCAGAATCTCGGTTTCGCGCTGGGTGAGCGAAAAGTCCTCACTTTTAGGAATGATATGCTTCTTAAAGAGAGCGAGTACTTTATGGGCAATGCCCGGAGTCATAGGACTGCCGCCTTCCATGCAGTCTTTCAGGGAGTTCAGTATTTGCGGCGGGGCGGTCTTTTTCAACAAATATCCGTTAGCTCCGGCAAGTATGGCTTGCATTATATAGTCGTCATCGTCAAACATGGTGAGCATAATGATTTTCAGTTCCGGAAACCTTTTCCTGATCAGGGGTATAGCTTCTATACCTGAAAGGTTAGGGAGGTTTATGTCAAGCAAGAGCACATCTTCACTGCCGGTAAGCCCCGATATCCCGTCTTCGGCACTTATAAAAGTATCAACACATTCAAAGCCTTCAGAGGCATTGATCAGGTAGGATAAACCCTCCCTGAAATCGTGATGGTCTTCAATTATGGATACTTTGATCATTGTTTATTCTAAAAAGGGTAAAGATGACTATTTTAACTTACTTACGCAATGATGCATCTGTGCTATTTTTCTCAAAGAATGAAGTGGATGACTGGCTTGCCCTGTTACATAAAAGAGCTTATCAGTATAATTTCAGTTCACCATTAATTCTTACATTCTACCGTCCGGATTAAAAACCAGGATGATTTGTGTTCCTGAGCGGAGGACGGATATTATTTCATAGTGCGCATTAATTTCATGAGACCTTTCTTTCATATTGTTCAGGCCGTGTCCTTTGTTCTTATTCTTTGACAGATCAAAACCTATCCCGTCGTCTTTGATATTCAACTGAATTTCGTGATTCTGATATTCAATTTTAATGCTTACCACTGATGCATCAGCATATTTCAAAATATTATTAAGCGCTTCTTTGATGATCAGATATACATTCTTCTTCACTTTAGCATCCAGCAGGATATTATCGGTGTTTGATTCCGATCGGATTATGAACCGGATTGCTTTCTCCCTGAATATAACAGAGAAATTATTGTTGATCCTGGCCATCAGATTGTTCAGCGATTCGGGCCTGGGTTTTATGGCCCATATCAGGTCGGTGATAGCCGAAGAAGCATCCCCTGCCAGGGCTATTGATTTATCGAGCAGTTCCGAAAGTTTTTTCTCTGTGCTCTGAATATTATATTTAAGCAAGGTCAGGTAGATGGAAAGGGCGCTGATGGTGGATGCCAGGTCATCGTGAAGGTCACGCGAAAGTTTTTCGCGCAGTTGCTCCTGTTCGGCTAAAGACGTTCTCTTAACTCTCCTTCTTTCAAAATAAAGGTAAACAAGAGATATGGATATAAGGACGCTCAATATAGGAAGTACAGTGGAGAACCAAATGTTTTTATAGGTGTAATAACCTGTCTGAAGATAAAAAAGCAGAACCAGGACAGTCGTAAATCCGGCGATGTATATCCATGACCACCGGTATCTTTTAAAACCGCGCATCATAGACAGGCCGATGATCAGGAGTATAAATGCCCATGACAATAAGCTCAGCAGCATAACGGGATCTTTGATCCATAAGAATGCACGCTTAGTTAACAATACAAGGAATTTCCGGGAACCTGAAATATCTTCGACGAGTACATGGCTACCGGGAACCACGTGTTCAAATGTTTTTATAATTCCATTGGGAAAAACTATTTTTAGATCAACTGCTTCCTGATCTTTAACAGGAATAGGTAAAAATAGCTGATTCATAGAGGCATAACCAGAGCCGCCGTTTATTTCCGTATAGTTCAGAAGTTTGTCTCCGCCGTTTACTGTATCCTTTCCATAAACGTAGATCTTGACCCCAATTCCGCTGCGGTTATTTTCAATGCCTCTGGCTTTAACATTAATGAAGGATTTATTTTCGTTGTTGTTGTGCAAGAGTACACTGCTTTCACCAACATAATTGGCAATATAAAGATCTATATTGCCGTCGATATCGAAATCGGCTGCTGCCGACCCGGTACTATAACCTCCAATTCCTGTTCCGTAAGAGCCGGTTTTATTTTCAAATTTTTTACCATTCAGATTTTTGTAAAAAGTATTCTGTCCCACATTTGAAACATATATATCTTTAAAACCGTCGCCATCAAAATCGGCTATCACAGCACTATAGGACTTTAAAGTATCTTCACCGATAAGTTCTGAGGTTTTATCGCTGAAGATACCTTTCCCATCATTGATATATAACTTGTTAGTCGTTTTCCGGTTGGTGATAAAAAGGTCAGGGTCACCATCATTATCTATATCTGAAAAAACAACCGCATTGCTTTTGGTATAAATTTCACCCCCTATACCCGCTTCATGGGTGATATCCCGGAAGCTTAAGACCCCGGTTTCTTTCAGTAGGTTACGGTAAAGTAAATTCCTGGCCGACCAGTTGGCTACACAAAGGTCCAGGTCACCATCCCCATCAATATCACTAAAGCTGCATGCCGTACCGCCGTATTTTGAACTTAAACCTACCATCTGGGTTAGCTCTGTGAAAATTCCGGCGCCATTATTTAAGAACAGCCGGTTCGTGCTGTTTTCGTTTGTAATAAAGATATCCAGGTCGCCATCATTATCCACATCGCCAGATATTACAGCATTGGTCCGGTCGCTTTCTTCGCCAATACCATGGCTGATAGCAGAATAATCAACAAAAAATTGATTCCTGATATTTTTATAAAGCTTATTCCTGCCGTTAAGGGTTGAAACATAAAGGTCCATATCCCCGTCATTATCAAAATCTCCTGCACAAGCTCCCAAATTTAGTTCATGGAGATTGACATTTTCTGTCTCACTTACATTCCATTGCTGTGCCTTATTGACGAATGTATTTCTTCCTGTATTGATATACAGATGATTGGCTTCAAATAGTCCGCAGGTAAATATGTCAACCATGCCGTCATTGTTAAAATCTGCCGCAACAACGCCGTACTCGTCATCAATTACCTTGGCGTAGGAATTAAAGTTGATAGTTTTAAATCCTTTCCACTTATCGGCTTGGTTATAGGCCGGGGCGACCACAGTGTATTGCAACAAAGTACCTTTATTACCACATATCCATCCAACACTGTCGCTGATCATCCAGATAGAAGACAGGTCCGCCTTTACCCCGCTTTTCATTCCTTTCCAAAGGCCATTTTCATACTTTAATATCAAACCTGAATATCCGGCTGCTATGATATTGTTTTTATCCAGAATGAAAAAAGAAAATATATTATTTATTTTCTCATCTGTGGTGAGAAATATTACGGAGTCCTGGCTATTGACCATTCCTAAAAAACCATTTCCCATTACATAGACAGTATCATGAAAATACCGGAAGCAACTAACTTTTTCAGAGTTTTTTATTTTTCCCCATTTTCCGTCATACTTGAACAATCCCTGAATCTGAGGTATTTGCCCAGACTGTAGTATCCTTGTCAATTAGAACAGAAATAATTACCGCTATTATTTGGAGGGTGTATCCATTGCCAGCGATTGTTTTTAAGCAATGCGATCTCACCCATACCAGCAATTATACCGTTTTCCCTGTCGTTAAAGTACAAGGCGCTTATGGTATTAGCCAGGGGAGTCCAAACCTTTTCCCAATGATTATCTTTCCCGAAATATAATTCGGATTCCTGAAATTTTGTAATTGTTGTAACAAAAATGCTTTGGGTGTCGAGGGGGAAACATAGGTCAACCGGTACAGGCGGCTGGGAATGATATTTTATCCATTGTCTGTCTCTATAAATTAACAATTGCTTGCCACAGGCTATGCCCTGTCCGGGTTTGAAAAAAGTTATGAATTTTAGGTCAGAGTTGATGGGAGAGGGGACCTGTACCCATTGAGGCAAATCTTCTTTATCTGTCTGTGCCGATAGGGCGGAGAAGAAGAGTAATGTTAGTAGCAGTAAGATGATGTCTTTTCTCAATATACCCCCCAAGTTAACTTTTATTACACAGTTCCGGGCAAAAGTTAATTTCCTGAAGCAAAGATTTGCTAATCTTTCAAAGATAGAAAAATCGGGCGGATTTCGACTAACATTTCAGAATTCAGAATTCAGATTGACGAGTTCATCTTTCAGGAAAGCCTCTATTTCGGCATTTTCCAGCAGACTTTTTACCATAGCTGCTTCTCATTGCTTGCATGCAAATACTTCAACGGGGACTGTTTTATCTGATGACATATAGCGTTTTTTGTTTTTCAATATACAATATACAATTTTCTATCTTCTATATAATATTTTCCTCGTATCCGCTCCCAGATTCCTTCTGCGTCGGAATGACGTGACATTGGGTCAAAAGGGAAAATCGGCGCGGCACGCCTCTAAAATATGCATAGGAGTGCCGCGCCGATTTTTTTAAAACACTTCAAAGCCCGTCATCCCGGCGCATGCCGGGATCTGGTGGATTTCAGATGTCAGATTTCAGATTGACGATTCAATTCCCTTCTAATACTAATTTCTCCTTACTAAATAATTGAATCTCGTCCTTCTTCAAATTCCTTAACCACCAAAACTGCTTTCTCCGCATCCCCGCCAGGTACCAGCACCTTCACTGCTCCCGCCCCGCCGCCGGCGGTATACCATGGAGCAAGCGTGCCCGTAAACTCATCTATCAGGTAAGCTTCAATTTCGGCATTTTCCAGCAGACTTTTTACCATAGCTGCTTCCCATTGCTTCCCGGCAAATACTTCGACAGGGACTGTTTTATCTGAGGGATTCATTTGGTGTTTTTTGTTTTTCAATATACAATATACGATTTTCTATTTTCTATGTGAACGGTTCTCCTTATGCAAGGCAGGCCTTCGGGAAATGATGTATTTGATTCTCCGGAAATTATTGTTGAATACCAGGCCTTATCTCCCCGGCCTGAAGGCCGGAGAATAATGTGTCGTCCGTTCCGGACTTAAAATTGTGCCTGGCCTCCCATCCCCGGGCATAAATGCCCGGGCTATTACTGTTAGGTCCCTAAGGGACTTGTGTTTGTGAAGGAAGCACCGCAATGCCCGTCATCCGAATGAATGTGAGGGATATAGTGGATTGTAGATTTCAGAATTTTTAAGCATTAGAGTATTTAAGCTTGTTTTTATAATCATTTATTTTTGTCCAATAAATTATCCAGCAAATTAGTCCGGCAAGTGCCGTTACTATACCTAAATATGGTATAATGTTACAACTGAACAAAATACAATAAGCAAGGCCTATTCCTATTCCAGGCCTCTCTTCATCTATTTTAATATCTCTTGATGTAAATTCCAGTTTTAGCGAGTCTGCAATTCTATTGACAATAATATACTGCCAAACAATTCCAAAAATAGGAATTAGAGAAAGCCAAACCTGGCCGGGTTGCATTTTCCGATTTTCAATCCTGATTTCATTTAAAGTATTTTGAAGGCTTAATAAATAAAAAATTAATGGTATAAGCATTAAGCCTATCGTCAGCACCAAAATTAGAATTATTTGCCATGGACCAACCATACCTAATAATACAAAATCTAAAACTTGATTCATAATGTTTGATTTTAAGTTTTCCAATTCATTTGGTTTTTCGGTTTCACCATATTTTTATCGAAATAGATTTTCATATTCACAGTAATTGCGAAAAGGAAGATAGTAATTTAATTCAAATCAGGCAATTTTGTTAGATATTAAATATAGAAGATTCCACGCGAATTTCCAAATTTTCACACTTTTTGATGAATCTTTGGTTCTGATTATTTACAAACAATTGTTGATATCCCAAAGGGGGTTTATAGCTGGATTTTTCTTCGAATTCCTTTAAAACCTGCTAGTCCATGTCAAGATCTTTGCTCGATTCCAGTACCTTAACAGGATTCATCCCGCCCGCAGATACTTGCTAGAAGGTTAGAGTGCCCATCAGGTCATCTTTCAGGAAAGCCTCTATTTCGGCATTTTCCAGCAGACTTTTTACCATAGCTGCTTCCCATTGCTTGCAGGCAAATACTTCAACGGGGACTGTTTTATCTGATGATATATAATGTTTTTTGTTTTTCAATATACAATATACAATTTTCTATCTTCTATATAATATTTTCCTCGTATCCGCTCCCAGATTCCTTCTGCGTCGGAATGACGCGACATTGGGTCAAAAGTGAAAATCGGCGCGGCACGCCTCTAAAATATGCATAGGAGTGCCGCGCCGATTTTTTTAAAACACTTCAAAGCCCGTCATCCCGGCGCATGCCGGGATCTGGTGGATTTCAGATTTCAGATTTCAGATTGACGAATTCAATTCCCTTCTAATACTAATTTCTCCTTCCTAAATAATTGAATCTCGTCCTTCTTCAAATTCCTTAACCACCAAAACTGCTTTCTCCGCATCCCCGCCAGGTACCAGCACCTTCACTGCTCCCGCCCCGCCGCCGGCGGTATACCATGGGGCAAGCGTGCCCGTAAACTCGTCTATCAGGTAAGCTTCAATTTCGGCATTTTCCAGCAGACTTTTTACCATAGCTGCTTCCCATTGCTTCCCGGCAAATACTTCGACAGGGACTGATTTATCTGAGGGATTCATTTGGTGTTTTTTGTTTTTCAATATACAATATACGATTTTCTATTTTCTATGTGAACGGTTCTCCTTATGCAAGGCAGGCCTTCGGGAAATGATGTATTTGATTCTCCGGAAATTATTGTTGAATACCAGGCCTTATCTCCCCGGCCTGAAGGCCGGAGAATAATGTGTCGTCCGTTCCGGACTTAAAATTGTGCCTGGCCTCCCATCCCCGGGCATAAATGCCCGGGCTATTACTGTTAGGTCCCTAAGGGACTTGTGTTTGTGAAGGAAGCACCGCAAAACACCTTGTCACGAAAGGATATTTCAGATTTCAGACGTCAGAATTCAGATTGACGAATTCAATTCCCTTCTAATACTAATTTCTTTTTACTTCATACTTCTTACAAGATTCTTCGTCTCTATATCCTTAAATATACGCCGAACCGCCATTTCCCGGGCTCAAAGCCGAAATTGAACTCCCGGCCCAGGCGGGCATCTTTAGGGGCACGGGAATCTTTGAGCTTCATTCTGTATTCCAGCGAGCCGAAGATGAATTCCAGTCCCAGGTTCTTATTAATGTTGATCCTCAATGAAGGGCTCAGTCCGAAAGCCAGGTAGCGGCGCTTGCTTACTTTGAATGTGTTATTGATGACTATATAAGATGTATCTTGTGGGAGGTAATGAGTGTCCAGATTGGCCTCGGATTTTGAACTGCTGATATCGAATCGTGACCAGGCATCCACACAAAGGGTAAATGTTTTGGAAATATCATAATAATACTCAAAATAGACCGAAGGACTGTATGTTTTGCTTTTGGTTAGTTGAGTAAAACGACTGGAAATAAAAGAAACATACCCGGACGATGTATCCATTTCCGGGAAATCCTCTTCCGGATTGAGCTCCTCTCTGGAAGAATTAAGAGAAAATCCCAGTCCGTAATTGAAATTCGATTTCAGTTTTCGTCCGGCCCTGAAAGTGAAATAAAAGGCCTGGTCTTTCTCTCCGTAGACCCCGTTCGACGAATAAGTATCCATTAAATCTATCTTGTCCTTATGGCTGTAACTATATCCTATACTTGCCCTGAGGATGTAATTTCTATCTGTCTGCGCCTGGAGTGTGACCACCATTGCAATGAAAATAATTAACAGGCTCTTTTTCATAGTTTTTTGGTTTGAGGGTGATAATGGGTAGCTTATACTTTATGGCTGACTTTAAAGATCAATCTTTCTGTCCAAACTAATTTTTATTTGAAATCTAAATATTCATATTCAGACAAAAACCCGCCATAAATTATATGCATCACTATGCACTGTGTTTTATTTAATTATTAGCTTTTTTTTATATTTAGTTTTGCTTGTGATCAGCTCGACTAGGTAAATTCCTTGCCTAATTTTGGAAATATCGATCTTTTCTATTTGTCCTGATTTAGTTAGGACTTTTTGTCCCAGAGGGTTGTAAATATTTATTTTTTTTATTGCCGAATTATCTTTTTGTGATATAAAAAGTACATTTGAGGCAGGGTTGGGGTAGAGAAATATTTCATTTTCCCTTATTTTTTCCTGAACACCAACTGTACAGGCAATTTCAACTTCTTGCGGGCTGTTGCATCCGCTTGCATTATTTTGAATTTGCGAAGACCCTAGCTGATTTAATAAGTAATCACAGATACTTTCAACTTCGCAAGTGGATAATAAGAGATTGTTATCAATCTGTAATTTACTAATTGAACCTGCCTTAATATTTTCAAGACCTTCTAAACTCAACAATACTGGATTGTCCTCTATGTAAAGATAACTGTCAATAGATCTTAAGTTTACTAAGCCTGTTATACTTGAGAGTGAAGGATTGTCAATAATCTTCAAATGACCATTTACTGAGCTTAAATTATCTAAAAAGTCCAAACTAGTTAATGATGAGTTGTTGCTTATCTGGAAACTACCACGAGAATTACTTAAATTATTCAAACCAAATAAGCTGACTAAAGAATCATTACCTCTAATCATTGCGCCACCAATTGATGCCAAATTATCTAATCCACTGAGGTTTTGCAGGTAATCACAATTCTCGACTGAAAAATATCCTCCAATTGAGTCCAGATGCTCAAAACCGGATAAATCGATCAGATTGACATAATTTAGATATAGTTGCCCCCCAATTGAGCTTACATCACCTAAGCCACTAAGATCAGTAATCGCATTATAGTAACCGTTAATGATTACGTCTCCCTCTAATTCTGTACAATTTGGATAGTTTAAGGGAAAATCATCAATATCATTTTGAGACATAAAATAATAGTCGCCGTATGGCAAGCACGGTAAAGTAATGTTACATGCAGCAGCTATTTCGCTGGGATTATCACATCCTGTCGCATTATGGAAGACAGTCACAGTACCACCAGGGTTCTCTAAATAATCACATATGGTTTGAGACTCACAAACAGATAATGATGGATTGTTATATACCATTAATTCAACAATTGTTCCGGCATCAATATTATCAATTCCTGTTAGACTTGTAAGCGAGTCGTTTGACCATATTATAATATCACCATCAATACTTATAAGGCTTTCCAAACCCATTAGATTGGTTAACGAATTGCAGTAAACTATCATCAGATGACCACCAATTGAGTTAAGTTGATTTAAAGCTGTTAAAATGGATAGCAAAGGATTTGAATAAATTGTTACATAAGCTCCAACGAACGTTAGATTGTTAAGCCCGGTTAAATTATTTAAGGAATGATTATAATCAATTTCAAGATGGCCATTTATTATACTTAGATATTCTAATCCGGAAAAATTTATCAAAGCATCGTTCGCAATTACATGCAGATTACCTTCAATATTAGTCACATGGTCCATTCCCGTTAAATTGATTAAGGCCGGATTATCCTGGATTGCTATGTCCCCATGGATAGATGTTAAACTTTCCAGACCCTCTAAACTATTCAAGGAATTATTCCTCCCAATATCAACGTTTACACCAATGTATGTTAAATTGTTCAATCCGCTCAAATCATATAATAAATCATCATAATAGACTAATAAATTTCCTTCAATTGTGGATAAATTGTCCAGTCCGTCAAGGCTGGTTAAAGCATCGTTATTATAAATATCCAGGTTTCCTCCTATATATGTTACAACACTCAGACCATTCAGGTTTGTTATATCAGGTGAGTTGATGACAAGGTTCCCTTCAATTTCTGTGCAAGCAGGATAATTTGACTGAAAGTTGTCAACTTGAGCTTGTGAAGTAAATGTAATTCCATCAGGTAAGCAGGATTGAGATATGCCTCTAATCTGAATAAGAAAAACTGAAATAATTATGAAGGCTATTTTTTTCATTTCTTCTTAATTTTTTGTTTGAGGGATTTTTTCTTAGCATTGTGCATATGGTAGAGGCTATGACAAGTGGCGGATTGCGAGGCACTTAGCTATCAACCAACACGAATGATTGTGGGGGCAACTAAGCTTCAATTATGTTTCTTAACCCGCCATTTGTTATATCGTTTGTATGTAGTGCTTATTTAGGTATTTTGATAAGTACAAAATTGTCAACATACAATATTGTGTTCTGTTTTTTCCCACCAACAATTCTTATTAATGCCGAATCCACAGTAGAAAAATTTTGTGATATTGGTATTTCTATTTTTGTATAGTTTGCTGTTGATGAAGTTTCATACAAGTTACCATTGTCGACAATACTATCACCTGAAAATAGATCAATATGAATTATAGCAGTATCACCATTCGCTATGGTTGATTTTATATATCCTGTCAAATGAGTTGGATGTAAGGATATTGAAAATTTATTATTTGCAAGACTGCTGTAAAAATTATTATACATAAATTTTGCTGCAAATTGTCCATTAGCTGCATCAGTCACTTTTTGCACAATGTAAGTTTCGTTTGGTGGAACACAAGCTGGACAACTATTTGTCTGCCAACTATATAAATTTGGCATATTGTCCCATAACTCAAAGTTGCCATTTGGAACTGGTATGATTTGTTGATTTACATTGTCCTTTTTACAACTAAAAAAAGTCAGCATAAATACTACAGCTATAAGTAAATTTATTGCTTTCATAATTTTATCTTAATAATAGCAACTTTTTCTTGTCAATCGTTTCACTATGTTGTCAAAGTGGTCGTCTAGCATTACACACAACGTTTGTATAAACCAACAAGTTACTGATTTTTTTGTCTTGTCTCAACTATTAAGTAATGTTATTCTATATTTAAGTGAAACAAATCAACCTGAAAATTGAAACACGGCAGAAATAATTAAGTGGTTTTTCACAACCCGAATTTAGGCAGAACCTTGGATATATCCAAGCAATCAATATAATATTTAATATAGCCAATTTACTATTTAATATTTCCCGTTCCAGCCTATATATCCTTACTTTTGTGCTAAATCTACCGGAAATGCATGCAAAATCATCTTCATATAAAAAGATTAAAATAATTAAGACTTTATATTACAGTTCTGTCATTGCTGATCCTGGCGGCTTGCTCCAATCCGCCGGAAGTGCAATTGAAGAAGGTGGAATACCGGGAGCTGCAGAACGGGCAATGTACTGCCGATACGGCCAATAAATATAATATCCTGCTTCCGGAAAATATGGGGCAGGGGCAGGGCTTTGCCCTGCCATTGGTCATCGCCCTGGACCCGCATGGGGACGGGAAGCTGGCTGTGGAGAAGTTCCGGACGGCAGTGGAGTTTTTTCCTTGCATAGTTGCCGGCTCGGACCTGGTGAAAAACAATTTTCCGGGCTTTGATAAGGCCATCGCTCAACTGCAATCGGAACTGCAAAACAAATACCCTGTGGATGCACAGAGCGTCATCATCGCCGGATTCTCCGGCGGGGCCCGCATGGCCTACTACTACTCCCTGAATCACCCGCTCAAGGGACTGATCATGTGCGGGGCAGGCCCCGGCAAGCAAATGCCTTCCTGTTCCATCTACGCCATTTCCGGCATGGGCGACTTCAACTTCGGCGAACAATACCGGCAGCCGGAAATAAAGTCCTTCAACGACGATCAATTTACTTCCGACTATTTCTACGGTCCCCACGAATGGCCGCCCTCACAGCACTTGTCCGATGCCCTGCTCTTTCTGTTCCGAGACGATGCCGGCATGAAAAATATCCGCTTAAAACGTTCCCATGAGCTCATGAATGAAGCCGACAGCCTGCAAAAGTCAGGAGATTACCTCATGGCCTGGAAAGCCCTGGAAAAAGCCTATAAAATAGCTCTGAGTAAAAGCGAAAAAGACAAAGCAGCCGAGCAGGCCCGGGCCCTGCTAAAAAACAAGGATTTCCTGCAAGGCATCCAGGCCCTGGAATCCAACCTGCAAACCGAAGTCAGTGTGGAACAATCCTATGCGCAGCGCTCCCTCAGCGAAGATTTCAAATGGTGGAAGAATGAATTGGATGCACTCAATAAAAACCTGGAAACTTACAAAAGCGGTTTAAAGGCGGTCCATTACCAGCGTATCAAAGGCTTTATAGGGATATTGCTTTTTAGCCGGATCAACAAGATGATCCACGAGGACCCTGCCAATCCCCAGCTCCTCAACCTGCTCGAAACCTATGCCTATGCCGAGCCAGACAACCCGGATGTATGGTACTTCAATGCTCTTCATGCTTATCAGAATGGGGACCGGAAAAGCTGTACCGAATACTTGCAAAAATCAATAAAACTGGGCTTTTCGGATGAAGCCCGGATGAAGGAGGATTTTCCGGAGGATATTGTGAAAGAGATTAAGAAGTGACATTGTCGATTCGGCATTCGGCATTGTCGATTTTCGATTTCATGTTCGATTTTTAATATGAGACGTTCGAGATTCGTCCGGAACGGACGAAACAGAAATTGCCCAGGCTTTCAAGCCTGGGGAAAGAGGATGACAAAGGATTAAAAGTCCCATAGGGACGAAACATCAATAAGCCCGGCATTTATGCCGGAGGGAGTCAATACCAAATCACCACCATTCCGTTTGCACCGTCTCTCCCAAAATGTCCACCACCACCACCGCCTCCCGGATAAGGTGCGAAAGTGGGGCTGTTTGTTTCAATAAAAGATGAGGTGCTTTCATTATAACTACGGGTTTCTCCCTGGCTTCTTTTATTAAAGTCAGGTCCTACCGCGCCCCCATCTCCGTATTTACGGATTATGGCAAAGGTAGTGGCATTTTTTTGTGCATAAGTGAAAGTATTTGCATCTCCATTTTGCCCGATATATTGAGTATAACTTGCTCCCACTGTACCATACCTGCTTGAATAACCCGGTGATGTAGAATATGCTCCATGTCCGCCAATAGCTGTCAACAAAGTAGGCAAGCCCGAGACACTAGTGTTGCCCCCATCGGAAGCAGCTCCGGGATCGGTAGTGGCATTGGCTCCACCAAGCCCTATCGTTATATTCAGGACCGTGCCCGGGCTTACATCCTGGACCGATAAGATATACATTCCCCCTGCTCCGCCACCACCGGAAGAACCGCCACCGCCAGCCCCCCATACTTCTACCAGAACTCTTGTTATTCCTGCCGGTACGGTAAAAGTGCCGCTTTGGACATAGCCTTTCAAATAAGTATAATTGCCCGAATTCACCCAAGCCATTGACCCGGATGAAGTAGTTTGCAAAACCTGTCCGGCCGCACCCTCCACTCCGTTTACCAATATATTACCGTCGACATTCACATTCCCGTTCACATCAAGTGGCTGGGTGGGGTTTGATTTGTTGATGCCGACATTTTGGCCTTGGAGTGAAATGGAAAAAAAGATTAAAATAAGATAAATAATGGCTTTCATAGTTGCAATTTTTTCATTCATAAATGGTGATTTTATTCGTCATAGGATAAATTTATAAAAAATATTATAGATAATCAAATGGCTGTAAATAATTATGCCTAAGCAACATACTTTAGCAATTATATGCTAATACATATTTGGTGAAATGGCATTTTGTTACGGCAGTTGCGAGTTCGACCAGATACCTCACTTTGTTCGGCATGACTATATGTTTTTATAAGGGGAGGGGGTGTTGAAGAAGCTGCCATATGGCAGCTTCTTCAACACCCCCTTTTTTAATCTATAACCCGTCATCTCGAGCGCAGCGAGAGATCTGGCAGAATACTCGACCATATTCTTTCATCATCACATTTAAATCATCCTCATTTCAGCGAAAGACCTGGCAGAATGCGCAGTCACCACTACATCGCTTCACAATAAATCAGCTTCATTCCAAACATTGAGAAGGATTGAGTGAAGATTTGCAGGAAACTAACAATCAATTCAATTATCAATCAATTTCTGATTGCCTTCCGTATAGCGCTCACCTTGAATATTTATCTTCGAAACCGCTGTTTCGATCTCCTGAATATCTGCAGGACTTAAGCCGACATCAACTGCCCTAATATTCTCCTCCAAACGATGGATCTTGGTGGTTCCCGGAATAGGGGTGATCCAGGGCCTTTGGGCCAGGATCCATGCCAGGGCTATCTGGGCAGGAGTGGCATTTTTGCGCCCGGCGAGCCCTGTGATCAATTCCACTAAGCCCTTATTCGCTTTCATGTTCTCAGCGGAGAAACGGGGAGAACTGTTCCGGAAATCGTTGGCAGTAAAGGAAGTGTTTTCGTCAATTTTCCCTGTGAGGTAGCCCCTGCCCAGCGGACTGAAAGGCACAAAGCCGATTCCCAGTTCATCCAGGGTGGGGAAGATCTTGGTCTCCGGTTCCCGCCACCATATGGAGTATTCGCTTTGAACCGCTGAAACGGGTTGAACGGCATGCGCCCTGCGGATGGTTTTGGCACTGGCTTCCGAAAGCCCGAAATACTTTACTTTTCCTTCCTTTATCAATTCCTTAACCGTCCCTGCCACATCTTCAATTGGCACGTTTGGATCAACCCGGTGCTGGTAAAGCAAGTCGATGGTATCAACTTTCAGTCTTTTCAGCGATGCTTCCACTACTTCCCTGATATGCTCCGGATTGCTGTTCACACCGTTCATCTTTCCATCTTTAATATTGAAACCGAATTTAGTGGCAATGCTTACATCTTTGCGAAAGGGTGCAATTGCTTCACCTACTACCTCTTCGTTTGTGAAAGGACCGTAGACCTCGGCCGTATCAAACAGGCTGATACCCAGTTCATGAGCTTTCCGGATCACTTTTATGGCTTCAGCTTTATCCAGTGGCTGGCCATAAGCAAAACTCAGTCCCATACAGCCCAGTCCAATTCCGGAAACTTCCAGGCCTTCATTTCCCAATTTTCTTGTTTTCATTATATGTGATTTTAATATTCGATTTCATTTCCTGAATTAAATTCACTCTACAAAATAGAAACAAGCTGCCTGAAGAAATGTTTTACTTTACCAGGTCTTCAATTTTCATTCTTTAATCTTTTCCTCAATATCTACCAGATCCCGCATATACGTCACTAATAACATGTTACGGGTTGCCCAGCGAGATACGGTGGCTATTGAAAAAAAGAGCATTCTGAATTATCTGTATAATTTCGAAAAATCTAGTAATCTTTTTTGGGATGATTTTTGCTACTTCAAAAATTATATCAGATCAATAGCCCGAAGGATAATATTGGCAATTTAACCAGTTTGTATTTTTAAAGCAAATAACCGAGGTGCAGAGCACCGAAAATATTTGTAGATACGAAATCCTGATAAATTATAAATTGAGGTGCAGCGCCCCGGTAATTATAGAAACTTGGCAAATACCCACACACAATCCCATTTTCACCTGGTTTTTGCAACGCTTTTACTCATTCACATTCACAAATCGACATGGTCGTAAAATATATTAACAGACAAGAACAACATCATAAGAAAAAAACTTTTAAAGAAGAATATCTTGAGATTTTAAATAAAAATGATATTCGGTTCAAGGACGAATATTTATTTGAATTCTTTGAAGATATCCCTGGTTAGAACATACAATTACCGGTGCGCTGCACCTTCGTCAATCTTTCACTTGTTCATCTTGCTACAACTATTTCCGGTGCTCTGCACCTCGGTTCGGAGGATTAAAATTCAATTTCGCCATATACAGAGAATTCTGTATCTCAAGAATTACTTCGGAATATGACCCTAAAGCTATTTCTGGTATATCGCAACTCTGAGGGTGTTTTTTGTATCAATATTTTACAAATAAGCCCGTTCCCTAAGTTAGTCGTTGGTCGTTGGTCGAAAAATAAGATCCCAAATATTAATTATAGATAGTTGAAAAATAGCAAAGGAGTCCTTTTGTCTTGATCGATTTTCCAGTGCCATACAGAGACCATCATCCATAAGCTACTTGCGGATTCTGGTAGATTTTAGGTGTCGATTGGCTGATTTCAGATTGACGAATTCAACTTTTATATAGAATAAACGGGCCACCGATACCGGCAACCCGTTTATTAACATTTTAGAATTTCTGAATCCTTATTTCAGATCAAAGCGGTCCAGGTTCATCACCTTGTCCCAGGCAGCAATGAAATCGTGAACGAATTTTTCCTTAGAATCTGCACATCCATAGAATTCGGCCAGGGGCCTGAGTTCCGAGTTGGAACCGAAGATCAGGTCGACCCGGGTGCCGGTCCATTTCTTCTCACCGGTCTTGCGGTCATGACCTTCGAAAAGTTCGTTTTCATCATTCACAGGCTTCCACTCGGTACCCATGTCCAGCAGGTTTACAAAGAAATCGTTGCTGAGTACCCCGGGATTTTTAGTGAAGACACCGTTTGCAGAACTATCAAAGTTGGTGTTAAGCATACGCATGCCACCAACCAGGACGGTCATTTCTGGTGCAGTCAGATTCAGTAACTGGGCCTTGTCTATCAGCAACTCTTCAGCTTTTACGCTGAATTTACGTTTCTGGTAATTGCGGAATCCATCGGCCAGCGGCTCCAGGTAAGCAAAAGAATCTGTTTCAGTCTGCTCCTGGGAAGCGTCCATACGTCCGGGGGTGAAGGGGACGGTCACATCATAGCCTCCGTCTTTTGCAGCTTTCTCAACACCGGCGCAACCTGCCAGTACGATCAGATCGGCCAGGGAGACTTTCTTTCCGTCATTCTGTGCTTTGTTAAATTCTTTCTGTATATCTTCCAGGGTCCCCAGGACCTTATGCAGTTGATCCGGTTTATTGACCTGCCAGTCCTTCTGGGGGGCCAGGCGGATACGTGCACCATTGGCACCGCCTCTCTTGTCCGAACCGCGGAAAGTAGAAGCTGCCGACCATGCGGTGTAAACCAGCTGGTTCACAGGAATTCCACTCGCCAGCACTTTGGATTTCAGTGCAGCTATATCATTTTCATCGATTAGCTTATGGTCCACTGCCGGGATAGGGTCCTGCCAGATCAGGTCTTCTGCTGGCACTTCGGGACCCAGATAACGCGACTTCGGGCCCATATCTCGGTGGATCAGCTTAAACCATGCACGGGCAAAGGCATCGGCCAGTTCCTCCGGATGCTCCAGGAAACGCCTTGAGATCTTTTCGTATGCAGGGTCCTGGCGCAAGGAGAGGTCAGTGGTAAGCATGGTTGGCTTGTGTTTTTTAGAGGGGTCGTGTGCGTCGGGGACGACATCCCCGGCGTCTTTGGCCACCCACTGGTAAGCGCCTGCCGGGCTCTTGGTAAGCTCCCATTCAAAGTTGAACAGGTTTTCCAGGAAGTGATGGCTCCACTTGATCGGGGTCTGGGTCCAGGTGACTTCTATACCGCTGGTGATGGCGTCCCCGGCCTTGCCCGAGCCGTAAGAGCTCTTCCAGCCCAGGCCCTGTTGTTCAATGCCTGCGGATTCAGGTTCGGCCCCGACAAGTTTTGCATCTCCTGCTCCATGCGTTTTACCAAAGCTATGCCCGCCGGCAATAAGCGCCACGGTTTCTTCATCGTTCATTGCCATACGAGCGAAAGTTTCGCGTATATCATGAGCCGCTGCCAGTGGGTCAGGCTTGCCTTCCGGGCCTTCCGGGTTCACATAAATAAGTCCCATCTGCACGGCGGCCAGCGGGTTGTCCAGGTCCCTTTTGCCGGAGTAGCGGGTCTCGTCACCCAGCCAGCTTTTCTCAGCTCCCCAGTAAACGCTTTCATCGGGTTCCCATGCATCTTCACGCCCGCCGCCAAAACCGAAAGTCTTGAAGCCCATTGATTCTAAAGCAACATTTCCAGCCAATACCAGCAGGTCGGCCCAGGAGATCTTGCGGCCATACTTTTGCTTTACGGGCCAGAGCAATCTGCGGGCTTTGTCAAGGTTGACATTATCAGGCCAGCTGTTTAGAGGGGCAAAGCGCTGCTGCGCCGAGCCGGCCCCGCCGCGGCCGTCGCCCACACGGTAGGTGCCTGCACCATGCCAGGTCATACGGATGAATAGCGGGCCATAATGGCCGAAGTCGGCCGGCCACCAGTCCTGCGATTTTGTCATGATTTCGGCCAGGTCTTTCTTGACGGCCTTCAGGTCCAGGCTGTTGAATTCCTTCTTATAGTCGAAGTCCTTATCCAGTGGATTGGATAAAGGCGAATTCTGACGAAGTATGTTCAGCCTTAATTTATTCGGCCACCAGTCACGGTTCATGGTGCCCCTGGAACTCACATTTTGTTTTTCATTTCCACCCTTAGGGGAATCTTTGCTGATTTTATTCGGATCGTTTTCCATAGCAATGATATTATTGATTTTACTTTAGTGTACTTTATTCTCGAAAGTCCCTCTAATCTGAAGGACAATATCTTCAATTTTAAATCCTTCAATATTTTTCTTTATAAAGTATTCTTTTAGAAGCTCATCCAGTTCTTCATCTACATAATCCTGGATCAGATCACTATCGGAGCTATATATATGATGATGACTCTCAATGACCCCGTCATATCTCATCTGGCCCGCATCCGTTTTTACTTTCCTGATAAGATTGTTTTCCACCAGGGTATCCAGTACTTTATACACTGTTCCTGTTGCAATATTCGGATGGGATTCATGAATATATTCCAGGATATTGTCGGCCGAAGGATGGTTACCAAGTGTGTAAATGGCCTCCAGTATGCTAAATCGCTGAGGTGTGATCTTTAAGCCTTTTTCTGTAAGCCTGTTTCTTATTTCTTCTGATGTTATTTTCATTAGAAAATTTCCTTATTAAGAATTATTCTCATATAGGAAGAAACAAGTTTGAGGGCTTTTTGTTTATGAAAATTTCGTAAAAAATTGATTTTTTTGTGTTGTAAACAAAAAGTCCTCAAACATTGTCGATTCGGCATTCGGCATTGTCGATTGTCGATTTCATATTCGATTTTCGATTGTTGCCCCCCTCCCAAGCTCCCCCAAAATCGGGGCTACTCTTTATACACATTTTTTGTCAGGTAAAAACCTTCGCTTATCATATTGAATTTATCCAGTCACCATATAAAAGTGATTGGGCCGGGGGAAGGGAGCTTATATCTGGATTTATTTCCTGTCGGCATGTGCCTACCAGATCCCTCCTTTGTCGGGATGACGGTCATTAGAGGGAGTTAAGAAAAAGCGGCGCGGCACGCCTTTGAAAATCATTTTGGTGTGCCGCGCCGCTTTTCCTAAATCAGCTCAGACATCGTCATCCCGGCGTAGGCTGGGAAACGTCATCCCGGCGCAGGCCGGGAAACGTCATCCCGGCGCAGGCCGGGATCTAAAAGCTATTTGCAGAGACGCTTACAAAACAGTAAGAATTTATTAATTTCCATCCTAAAACATTCATTTTTCAACGACCTCTGCACTGTAACCTCGGGACTTGAATTTTTACAGATGTTTCCCCTTCCACTTGTTCTTTTCTTTATATATACCTTATTGTTAATCTATTGTCCATTAAGTTGTGTATAAAGAGTAGCCAAATCGGGGGGAGGAGGGTTGAAATGCTCGATTCGGCATTCGGCATTGTCGATTGTCGATTTCATATTCGGTTTTCGATTTTCGATTTTGGATGTTCGAAGTGATGTTCGATTTCATGGTCGATTTGACATGGAAAATATATCGAACAATAAAATCGTCCATCGCCCCTCTATATCAAACATCCTTAATCATCCTGTCGACAATCGACAACCCTGAATTGTCTATTCCCTGAGCTGTAAAAGTAAATCCATGATCTCGACCTCAGGGGGCTCGGTTGCCTTATAGGCTTTGGCAATTGAGGCTTTTAGATCCGATTCGTTAAAGGCCTGCAGCGATTCCATGGAATCCCACACATAGATCCCGCCATAATAGCCCGGATCCTTAAGTTTGACATAATATTTCTGGATCAGCCCGGGTATTTTACGGTATAGCCCGGAACGTTCCAGAAAATGCTTGTTGACTTCCTGAAAGCTTAATTGAGTCTGATATCGAATAATCTGTATAATCATTTTTCCTCCTTTCTGATGCGGATACGGCCCAATTTCAGTAACTTTTCCTACGGCTGCCGTTTATCCAGTTGAAATAAGGCCACCCGTCATTCCATTAAATTTTTATATAAAACAAGTGGGGATGACTAATGTTTAATTATACTCTTTAATATGAGAATAAGCCGGATTTAATGGAGTCGCTTATCTTCGTTTTTTGCCCGGATACATGCAGCAGTATGAGAAAACCTAAAATAGGAAGGTAAGTTTGTTTCATGAGGGATGAAACATATTCAAGCCATTTCTCTTTTTTGACTTTCATTATTTTCTTTCTCAAAACAAAGCTCCGGTAAAATAATCTTTAGCTCTTTTTCAGTTTCTTCATTTAGCCAATAAACAATGAAATTGACTTTTGCACTTTTCAATTTATATCCCCTCTTTTGTTGTGTTTCTTTAAATTCGAGGAATTTTCTGGAAAACTTAAGAACCAGTTCATCTTTTGAATTTGCACATCCTTCTTCTCTTGTCTTGAGCACATCTCCGCTTAAAAGCAGATTTATACGATGTTGAACAAATTCAAAATAGCCAAGATTGACATTCACATGGGTCAAATGCATGGCCAAGTCTTTAGGAGGTGGATAAATTACTTTGTCTTCAATTTGTTCCAAATTCTCGGTTGAAATATTATTAAGGAAATTTGAATTCAGGTGAATAGTCAGATTCTTTTTGGCCCTTGTCATTGCAACATACAATTGCCGCCTGGCTTCGTCGGATGTCGGATTAAAGTTTTCAAGCATCAGGAAAACATTATCGAATTCCTTTCCCTTAGCCTTATGAATGGTTGAGACAAATATTGTTTCTCCATTATAATTAATGAAATCCTCAAACCTGGATTCACGAATGAATTCATCCAAATCGGATTTATATTTCTTTTTTGGATTTATCGCTTCAAAGTCATTGATGACGTTGATACATAATTCAAGTTTATTACTGTTGCGAAACTTGTCAATAAAATCCCTTTTCGCTTGATCCCAAATATCATCACTAATTATAAAAACATCATCAGCCATATCCAATTGACTCAAAAAGAATCTGATTTCATTTAGATTATACAAGCTGAAACCTTCATTGCTTTGAATCAGTTTTGCAGGCGTCCCATTTTTCAGCAGCAATCCTGTAATCTGTAATGCTTCTTCATTCGTATTTGTAAGCACACATGTGGTTCCTGTAATTTCAGCCATGAGTAACTCATTTACAAGAGGTGTAATCAGATGGCTGCTTTGATAACGAATTAATTTTATTTTTCCATTGTCAGATTGTTTGGGGATAATGGGGGTGTTTTTCAATCGGTGACGAATCAGTTTCACGAACTGATTTGTAAAATCAACCAGGTTGCTTTTACTCCTGTAATTCTCAATCAATTCATGTTTAACTGCTTTGTTTACCTTAATAAATTGTTCCAGATATTTTGAACTTGCTCCCCGGAACTCAAAAATGTTCTGGTCATCATCACCCACCGCAATCACTCTCATTTCTTCATTCTGCTCCATCAAAGCAATGATCAGGTTGAACTCATCCTGATCCATGTCCTGCGCTTCATCAATCACCAACACAGTCTTTGTAATGCGGCTTACTTCTACTTCATTATTCTTAATTTTCTCAATCGTTTTTTTTAAAATCAAATCCGACTTTTCCAGGCTTCCAACCTTACCCAGCAAATCAAAGCAATAGGAGTGAAAAGTTTTAATTTCAATGTAGTTGGCAGCATTACCAATGAGTTTGAGTAAACGTTTTTTGAATTCAGTTGCTGCTGCCCTTGAAAAAGTTAGCATAAGCAATTGCTCGTGTTTCACATCTTCCATTAAAAGCAAGGAAGCAAGTTTATGCACCAGAACCCTCGTTTTTCCGCTTCCGGGACCGGCAGCAACAACAATGTATTTCGATTCATTATCGTTGATTATACTCAACTGTGCCGGAGATAACTCTCCAAACAGCTGCCTGAACTTGGAAGCAGTCATTTTAAGTCTGAGTTCATCGGCCTTGCTCCCGGGAAAGTATTTTCTTAGGAAAGAGCTATAATTTAAATGAAAATAATCTTCCACAAACTGAAGTGCATTGCGATAGTCGCTCACCATTTTTTTGGCATATTCGCCCACGATATGGATTTGCTGAACCTTGTTTTCGTAAAATTGATAGAGCTTTTCGTAATCATCCTTCGTATAGCGTTTTTTATTATCCTGTTCTAAACGCTGAATGGTCAGGCGGTTATACACTACAAGGAAACCTCCTTCAATTTTAATTGCCTCAATTTTTGAAAGATAAAAAAGCGTGTCCTCAATATCATCAAGACTTATTTTTAGCTTAAATAGGCTTTGGCTATTTTGATAAGCTGTTTTTAATTCGTGTACCGAAAACTCAACCAGCACTTCCTCTTTCCCGGCATCATCTATAGAAGAATTGAAATTGCTTTTCTCATAAAGAAATTCAACAATGAACTTTGCCAACTCATGACGCTTTTCTGATTTTTCCTTCAACAATTCTTTAGGCTGAAGCGTAATTCCAACAAAATGATTCTTCGAATATTCAAGGTTACGTCGCTTTATCCAATTCTTAATTGCCCAAAAGTTGATGATGGTTTTAATCTTGTTGGTGCTCACATTTTCACAAGCTTGCTTTTCAGCTTCTTCATTCAGTTCTTTGTAGTGAAATGTCTTTTCCTCTTCTTCAAATAAAGGAAGTAAAAAGTTTTCAATCTTGCTGAATGCATTGACAATGCTGAGAGAACGGTTTTTATTTTCCCCCTTCCTGATGAACGCTGTCAAATCTTTTGTATCAGCCAAAATCTGTTCCTCGCGAAGCAGGTTCACTATATTTATCACTTCTTCCTTTACAATTCCCAAATGATCGCTGATGTAATCAATTCTTGATTCACCCGATTCATCAGTTGATTGTTTTCTGCTTTTGCTTGAAAAAAGCTTCTTGATGATCCTGATCCCCTTTTCTTTTTGCTTCTCTTCAAATTTTTCAGAAGCCATGATTTTGTCAATGGCTTCCTGTGCATTTCTTGAAAGTATACTATTTGCAAAGACTCTGGGCATATTTTGCCCGCGTTTCAGGTAGCCGGCATCTTCCAGGGCAGCAATGGCTGTTGTTACCCTAGTTTCAATCTCAACTACATTATCATCCCAGCCCGCTTTCCGTGCTATTTCCAGGGCAGAGTTTGACACTGAGGATCGAAACCTGGTGATCTCTTTTATTGCTTTCCAGATCTGCTGAATCTCTTTAATTGTTAGTTTGGTTTGATTTAGCAGGATGAAGTGTTTACTGAGGTCTTCCTCGTTATATAAGACGAAGCAATCAGCAACAATATTTTCATCCCGTCCTGCCCTCCCTGCTTCCTGGATGTAGTTTTCAAGTGAATCGGAGATTTCATAATGAATAACCATGCCGACATCTTTTTTGTCGACTCCCATACCAAAGGCTGAAGTTGCAACCATGATTGGGGTTTCACCCGATATGAAAGCATTTTGGTTAGCAGTTTTTTCCTTTGCGTCCATTTTGCCGTGATATGGTTTTGCATTAAAACCATCTTTGCTTAACCTCTCGGCAAGTAAATATGCTTTTCGTGTTCTTGAAACATATATTATAGTGGGGCAGTTCTTTTCCTCAATCAAGTCTCTCACTGTTTGATATTTGTCTTCTTCATTTCCCTTTTCAAAAACCTTATATTTAAGATTTGTTCTGGATACTTTTGAGGTAAATAATTCAAGATCAAGTGAAAGTTTATTTTTGAAGTAGTCATGAATATCTTCAATTACCTTTTGTTTAGCCGTTGCTGTAAAGCATGAAACAGGAATTCCGTCCTGAAGATTTTTTTTCTCCTGGATTGACTTAATAAAATCACCGATATATAGATAATCAACTCTGAAATCCTGGCCCCATGAAGAAAAGCAGTGTGCTTCGTCAATGACAAAACGGACAATCTTTCTTCCTAAAATCAATCTTTCAATCGTTCTTGAGCGCAAAGACTCCGGTGAAATGTAAAGAATGGATGCCGAACCATCTTCAACTCTCTCAAATGATTTGGCTCTTTCAATCGGGTCAAGTAATCCATTTATTGTTACGGCCTCTGTAATGCCAACTTTTTCCAGATTGTCAACCTGGTCTTTCATAAGTGATTGCAAAGGAGAAATCACAACTGTCAAGCCACGGGTATTTTCGCCACTCATCAAGGCCGGAAGCTGAAAAGTGACTGACTTACCACCTCCTGTCGGAAAAACCGCAAGAATGGATTTATTGTCAACTGCCGCCTTCACCGCTTTCTCCTGCAAAGGTTCATCTCCGTATATCCTGAATGAATTAAATCCGAACAATCGTTTCAGTCCCTTGTGTATTTCCAATGCATTGTAGCAATAAACACAACCACTAATACAGGGTTTATTGCGCAAGAGGAATATGATCCGTTCAACTTCCGGGTATTTTTTAAGCACCCAGCGAGGGGTGATGGAACTGGTTTTTTTATGGAGTATGAAAGAGTTGATGAGCGATAAGCCATAAGCAAGTTCAACAGGATGTTCTGAAATAATATCAGAGAGATCGGCTTGATCACAAATTTCATTAATGAACCTTTGCCGGATAAGTTGTTCAAGGTCTGTGTCTTCGCCTGTATAGCCAATAAAATGAAAAAAGGAGCGGAACTCATTTTCCTTATTAAGCAGTAAATAGAAAATTTGCTTTAGCCTATCGTCAGTTTGTTTGAAGGCAGCGATTTCATCATAGAATAAATCTTTTGCCTTAATCGAATCATTCAAAGGATTGTTTAAGTCTTCCGATTGAAGCTTATCGTCCTTTAGTAAAGCATGATAGGGTTTGGTGGGAAAGAGCAGGGGAGAAAGAAATAAAGTGTCAATAATGTTTGAAGTGCTTATTCCGGCATCAGTGATAGCTTTGCCGATATATTTGATGTCGTGATTGAAAATATTGTGTCCGCATATGAATTGCGTTCCGTTAAGGAAGCGGATGAACTCACTCACCGAAGATTTGTGAAAAGAACTTCCATCGCTCCTAATGCTTCCGATGTCAAGAATCTTTCGGCTATTTGGTTCGATTTCCGTATCAATGAATGCGATTGAGTTCATCCCCAAATTTAAGTAAGAATTCGTTCGAGCTTATTATATTAGTTTTTGTTTGTTTAGCGGGTGCCCCAATGTTTGAATATACCAAGCTACAGATTTTGACCTGGAAATTTATCCAGCCTGGATTTTTTTAGTCACTAAAATTATAAGGTTTTTTTTAATATCCTAATAGACAAACAGTCTTTTTGTGGTCAATCTGCTTATTTAAGATTAGTTTAAATATCCAATTTCCGGAATTAGTAAGATAATCTACTTCCTCAGCACCCGATTCCTTAACTAAGTCCGACCTTTAATGCTGATCTCAATACCGGTAGCTTATATCATTGTCGATTCGGCATTCGGCATTGTCGATTGTCGATTTCATGTTCGGTTTTCGATTTTCGATTTTGGATGGTCGAAGTGATTTTCGATTTAATGTTCAATTTAACATGGAAAATATATCGAACATAAAAATCACCCATCGCCCATCTATATCGAATATCCCAAATCATCTAATCGAAATGTCGACAATCGACAATCGACAATTGGGTGATCCTAAGGTTCTTCAAAATCATTAAATTTTATAGTTAAGAAATTATTTTCTCAACTATAAAATTTAATGATTTTGAACCTTTAAGATAGCCCAATTGTCGATTGTCAATTGTCGACATTTCGATTAGACAATTTGGGATATTCGATATAGATGGGCGATGGGTAATTTTTATATTCGATATATTTTCCATGTTAAATTGAACATTAAATCGAACATCACTTCGAACATCCAAAATCGAAAATCGAAAACCGAACATGAAATCGACAATCGACAATGCCGAATGCCGAATCGACAATGATATAAGCTACCGGTATTGAGATCAGCATTAAAGGTCGGACTTAGTTAAGGAATCGGGTGCTGAGGAAGTAGATTATCTTACTAATTCCGGAAATTGGATATTTAAACTAATCTTAAATAAGCAGATTGACCACAAAAAGACTGTTTGTCTATTAGGATATTAAAAAAAACCTTATAATTTTAGTGACTAAAAAAATCCAGGCTGGATAAATTTCCAGGTCAAAATCTGTAGCTTGGTATATTCAAACATTGGGGCACCCGCTAAACAAACAAAAACTAATATAATAAGCTCGAACGAATTCTTACTTAAATTTGGGGATGAACTCAATCGCATTCATTGATACGGAAATCGAACCAAATAGCCGAAAGATTCTTGACATCGGAAGCATTAGGAGCGATGGAAGTTCTTTTCACAAATCTTCGGTGAGTGAGTTCATCCGCTTCCTTAACGGAACGCAATTCATATGCGGACACAATATTTTCAATCACGACATCAAATATATCGGCAAAGCTATCACTGATGCCGGAATAAGCACTTCAAACATCATTGACACTTTATTTCTTTCTCCCCTGCTCTTTCCCACCAAACCCTATCATGCTTTATTAAAAGACGATAAGCTACAATCGGAAGACTTAAACAATCCTTTGAATGATTCGATCAAGGCAAAAGATTTATTCTATGATGAAATCGCTGCCTTCAAACAAACTGACGATAGGCTAAAGCAAATTTTCTATTTACTGCTTAATAAGGAAAATGAGTTCCGCTCCTTTTTTCATTTTATCGGTTATACAAGCGAAGATACAGACCTTGAACAACTTATCCGGCAAAGGTTCATTAATGAAATTTGTGATCAAGCCGATCTCTCTGATATTATTTCAGAACATCCTGTTGAACTTGCTTATGGCTTATCGCTCATCAACTCTTTCATACTCCATAAAAAAACCAGTTCCATCACCCCTCGCTGGGTGCTTAAAAAATACCCGGAAGTTGAACGGATCATATTCCTCTTGCGCAATAAACCCTGTATTAGTGGTTGTGTTTATTGCTACAATGCATTGGAAATACACAAGGGACTGAAACGATTGTTCGGATTTAATTCATTCAGGATATACGGAGATGAACCTTTGCAGGAGAAAGCGGTGAAGGCGGCAGTTGACAATAAATCCATTCTTGCGGTTTTTCCGACAGGAGGTGGTAAGTCAGTCACTTTTCAGCTTCCGGCCTTGATGAGTGGCGAAAATACCCGTGGCTTGACAGTTGTGATTTCTCCTTTGCAATCACTTATGAAAGACCAGGTTGACAATCTGGAAAAAGTTGGCATTACAGAGGCCGTAACAATAAATGGATTACTTGACCCGATTGAAAGAGCCAAATCATTTGAGAGAGTTGAAGATGGTTCGGCATCCATTCTTTACATTTCACCGGAGTCTTTGCGCTCAAGAACGATTGAAAGATTGATTTTAGGAAGAAAGATTGTCCGTTTTATCATTGACGAAGCACACTGCTTTTCTTCATGGGGCCAGGATTTCAGAGTTGATTATCTATATATCGGTGATTTTATTAAGTCAATCCAGGAGAAAAAAAATCTTCAGGACGGAATTCCTGTTTCATGCTTTACAGCAACGGCTAAACAAAAGGTAATTGAAGATATTCGTGCCTATTTTAAAAATAAACTCTCGCTTGAACTTGAATTATTTACCTCAAAAGTATCCAGAACAAATCTTAAATATAAGGTTTTTGAAAAGGGAAATGAAGAAGACAAATATCAAACAGTGAGAGACTTGATTGAGGAAAAGAACTGCCCCACTATAATATATGTTTCAAGAACACGAAAAGCATATTTACTTGCCGAGAGGTTAACTAAAGATGGTTTTAATGCAAAACCATATCACGGCAAAATGGACGCAAAGGAAAAAACTTCTAACCAAAATGCTTTCATATCGGGTGAAACCCCAATCATGGTTGCAACTTCAGCCTTTGGTATGGGAGTCGACAAAAAAGATGTCGGCATGGTTATTCATTATGAAATCTCCGATTCACTTGAAAACTACATCCAGGAAGCAGGGAGGGCAGGACGGGATGAAAATATTGTTGCTGATTGCTTCGTCTTATATAACGAGGAAGACCTCAGTAAACACTTCATCCTGCTAAATCAAACCAAACTAACAATTAAAGAGATTCAGCAGATCTGGAAAGCAATAAAAGAGATCACCAGGTTTCGATCCACAGTATCAAACTCTGCCCTGGAAATAGCACGGAAAGCAGGCTGGGATGATAATGTAGTTGAGATTGAAACTAGGGTAACAACAGCCATTGCTGCCCTGGAAGATGCCGGCTACCTGAAACGCGGGCAAAATATGCCCAGAGTCTTTGCAAATAGTATACTTTCAAGAAATGCACAGGAAGCCATTGACAAAATCATGGCTTCTGAAAAATTTGAAGAGAAGCAAAAAGAAAAGGGGATCAGGATCATCAAGAAGCTTTTTTCAAGCAAAAGCAGAAAACAATCAAGTGATGAATCGGGTGAATCAAGAATTGATTACATCAGCGATCATTTGGGAATTGTAAAGGAAGAAGTGATAAATATAGTGAACCTGCTTCGCGAGGAACAGATTTTGGCTGATACAAAAGATTTGACAGCGTTCATCAGGAAGGGGGAAAATAAAAACCGTTCTCTCAGCATTGTCAATGCATTCAGCAAGATTGAAAACTTTTTACTTCCTTTATTTGAAGAAGAGGAAAAGACATTTCACTACAAAGAACTGAACGAAGAAGCTGAAAAGCATGCTTGTGAAAATGTGAGCACCAACAAGATTAAAACCATCATCAACTTTTGGGCAATTAAGAATTGGATAAAGCGTCGTAACCTTGAATATTCGAAGAATCATTTTGTTGGAATTACGCTTCAGCCTAAAGAATTGTTGAAGGAAAAAACAGAAAAGCGTCATGAGTTGGCAAAGTTCATTGTTGAATTTCTTTATAAGAAAAGCAATTTCAATTCTTCTATAGATGATGCCGGGAAAGAGGAAGTGCTGGTTGAGTTTTCGGTACACGAATTAAAAACAGCTTATCAAAATAGCCAAAGCCTATTTAAGCTAAAAATAAGTCTTGATGATATTGAGGACACGCTTTTTTATCTTTCAAAAATTGAGGCAATTAAAATTGAAGGAGGTTTCCTTGTAGTGTATAACCGCCTGACCATTCAGCGTTTAGAACAGGATAATAAAAAAC
>CAVXTE010000047.1:0-16075 GCA_963764475.1 uncultured Bacteroidales bacterium
GATTGACAGCGATGAAAGTCGCATGTATTCGGGCACATTCCGGAATGGGGAAATGGTATATGGCCGGCTTGCTCCCGGGGAAGAAAATTCAGGGAAACTTGTAAATCTTGTGCGCGAAAAAGCCAAAACAATAGCCAAATCAGAAAAAATTGATAAAATTATTATTGATGGACCTCCGGGTATTGGTTGTCCTGTAATTTCAACCATTACAGGCGTTGACCATGTGCTTATCGTAACAGAACCAAGTATCTCAGGAATACATGATTTAAAAAGAACCATTGAAATAGCTTCAAAATTCAATTTAAAGCTATGGGTGATCATTAATAAATACGACCTGAATTATGATATGGCAAATGAGATCGAATTGTACTGTAATAATTTAAATATAAGCATTGCAGGGAAATTTCTTTTTGATCCGCAAGTGGTTGAAGCAATGGTTCATTGCAAAAGTATCATGGAATACGCTCCGGAATCCGGTTTTGCAAGAGGAATACAATCTGCCTATAAAATGATTACAAAGAATTTTAACTAAATTTTAAAAGATGAATACAAATGACAAAGGTTTTAACACCAAGCTAATTCATGCAGGTGTGTTTGAGGATGAATTTGGAAGTGCCACCGTGCCAATTTACCAAACATCAACATTCAAATTTAAAAGCGCCCAGGATGGGGCTGATTGCTTTTCAGGGAAAAATGATGGATACATATACACACGCATCAGCAATCCCACCATCAGGGTTTTTGAAAAAAACATAGCAGCCCTTGAAAACGGATACGATGGTATTGCTACAAGTTCGGGAATGGCTGCTATCAGCAGCGTTCACATGGCCCTGCTTGGGGCTGGCAGCCATATTGTAAGTTCCGATGCCGTGTATGGCCCGGCCCGCGGTTTGCTTGAACAGGATTTCTCGCGCTTCGATGTACAAGCTACATTTGTGAATACTTCCAAACTCGAAAATATCCTTGCGGCTATAAAACCCAACACCAAAGTTTTATACATCGAAACACCGGCAAATCCTACCATGGAAATTACAGATATTGAAGCCTGTGCAAAAATTGCAAAAGAGCATAAGCTGATTTTGGTTGTTGACAATACATTTAGCTCGCCTTACCTGCAAAAACCACTCGATTTGGGCGCTGATGTGGTTCTTCATTCGATTACCAAATTTATAAACGGCCACGCAGATATTGTTGGTGGCGTAGTTGTAACAAAAGATCCTGCCTTGTACAAAAAAATCCGGCATTCGATGGTTTACATGGGCTGCAATATGGATCCCACGCAGGCATTTATGGTCATAAGGGGCGTTAAGACCCTCGCTATCCGCATCGAACGTGCCCAGGAAAATGCAATGAAAGTTGCCGGCTTTTTAGAGGCGCATCCAAAAGTAGCATGGATCAAATATCCGGGTCTGCAATCTCATCCTCAATATGATCTGGCAAAAAAACAAATGAGTGGATTTGGCTCCATGATGAGTTTTGGATTAAAAGGAGGATATGAATCAGGTAAAAAATTAATGGATAATGTGCATTTAGCATTATTAGCAGTTTCACTGGGAGGTGTTGAATCCCTGATACAACATCCGGCTTCTATGACTCATGCTGGTGTCAGCAAAGAACACAAACTGGCTGCCGGCATTAGCGACGATCTGGTAAGATTTTCGGTCGGGATTGAAGATGCAGAAGATATTATCAGTGATTTGAAACAAGCTTTGGAAACGATATAAAAAATTTATTATGAAAAATACAGATGTATTGATTATTGGCGGCAGCGCTGCCGGAATGGTAGCGGCAGTAACGGGTAAATCTCATTGGCCAAAAAAAGAATTTATCCTTGTAAAAAAACAAAAAGAAATGATGGTCCCCTGTGGCATTCCATACATATTCGGAACACTTGAGGGTATTGATAAAAACCTTATGCCTGTTGATGCAGCTTTACAAAAAGGCGGAATCACATCCTTAGTCGATGAGGCAGTTGATATTAATACCAGCAACAAGGAAGTTTTGTTTGCAAGTGGCGAAAAAATCAGCTATCAAAAACTCGTTATTGCGACAGGCTCAACCCCCATGAAACCTAAGTGGTTGCACGGTGCCGATCTGGAAAATGTTTTTGTAGTCCCCAAGGACAAGGAGTACCTTGATGACATGATAAATAAGCTGGGTGAAGCAAAAAATATCGCAGTAATCGGGGCGGGTTTTATCGGTGTAGAACTTTCCGATGAACTTAACAAGCACGGCTATAAGGTTACCCTGATTGAAAAGATGCCTAACATACTTAACCTGGCATTCGATGTTGAGGTTGCTGAGAAAATCCATGAATTGCTTGTAGCCAGAGGGGTTAATATTATCGTAGGGAAAGGGATAAGCAAGGTACTCGGAACTAAAAAAGTGGAAGCCATTGAGCTTGAAGACGGAGAAAAGATGGATATGGATGCGGTCGTGCTGTCAATCGGATACAAACCGAATAGTCAACTGGCAAAAAAATCGGGTATTTATGTTGATGAAGACAATTTTATTGCTGTTGACGAATACATGCGTACACATGTAAAGGATGTTTTTGCTGTGGGCGATTGTGCTCAAAAACGTGATTTTGTAACCCGCAGCAGGGTTGCAACCATGTTAGCCTCCACAGCCTGTGCAGAAGCCAGAATTGCCGGAATGAATTTGTTTAATCTGAACGTGGTAAAAACATTTAGCGGAACAATTGCAATTTATTCGACAGCAATTGGCAACACCGGATTTGGAACTGCGGGTGTAACCGAGCAGAGGGCTGAGCAGGAAGGTATTGCAACTGTTACCGGACTTTTTGAGGGGATTAACCGACACCCGGGGAATTTACCCGATGCGCACAAGCAAATTGTAAAACTTATTGCAGCTAAAAATTCGGGCGTTATAATAGGTGGAGAAGTAATCGGTGGGTTAGAGGCTGGCGAATTAACCAATGTTATTGGCTTAGCCATACAAAATCGAATGTCGGTTAATTCATTTTTAACCATGCAAATCGGCACGCATCCTTGCCTGACTGCTTCTCCTGCTGCATATCCACTGATAAAAGCCGCTGAAATAATTGCCAACAAAATATTAAAAAATATGATTGAGCAATAGCATTATTGATCAAACTATTATATAAGCTTTAAAGAAGTAATTGAAAAAATGTTTGGACAATAATTTGCATGCGTATTGCCCAACGCTAGGCTGTGCTCTTGCTACAAATTGTACCAACCATACAAGTACAAAGGTTACAGCAAAAACTTGACATTTCGTACACTTTCTGAATTAGAAAAAAACAAAGAACCCCATCTCATTTATATAAATTTAAACGCTGACACATATTCCACTCCTGACAAAACGCTTTGACCTGATGACAGTGAAACTAATAATGATAGCATCTTTGTGACGCGAAAGACTAAACTGCCAATTGCTATCAGCGTACAGTTTCAATTGATTATTCAGTAAGGGTTTTAGCGTTTCTGCATGGAATAATTTTTAGAGTAATTTGACAGGAAAGTGTTTTGAAATCAGGAACTAAAAACTTCACGCAAACCTTTAAACAAGATTCGCATGCCAGATGATGACAGCGTAAATCGCAAAACGAATAAACCGCGACAAGGCCCAAAACAGATAGTTTTTCATAGGATAACGAAACGAACCGACAAGCATGCTCACAGCAGAGTAGGGTATAGGTGTAAGCGCAGCGACAAGGATCAAGAAAGCACCATATTTGACGAGCATCTGCTGGTATTTTTTTAAAAACCGCTTGCGGAGATACCTGAAAAATATCGTTGTATTCAGATAACGACCGAAAAGAAATCCGACAAAACCGGCTGCATAGCTCAGCACCGCAAATACGGTAATGAGCAAAGCATAATCGACTGCATTGTCAGTACGCAAAGCCCACAACATAAACAACTCAGGAGGGATGATGCCGAAGAACAATTCAGACAAAATATAAACGGTGAAGATCAGATAAGTGTTCTGAAATACAGGTTCCAATAACTTTTCAAAATTGAAAAACCCAAAATTCCTGATCAGCAGGTAAAGGGAAAGCAATACGAAAAGCCATAGCAATCCCTTTATAAGGTTCTTTAAAAAGAAAACAGTTTTGTCTGATAATCCTGCGTTTAACATGACTCTTAATCCGGGATAAAATTAACGAACTAAATTGGATTATTTAGCATCTCTTTCATGAATTATAATAGCTGTCCCGGATGGATGGTCCGTTTGGCATCTTCGGTCATGTACATCGTTCCGCAACCGGGGCAAAAGAGGTAATATTCATAATAATAGGTTTGTCCGGGTTTTGGTTTTGAACGGGATAATTTTTTAATCACCGGTGTATTGCATTTACGGCAGGGCTGACCTGCATGTGTTACTTTACCTGTATTCTCATCGATTTCACGATTCTCGTAACCTTCGTCTGCAGGCAGGTCCTTTTCTTTCATTGCGTTCATGGCCAGTTCATCGCAGCGTTCGTTATGCAGTATGCCGGCATGGCCCTTTACCCAGGTAAATTCAACCTGATGAATCGATGTAAGATTAAGCAGTCTATCCCAGAGGTCAGGATTGACTGCTTTTTCCTTGCTATTGCGCCGCCATCCTTTTTCTTTCCAGTTTTTAACCCATCCTTTGTTCATGGCATCCACCACATATTTCGAATCACTGAAGATTTTCACACTGCATGGATATTTCAATGCAGCGAGTCCGGCGATCACGGCATAGATCTCCATCCGGTTGTTGGTAGTAAGCCTGAAGCCGCCGGAAAGCTCTTTTTTCGTATTTCCAAAAATCATCACAACACCATATCCACCCGGCCCCGGGTTGGGTTCGCAACCACCATCAGTATAAATCGTAACTTCTTTTAAGTCCTTTGCCGTATCACTCATCATTAATATACAATATGAAGAGGCAAAAATAACCAAAATAAAATCTGTCGAACAAAACAGAGTCCTGACATTCTTGCTGTTGATAAAGAATTAATCCTAACTTTGAATTTCATTTTAAATTCCGAGATGATGAAATATCCCGATATCATTCATTCCTTGCCTGAAATTGATCTTCCTTTAGCCGACGTCAGTGGCTACCTGTTGCAGGGTGAAAACAACCAACTTGTCTTCTTCGATTTTAAGGAAGAAACGCTAATCCCTGAACATTCGCATGGTGCACAATGGGGGATCGTTGTTGACGGTTCGATTGAAATGACAATAGGAGAGGAGACAAAAACATACCGCAAAGGCGATAGCTATTTTATTCCTTCAAAGACACCGCATTCAGGAATTGCAAAAAAAGGATTCAAAGCCATCGATTTCTTTGAGGACAAAGGTCGGTACTAAGCAAAAATAGTTTGACGGTTGAACGTAAAATTCCGGTGCAGCCAACGAATAAAGCTGCCTGAAGATTTACGTTTTAAAATTATAGATACTACTCATTCATTTATAAGTGCTTTAGACTGGTACCTGGACCGATATATCTCATCATTCCCATAAGTCAAATTGCTTTAATCTTGTAAGTAAAAAATTTATTGTATTACGAAAATGTTGTATTTTTAACCCTTAAATCAAGCTGACGATAATCGTTCCAATCTCTCAAAACTCGTATGACTACAATGTTGTGAATAGAATATTAACGACAGTTGACTAAAGCGATTTCAAGGGCAAGCTTTCAACTGCTAATATCCATAAGGTAATCGTATGTAGTATTCATAAAAATAAGACAACCATGAAAAAATTAGCCTTACTTACTATTTTCGTAACATTAAATGTCGTAATGTTATTTTCGCAATGTACAAACCAGGTGATGCATATGGAGGGGACAATGAGTGTGAATGGCATACTTGTCACTGTAAATTCAACAGGTTTCGTAGACTTCAATACGGGTTATTGCCCCACTACATTGCCCTACTTTGTGGGTTATAACTACAATTTAATGTCAAGTGGCAACGGCACTTTCAGTTTCAGTTTTTCACCACCTGTTAGTGCAGCGACACTAAATTTTAGTGGTATTTCCAACAATTCTGGCGGCTCGGAAGAAGTTCGAGTGTACGTTAACGGCGATCATTTTGCGATTCCCGCTCCCGGAACTTCAAACGGTTGTGATGATCTGGCAGTTTTAACTTCGCAGGGCAATATCGCTGGCTGTCAGAATTGTACCGTTTCCGGCTGGATGGGAACCGACATTTCAGGTCCTGTTTATACTTTAATGGTTGAAGATACAGTAATGCTAGGTGAACCAGCAGGTGCCATATTTTCGCTTTTCATCTGTGATAGCATCGCAACCGGTGAGAAAGAAAATAAATTTCAGGGTAATTTCCAGGTAATTCCTAATCCATTCATAGATCAGGCTATCTTACATTTCCCGCAAGTCAGTCAGAAAGCAATGCTCACACTTTACAATTCAAACGGACAACTTGTTAGGAAAATGAATGACATTACAGGAGATCAGGTAATGATCAAGCGGGATGGCCTCGTATCCGGATTTTATTACTTTGTTCTCCAAACTGATGATCAGATATTGGCAACAGGGAAAATCATTGCTAAATAAAACTTTCCTGGTTGGATAAGTTGCCAACCAGCACTTAAAATTCTCACCTTTAAGGCAACCGGGAATGGATTGAAGGAGCCGGTACCTGAATTTCTTTTATAAGTTTTTGAATGGTTTCATCAGCATGTTTCCACTCTTCGAGAGGTATAAACCGTTTAGCATAGAGCCACCAGGTTCCGTCCGTCGACAAAAGTGTATTGCATTTGAAACATTTATCATCGGTAGTTATCTTCAGCCCGACGTCCAGGACTGTGCTGCAATTACACTTCCAAATATTTTTGACCTCATATATATCTTGCTGTCTGAGCAGAACACCGCATTCGCTGCACGTGCCCTCTATACAAACTACTTTCTGGCCGGTATAAAACATAGTACCCTCCTTGTCAGTTAATTAAGAATTCTGTTTTAAAATCCAACTTAAAACAAAAAAAGGTTTTTCAATGATAACAGAAAATTAAAGAACAAAGAAAATATCGCTGAAAACACCACGACAAACTTACTAAAAAAGAGGAGACGAACAAAATGGAGCATACGTAACCGTCGGGACGTAGATTTCAATACAAAATCCTTGATTACCGCCTTATGATGATTTCCATGCGAAACTTTTTGATGTATTAAATTATTTATATTTTGAGTCATGAAAATGATCAAGTGCCTTTTCAAGAGCTGTTTTAAATGCTTCCGGGTCTTCGGGAGTAAAAAGAATCCGGCGGATAAAACCCGTATTTTTATCCAAAACCACATGCTCTAAAAAATTCGCCCAGTCAAGTTTAAGAGCCGGCCGGAAATCTTTTAGATGCAGGTTGCCTTTAAACAGCCCTTTAATATCAGATTCAGACAATGTGATCTTTTCAATCTGTTCAAACGGAATCGTCATTTGACCGGCCAGTGTGTCAAATTCAAGACGATCTTCGTAAATGCGGTACTCCTGCCACAGGCTCCGGGCAGTATTTTTTGAGACAAATTGGGGTGTGTTGTTCATGGCAGTAAGATTTTTATGCGTTTGAATTATTATTGTATATAAAAAGGCGACTGTATTAACTGTGAATCATACAAAAATAAGCAATAAAACAGCCAACGCAATTACTTCCGGGGAGGGATGATTGTATCAGGAATTAAATGAAATATTGAAAACCCTGTCTTTCGATTAGATTTCAGGTAAAAATGTTAATGACTCTTGGCACCAGTGTATATTTTACCTCTGGCCTCAAGTTTTGCCATGTAGCGGTCCCGGGCTTCTTCGGGATCGGCATCACGAGCAATGTAAATTCTTGTTCTTGCATCAATGATTACTTCCTGCATCTTGCTGATGTCAGGTGTTTTGAATGTGTTTTGTCTTTTTTCTGCCATAATGTTATTTTTTATTCGCGTGAGAAATTGATAACTCAATACCTTGTTAATAATATTTTCACACACCCTTTATTTTTAAGGATTTTTAATCGACTTTATTCTTATTTGTGTAGTGGAAATCTTTAGAAAATATCTTTCTTTCCCTGCCGTTTCTGTAATCCATCTTGCCTTCAACTCCCGTTCACCCTTCCAAATATACAATAAAAAAGCATCAGATTGTTATTTAGTAACGGATAATTCTAATTAAAGTATTTTAAAAGGCTAATAGTTTTCAACTAATTGTAAACAGCAGACTGAAAAAGACTGGTATTGCAGAGTTACAATGAATTAAATTTAATGCGATTTTTCTATAAAAGTGCGCTAAAAATATAAGCGGCACAAGGATTCATTGCAATCAGCTAACCAAATAGTTAGTATCTTTGGTACTTTCTATCTTTAGAATTAAACAAAATGGACACACCAAGAGATCTCCGAATCGCGTTGCTCATCGATGCTGAAAATATTCCCCATTCGAATTTTAAAGAAATGCTGGAAGAACTGGCCAAGTATGGAACGCCAACATTCAAGCGTATTTATGCCGACTGGACCAAACCGACTGTAACTGGTTGGAAAACATTGCTGCTTGAAAATGCAATAACGCCCATTCAGCAGTACAGCTACACTACAGGGAAAAACTCTTCGGATAATGCCATGATCATCGATGCGATGGATATTCTGTATACAGGAAAAGTGGACGGTTTTTGCATTGTTTCGAGCGACAGCGACTTCACCCGTCTTGCAACCCGCCTGCGTGAAGCCGGGATGAAGGTTATAGGAATGGGTGAAAAGAAGACACCGTCGGCATTCATTTCAGCCTGCGAAAAATTTATTTACATCGAAATCCTCAAAAAACAGCAGGATCCAGTGAAAACATCGGATGCAAAAGGGAAGCAAAAACGACGTAAAAAACCGGAAGAATCACTGAATAATATCGATGCTAAAACGATCAAATCCATTACAGACTCGATAAACGACCTGGCCGACGAAGACGGGTGGGCATACCTTGGAGATCTGGGTAATTTGATCCTGAAAAAACATCCTGCTTTCGATCCAAGAAACTTTGGGTTCAACAAAATGCTGCCGTTGATAAAAAGCCTCAATAAATTTCAGGTTGATGAACGAAAATCAGGCAACAGCAACATCAAACTTGTTTATGTAAAGATTAAGTAATCCTTCTCTGTTTTTTATTTACTTCGACATAATTTAGGCCAGGCAGAAGATTTATCAATCATCCTTTGTCCTGCCGCATAACCTGAAAGAACAATAATTTATTACGATTATGCCTGACTGCCTGACAGATTTTTAACTTTGTTTTGAGCATATTTGCTGTTTTGGTGTTATTAATAACATTCCGTTTTCACTGAATTGGCGGATACAATTAACACTATCAGCAGAATAAATTACAGAAAGATGACTTTACAGGAAATTTCACAGTTGCGTCTGATCAACCAAAAAATTGCAGCTTCCAAAATTCAAATCTCCACAGGAAATCGTTAGTTGGATGGGAGCCATGCAGGCACAGGATTTTCAAATGGCAAAATGGGCTGTCGGACTGCGGCTTTTAAATGCTACCAATGAGACAATAGAGGATGCTTACAACCGGGGAACTGTTTTACGTACACATTTGATGCGGCCCACCTGGCATTTCGTTTCGGCGGATGATATTCACTGGCTTCTTGAATTGACAGCACCAAAAATAAAAGCATCCATAAATTCACGGCACAGGGACCTGGGACTAACATCTGCGGTTTTATCGAAAAGTAATAACCTTATCCGGAACGCATTGACTGAAACGAAGTCACTAACAAGGGAGGAGCTTGATGGCCATTTTCAAAAAGCAGGAATAAAAACTGATCAAAACCGGTTATCGCATTTGATGCTTTGGGCTGAACTGAGTGGCATAGCCTGCAGCGGACCTGTGATAGATAAAAAACTGTCGTATGCATTGCTTTCCGACCGCGTTCCGCAAAAGAAAACCCTCACGCGTGACGAATCCTTGGCAAACTGGCGAAACGCTACTTTACGAGCCATGGTCCTGCAACATTACAGGATTTTACCTGGTGGTCGGGTTTGGCTGTTGCCGATGCACGGAAAGCGCTTGAATTTGTAAAAACCGGTATCGATTCTGAAATTATCGGTTCGGAAACGTATTGGTTTTCAACAACAACTTCATTGAAACAGAAAGATGCTTCGGTTTATTTACTTCCCGCTTACGATGAATTCCTTATCAGCTACAGCAGCAAAAACAGACATTTGTCACTGCCCCGGGAAAATAATCATAAAACAGTATCTTCAAATGGCATATTCCGGCCGCTGATTGTTGAAAAAGGACAGGTTATCGGTTTGTGGAAACGTGATACTTAAGAATGAGAAAGTAGTGATTGAGACTGAATTGTTTAAACCAGCGACAAAAGCATTAAAATCGCGGATAATGAATGCAGCAGAGCAGTATGCTCAATTTTTAGGGAAGAAACCGGAACTTTATTTCTGACAGCATAAATCGTAACTGGTGAAACAATGGCCTGCAAAACTCAAGCAACAACGCTTTTGTGGTTCATACAAAAAATTAACCCTTTTCGTTTTTACCTTCAGGTCGGTTGATTTTTTTGAGGATTCTTCATTCAGAAAGGTCAAAGTAAAATTGTTCTAACGTCTTTCCGGAGTTAAGTTTTACAACTTAATCGTAAATATCTTTTCCTGTAATATATAATTTAAACTACCTTAGCTTTGAAATGTAGCGAATAAACCATTTCATTGAAAAGGAATCAAACACAGGAAATACGGAAAGGCGACAAGCGGGTAATCCGTGGTTGGGTCATGTACGACTGGGCCAATTCGGTTTACCAGTTGACGATCAGTTCCACTATTTTTCAGATTTATTACAACACAGTCACCCATTCGGGCAGCGATTTCACTGTTTCTTTTTTCGGAGTTCCTGTTGTCAATACGGTTTTGTATTCGTGGGCGATTGCTGCCTGTTATATCATCGTAGCGATCATCTCGCCGCTGCTTTCTTCCATGGCCGATTATACGGGTCGCCGGAAAGGATTCATGCGGGCTTTCACCTGGATAGGTGCTGCAGGTTGTGGATTGCTGTTTTTCTTTACCGGGCCCAATATCGAATTTGGCATCATCGCATTTATGCTTGGAACCATCGGGTATTGCGGCAGCATCGTCTTTTACAATTCATTTCTCCCGGTTATTGCTGAACCCAAAGACCAGGACCGGATCAGTGCCAGGGGTTATTCCATGGGATATCTTGGAGGGGTTGTGTTGTTGCTTTTCAACCTGCTGATGGTGGAGAAGCCAGGCTTGTTTGGAATCGCGGAAGGAACCACATTGCCTGCACGCATCTCTTTTGTAACAGTGTTTTTATGGTGGATCGGCTTCTCCATGATCACGTTCAGGCATCTTCCAAAATACACTTACCGGCAACGGCCGGAAGGTGCCCGTGTGCTTGCAAACGGCTACAACGAGTTGCGTAAAGTATTTAACGAGGTTCGCAAATCCCGTACACTAAGTATTTATCTTGCCGGGTTCTTTTTTATGATGATGGGATTGATCACGGTGATGTTCATGGCTGCCAGTTTTGGCAAGAAAGAGCTTAATCTGGATGATGACTTGCTGATCGCAACCATACTTGTCATTCAGCTTGTTGGAATGTTCGGAGCGTGGCTTTTTGCAAGGCTATCGGGAAAGATCGGTAATCTCAGGGCGCTGATTCTTTCAATTATCATCTGGATACTGATCTGTTTCGGCGCATATTATATTACCGGAGCCACTGGATTTATAACGGCTGCTTTTTTTATCGGAATTGTTATGGGAGGCTCGCAATCGCTGGCACGGTCGACCTATTCGAAGATGCTCCCCGAAACTACTGACCATACGTCTTTCTTCAGCTTTTACGATGTGATGGAGAAACTTGCTACGGCTGCCGGTACGTTCAGCTTCGGTATTATCGAAGCCATCACCGGAAGCATGCGTTTTTCGGTGCTGGCCATTGGGATATTTTTCTTTATTGGGCTTGTGTTTATGTCATTGCTGTTAAAGAAAAAAACTGTTTTTATGCAGCCAGCCTGTGAAAAATCTTTGTGAAAATCAGCTTTTAATTTTTCCCGACCCTAACCGTCACATTCTATCGGCTGATTAAATAAAATGAATAAAAAACCATTCCCCTGTTTCAAAAAAACCTTTACATTAGCCACACAAAACAAGCATAGAGGTGCAAAAGCAAAACCGGAAATTACCGATGAAAAAGGAAAGCCCTACAGGTGTAAATGATTGTAACCGGGTATACCCAATTAATTTCGGGTATCTTACCGGTCTCAAAACTGTTGGACGAATTTTGCCGGAAAGGGGAGAGGTGGATTTATAAACGAGTTACAGGCATTTTGAAAACGAATCATTATTGTATAAAATAGAATCATATCGTATCATTATTTAATGAATACCTTAGTTGGCGCGAGCTTGTAGCTCGTGCCTCATCCATCCATAGCAGGTTAACAAATAAATCTGCATTTATTTCCGCACCTCAAGCTTAAAAAGTATAAATTTGTAATGATGAGCCGGAAATATAAAATGCATGATAAAGAAGCAATTTACTTCATTTCCTTTGCAACCATCAACTGGATCGATGTTTTTGTCAGAGAATTGTACTTTGGGATTGTTGCCGATAGTCTGAACTATTGCATCAGGCACAAAGGAATGGTTGTTTACGCGTACTGCATTATGCCCAGTCATATTCATTTGATTTTTCGGGATGCGAATAAGGAACCGTCGAAACTGCTGAAAGAATTCAAAACATTTACTTCAAAACAACTGGCTAAAGCTATTGCTGAAAATGAGCAGGAAAGCAGGCAGGAATGGATTTTAAAAATGATGGAAGAAGCCGGATCAACGAAGAGCAATGTCAAACATTTTCAATTTTGGCAGCAGCATAATAAACCTATTGAACTTTATAGTAATCATGTTATTGATAAAAATCTTGATTACCTGCATAACAACCCGGTTGAAGCTGGTTTTGTTATAGAGGCACATCAATGGAAATACAGCAGTGCTGGGGACTATGCAGGGATAAAAGGAGAAGTGGACGTTACCTTGATGGAATAGTTGAATGAGTAGTTGGCACGAGCTACAAGCTCGCGCCAACAAGGGACGATGGATAAAATACTATAATGTTAGGTGCAAGGCATAGAAAGAGATGAAAGGATTATTAAATTTTGAAGATATTAATGAATTGAAGTTAGCTGATTTGAATCCATATGCGGTATTACGTAAATTGTGATGGTGCCATGGATTACAGAATTCTAAGAAAGCAGGTGGAGTTGGTATTTATGATTAATTTTCCTGATTGCTGTATGACCCACTTGAAACCTATTCCTGAATATCGATAGTGTTTGATGTTGTGAGAAGCCAATAAATGGGAATTATAAAGAACTAGAAGCGTTGATACAAGCTATGAAGGAGACATTAAGGTATTTGAGGAGAACCATGAGAAATTGAAGTACATAAATCAAATAATCTTCATCACAGACAGATATGGAATAAGAGAAGAAGATAAAACATCAGCTTACAAAATTAGAGGTTGGCGGAGTAATAAGTGGAAAAATTATGAGGGAAAGCCAATCAAAAATCACAAACTTCTTGACGAACTTGATAAAACGAGAAAGAAACTTTCTGATAAAACTTATGCTAGAATATCGATTGAATATAGACCAAGAAAGCAAAATAAGATAGCAGATAAATTATCAAAAAAAGGAAAAAAGGAAGGATTAATATTAGATAAGCTCTCAAAAAAAGGACAGAAAATTGGAAGACGAAAATTTGATGGAGTTGAAATCAAATATTCTAAGCTAAATGAGAAGGATGAATTACACCTAAATATTTTCAGGAAAGACCCTGTGCAAGATGAATGGGAAATATGGGCTGAAATTTGCGAAGGGGTAAATGAAGGCAACAAATTGAAAATTTATGAAGATGATATTCTTGCAAAGAAATTACAAAGGGGAAATGAATATAAAATAAGAATTAAAAACGTATTTTATCCCATATGTTAAGATACAGAACGATTAAAAAGATTAGAAAATAAGGCACAGCACTTAACAGCCGGTCATAAAACTTTGCGCGGATTGTGCTTAATTTGAACGACATAACATTTAATAAATGGTTTAGCGGCTTGATAGGTTTGTGCTTTTGTAAGCCAGCCCTTTCCTCCATCCAGGGCCCTCCCTCAACCGAATGCATGGTGCAAGCCGAAAGCCGTAAAAAACACCCTTCATATCCTGCTCTCCCTTCCTGCGGCCCCCGGTCAAAATACTTTGTACTAACTACTAAGCATAAAAAAAAGGACCCCGCCCAACGGCAGGATCCCATTATTAAATCAACACTGCAGGATTAACTTCTCTGTTCCTATTCCGGTTCGCTGAACTCAAAGGTGTATTCACCTTCGTTCACCTTATCGGGGTTATTCACCATGAGGAACAGGTTGCCGCTGGCTCCCAGTTCGGATGCATAGGCATAAGCTTCTTCACCCGGCAGCATTTCGAGCGTCGATCCGGGAACAGGGTCGTCGGGCAGCATGGCCGAATAAAACTGAAGTGATGTGCCGCCCGCATTGATAATATGAAAATATGAATTTGCATCGAAACCGCCCGAAAGCACTTTGGCGGTGGATGCGGCTGCCACTTTACCGTTAAGCGGTTCGTCGGGCTGCAGATTGCCGTTGCCGTTGCCGTTTGACGAACGCAGCAGACTCAGATCGTAATATTTTTCCACCATCGAAAGGTCGCCCCTGAAACTTATCGATGAGGGCTCCGAGATTACCAAACACCATGGTTACCACATCTTTCCGCGCTTTTTCAAGTGCTTTCGATGCCTCGGTCACTTTCCCCTCTTTCTGCTGCTGCAAATCCCTTGCATTCCAGAGTTCCTGGTAAAAAGTCTCGACCTTTGCCTGCAATTCTGCAAGTTCGGGATATGCTTTCAAACCGTCGGCCAGGGCCTTTACTTTGGCAAGACGCTGTTCGTATGTGCCCTGTCTGAATGCCGACCGGCCCATACCCAGTATCGCATTGTATTCTACACTTCCTTCAAGGTATACCTTTTGAACATCGGCATCCCATACTTTGAGCTTTTGTTCGTACAGATCGTTGATTTTCTCCTCGAAGTTTTGTGTTTGGGAAGAATAAACTGTTTTTGCAAGGATCGAACTGCTGTAATTACTCGCATAACTATCGGCGAGCGGCTTGGTCCGGTCGTAGAGTTCCTTAATTTCAGGATCGGAAGGTGCATCGGCTGCCATCTTCGACATATGATCGGCGACGATGGTCAGCGCATTTTTGAAATTACGCTTAGTCGTGTTATCAATAACATTACTAAGATAAATCCATGTCCTAGTCATTCTAATAATATTTGGTTTAACATGAAATTTAACAACAAAGGCCATTATGTTCGTAAAGCGGATAAGTTTCAAAAAAATAAAAAAATTTCGGTTTTACCCGGCGGAATTCTTAAACAAAACGGAACATCAATATCCGAACCACCCGTTAAATCATTGACAGAGGCCGGTCGTTGCTTCTACAATGCATTAACAACGTTAAAAACGTTCGGTCGTTGCTCCGACCGTGCATTAACAACGTTAAAAACGCTCGGTCGTCCCTTCGACCGGGCATTAACAACGTTAAAAACGTTCGGTCGTTGCTTCGACCGTGCATTAACAACATTAAAAACGTTCGGTCGTTCCTTCGACCGTGCTTTGCAAACGTAAAAAACGGTCGTACGGCGTTTGAACCAGGTATTTTTACCGTTTTGAACGGAGGTTCGGGGTTGTATCCTGCGGCTAACCAGCCTTTGGCCGGCAGGGTTCCGGTTTTTACCTGCCTTTCATGCTTTATTATTTATCGTATTTAATGCATTATACGCTATACGCATTCCTTGTTACCCGGTACGATGTACTCAATACTGTGAACTCAAAAAGAAACTGCAGGGTCTTTTACGGAAAGGATTGTGTTGTTTATTTTAATTCCATGCCGTTGCAAAGTATGACACCTCAGCATACCGACAGATACAGGCAAATGCGGAGTTGGCGTTGCCCGTACCGTATTTTATAGTACATCGTTGTATAGATAACCGACCCCAACAGAAAACACCGGGA
>CAVXTE010000048.1:0-53632 GCA_963764475.1 uncultured Bacteroidales bacterium
TTCCTCACCCACTGTTAGCATCGGGCGCGAAGCAGGCAGCCGGACCATGCTGCTAAAATCAGGCGTGGATGGAATGGCTTCCGGGGCAGGGTTTAAGTTAATTGCGGATGAGGATAAAATGATCCTGGATGAAAACGGGAACCTGCATATTGCAGGAAAAGTAAAAATTGGAAGTATGGATATCGGAACTGTGACAGATTCAATCGTACCGTGGATCCGGCGGATAGTACACTAAAGGTGCTTTGTATGGATGATATTAAACCCAAAATGGATGCTATTGCTGATGCCGATGGCGATACCAAGATACAGGTTGAAGAAAGTTCTGATGAAGATGTCATCCATTTTGATATGGCTGGTACAGAATTTTTCCGCATGGACGGTGGACATTTTGAAGTGTTCAATACCGGAAGTAGCGTATTTATGGGTGAGGGTGCCGGAGGCAATGATGATTTTTCTTTCAATAATAATGTGGCCATTGGGCATAATGCACTTAATTTAAACACAACAGGATATAAAAACACCGCAATTGGGTATCTGTCACTTTATTCAAATACAACAGGGGACCTTAACACCGCATATGGGTCACAGTCACTTTTATAACAATACAACAGGAGAGTATAATACCGCATATGGGATTTATTCACTTAATGCTAACACAGCAGGTTCTTTTAATACCGCTATTGGATATTTTGCAAATGTTTCACCAGGAAATCTAGAGTTTGCTACAGCCATTGGGGCTGGAGCTGTTGTTACCCAGAGTAATAGCCTTGTTCTGGGATCAATTGAAGGGTCATGGACCCCGCGTGTAAATGTGGGTATTGGTACCACTGCACCTAGCTGCGCCCTGGAGGTAGTTGGAGATATTAAACTGGCTGATGGTATGTCTGTCTCCCGCTGCTGAAGAAAATTTAAAAATGCTCAGGGGGCATGTATTTGCGAATGGAACCTATGCCGGAGGAGTGGGTTTTTCAGTTCAAAAGCTTAGTACCGGAAAATATAGAATTACATTCATTAATGAATTTACTGACGCTCCAACCTGCGTGGCAACGACATATAACCAACCCGATAACTGGATTACCATCACCAATAGGTATAACAATATGTTTGATGTAGAAACGTATGACGCGACAAGTTCATATGCATTACAAGACACAGAATTTGATTTCATTGTTTTAGGACCGAGGTAAAGAAGTATATACAGATTAAATTAAGGAGAAAATAAATAATAATCGTTTAACACCTTCGCAAATAAAATCCAAATAATCCCCCGCCGATCCGGCTTCCGGTGGGGGAAGGTGTTTTTAAATCCGTTCTTAGGTCAGGCTGAGCCTGTCGAAGTCGACCGGTTTTGATTAGTGCTTAGTAACTAAAGAATTTATATCGTTATTAATTCCCACCGCACACTCTTCGACAATCTGTCCCCTGTTGGTGTTGTCACCAACAGATTTTCGACAAGATATTTCAATTGAGATGATGATCTGTTTATAATCATCTAATTTTAATAAAGGTTTCCAATCAATAATGGTAACGGTAAAAAACAAAATGAAATCACCCATCATGTATTAAAAACATATAATAATATAACGATTGGTGACAACACCAACCGAAAGCAAATGTCAACAATACCCTGTCCCCAATGATAGAAGCACTAAATTATCTTTTCAATCGATTCCCACAACCGGTCTGCCGATTTCTGCCATGTGAAAAGTTTTTTACGCTCGTTGCCTTTTTCGATAAGGGATTTTCTCAGCTTTACATCGGTCGCCATTTGCTCCATTGCATTGCTTATCGATTCGATGGAGAACGGATCGGCCAGCAAAGCGGCATCGCCGGCCACTTCCGGCATGGAAGTAATATTTGAAGTGATCACCGGAATCCCTGCATAAAACGCTTCGACGATCGGGATACCAAAACCTTCGAAACGGGAAACATAAGCAAGCGCAAGTGCGGCACCCATAATATTTTGCAATTCCTCGAATCCTAACCGGCCTGAAAACAGAACCTCATCTTTATATTTCATGGTTTCATAGGCCTCCCGGATTTCACGCGTCCAGTATAATTTTTCACCTACGATCATGAGTTTAACTTTTTCGGAACAAACGTCGCAGAATCTGTCGTAGGCCTTGAATAAATTGACAAGGTTTTTCCGTGGATGCAATGCACCTATAAAGATAAAGTACGGCAGGCCTTTGGTGTATTTCTTTCTGACGCCGTTTATTTCTGAATCCGTTAATGGCCTGAACTTTTCATTCGCCCCGTTGTACACAACGTCGATCTTATCGGGAGAAACACGATACTGTTCAACAATATCCAGCTTCGAAAATTCGGAAACCGTTGCAATGCGGTCGGCTTTCCGTGCATATTTCGGGAAATAATGCCGGTAATGCTTTCGGGCCATAAACGGAACGTATTCCGGGTAATGCTCGAAGTTCAGGTCGTGCATGACCACAAACGACTTTTTATTTGTTGAAAGTGAGAGATAACCATCCGTTGACAAAAACAGATCTGCATTTAATTTATTGAGTAATCGCGGAATGCTGTGTTCGAACCAGAGGTAAAACAAAACGGGATGCCGTGCCTGCGGTCCTGTTACAAGAGGGGTTATATTATCCGAAAAAATAAATGAATCGTCGTATTTCCGGTCGAAAATGAAAAAGAACTGATGCTCGGGATGCTGACGGGTTATTCGCTTCAGGGTCTCATAGGTAAACCAACCGATGCCCTCAAGCCTGTCTTTCAATAATAACCTTGTATTTACAGCAATTCTCACAAACGAAGTATTAAACTTTTAAAGAAATGGGAATAAAAAATAATTAAACGATACCGAATTTTTTGCAAACTGCCAGTCGGTGGCTGCCGACTAAAATTTTACTGTAACTTTGCTGCAAATATCAGAATATTTGATGAAGTCGGTTGTAAAAAAGTTGTTGCAGACCTTATTTGGATTTGACACTTACCTTTTTCTGTTTTCCCTGTTTACAATTTATACGCTGCGATGGAATAAAAATGAACGCGACTTCCTTCATTTTATTAAAATAATCCCTGATGGTGGTGCGATCCTCGATATAGGTGCCAACATCGGCATCATGACAGTTCATCTCAGTAAAAATTTTAAAAAATCATCCGTTTATTCATTCGAACCGATTCCGGCAAATATCAAGGCTTTGAGGCGGATCATCCGTTTTTTCAACCTGAAAAATATAACGGTTTTTGAACATGCTCTAGGAAATGAAAAAGGAACGATAGAAATGGTTTTGCCGGTGGTTGACTCGGTGAAAATGCAGGGACTGAGCCATGTTGTTCACGATTCCATTCAGGATTTTAATGAAGGCCAAAAATTTAAGGTTGAAGTTGTTAAACTGGATGATATTGAAGCATTCAGGAAGAATGGCTTTCGGTTGAATGCCATAAAGATCGATGTCGAAAATTTTGAATTTTATGTTCTTGATGGCGGCAGGAATCTCATTGAAAAACACAGACCGGTTATTTATACCGAACTTTGGGAAAACGAAAACCGGAAAAAATGTTTTGACCTGGTAAAAGAATACAATTATAAAATTAAAGTTGTTGATCGCGGAAACCTTGTGGATTATAATGACCGGAAACATAAAACACAGAATTTCTTTTTTATTCCCGAACTGATAGAATCCTGAAAGCCATGCAGAAAAAATTCCTTACAAACCTGGGATTGCTTTTGGCACTGAACCTGCTGGTGAAGCCGTTTTGGGTATTGGGAATCGACCGTTCTGTACAAAATGCTGTAGGCGCTGAAAGCTTCGGATTTTATTTTTCAATTCTGAATTTCTCCTTTCTTTTCAATATCCTTCTGGATTTCGGAATTACTAATTTCAATAACCGGAACATCGCGCAAAACAGCCATTTGCTGAACAAACATTTTTCAGGAATCCTTATTCTGAAAATCCTTCTGGCTGCTATTTACATTGTAATTACCTTTATCATCGGATGGATCATCGGGTATAGTTCGGAACAGTTTGCCATGCTGGGCTGGGTTGCCTTCAACCAGTTTTTATTGTCGTTCATTCTTTACCTCCGGTCGAATATTTCAGGTTTGCTGATGTTTAAAACCGACAGTTTTTTATCCGTACTCGATCGCTTGCTGATGATCCTGTTTTGCAGCATCCTGTTATGGGGACATGTTACCAGTCAAAAGTTTCAGATCGAATGGTTTGTCTATGCCCAAACTGTTGCCTATGGACTGACTGCCGTTACGGCGTTTCTGATCGTTGTAAATAAAGCATCTTTTCGTAAGCTAAGCTGGAACCGGCCATTTATCCTGATGATCCTCAAAAAAAGCTTTCCTTTTGCTGTGCTTGTCCTGCTGATGGCTCAATACAACCGAATCGATACAGTGATCATTGAAAGACTTTTACCCAAAGGTGTTGGCGCAGAACAATCCGGAATTTATGCCCAGGCCTACCGGTTGCTCGATGCAGCTAATATGATCGCATTTTTGTTTTCCGTGTTGTTGCTTCCGCTTTTTGCCCGGATGATCAAACTGGGCGAATCGGTAGAAAATCTTGTAAAACTTTCATTTTCTTTACTATTCACCGTAAGTGTCATAATCGCTGTAGGTTCATATTATTATAGTACTGAACTTATGCAGTGGTTGTATCCAAAGCACTCGCAAGAATTGATGGTGGCGTATGAAACACGGATCACAGAATCTGCTTATATTTTTCACTTGCTGATGTTTGCCTTTGTTGCGATTTCAACTACATACGTGTTTGGCACATTGTTAACGGCCAACGGCAGTCTGCTCAAGCTAAACATCATTGCCGGAACCGGGGTGATCATCAGTCTGACGATAAACTTTTTGCTTGTCCCGCGATTGCAGGCTATCGGATCGTCGTGGGCAAGCCTGAGTGCTCAGTTTGTGACTGCCATCGCACAGGTGATCATTGCTCAACGGCTTTTCCGGTTCAGGGTGAATTTTAAATTTCTTGCTGCGTTGGCTTTGTTTGTGGCTGGGGTCGTAACCATTAGTTTTGCATCCAAATACCTTTACGCAGAATGGAAGCTTAATTTTTTAATAATGATTGTCGCTTCTGTTCTGTTGTCGATCCTTCTGCGACTGCTTCATATCAAACAGTTTATCACCATCATCCGAACAGAAAAGGCATAAAAAAAGTCCCTTTTGGGGACTTTCCAGTTGAATTGTTTTTTTACATTTCATCCAGTAACTCATCCGGAATTTCAAGGTTATGAAATACCTGCCTTACATCATCGTCATCTTCAAAGGCTTCGATCACCCTTAATATTTTTCGTGATTCTTCCAGACCCAGTTTAACCGTTTCATGAGGAATTCTTTGCAATTCCGCATTCTCGGGCTCAATGTCCAGCTCTTCCAACTTTTTCTGCATTCTGCCGAAATCTTCCATCGCTGTTGTGATGCTGAAAAAGCCGTCTTCTTCTTCTTCGATATCTTCAGCGCCGGCATCGATCATTTCGAGCTCAAATTCTTCTTCATTCAAATTGCCTTTCGGGATGGTGAAAATTCCTTTCCTGTCGAATAAAAAGCTTAACGATCCGTTGGTCCCAAGGTTGCCGGAATACTTGTTGAAAATTGCGCGGATGGTACTCACGGTTCGCTGCTGATTATCGGTCGTGCATTCAACATAAACAGCAACACCGTGTGAAAGATAACCTTCATAGGTCAATTCAAGGAAAGTGGCTGCATCCTTTTCTTTTCCTTTGTTGATGGCCCGTTCGATATTGTCTTTGGGCATGCTCGCACCCTTGGCATTGGCAATGGCCAATCGCAGTTTTGGATTTCCTTCCGGATCGGGTCCGCTTTCTTTAACTGCAACAGTTATATCCTTTATTAATTTCGAAAACATCTTTGACCGCTTGGCATCGGCAGCCCCTTTTTTCCGTTTTATGGTCGACCACTTACTATGTCCTGACATACTTCATCGATTAAATTTGACTAATTCTTTTGATTACTGATCTTAAAGATTTTACAGATAAGTCCTCTGATTAATTACAGTGTAAAATTATAAAAAAGTAATTGACTGGAACAAGGCCAGCAGAAAATAAAAAACCTGCCTGACATTCTTTAAGAAAATTCAGGCAGGTTTATTATTGTAATTAATTCGCCTAAAAATTTACAAATGTAATCCCAACTGTCCAGGGATATAATTCAGGGCCTTTATCAGTTTTGAAAAGAGTATTCAGAGAATAGGTTGCAAACAGATTTACATATCCCCAGCCTATTCTGACTGTTGCATCCCATTTGAACGGGTTCAGATAAAAATCATCGAAATTTTTTGCTTTTGCATAATTTGGCGATGTTGACTCGGAAGATTTTTCTCATAGCTGTTCTATTTTGGATCGTATTATAATGATAAATATCAAACGTCTTGTTCCTTTCATCATAATATTTTTTCGTATGGGATGAAAGCCTGACTCCCATGATCATACCGGCACCGAGGTGGAAACTGTTCTTCTTCTGGTAACTGTTGGTTTGATATTCAAAAAGCAGTGGCACATCGAAATACAATGCTGTTAGTTTGCTTTTCCTGATGCTTACGCCCTTGTCAACATAACCGATCAATTGCGAAGAATCTGCATTTAAGCGGGTATCTTTGCTGAACCGGTAATTATTCCAGCTAAATCCCATTCCTGTAAGCATTCCCCAATGCTGATTTTTGCTGAGTGAAATATTTTGTTCGAAAAAGTTGACATTCACAACCCACGATTTGCTGTTTTGAAGATCCATGTATTCTGTTTCCTTCGGGAAACTCATTTTAAAATCAGGATCGAAATAACCGTTTAATCCCATATCGAACCCTGCCCAATGTCCGTTGAATTTGATCCTTTTGTTCCGGTTCAGCTTTACATTGCCTTCATCATCAACCACAAGTTCGCGGTTACCGACAACCACTTTAACCGAATCTCTGCCTTCATAAACTTCAACTTTCATTTTTCCAACTTTTACTTTGGTCGAATCATCGTAGGTTTTTGCATAACTGCTTGAATTTCTTACATCCGAATTGACGATCTGTTCATTTTTCGGGTTTCCCACATAGGTGATTCGCCCGGCTCCCGATTTTTTTCCTGTTATTTGTTCCGTTACATTCAAACGGGCATCTCCGGCACCCGAAACATCATAATCGACTGTTTCTGTTACAAGGCCCCTGGCGCTCAGTTTGCCTGCGCCACTAACACTAAGTTTATGCGATTTTGCCCTCCCGGAAAGGGTCACATCTGCTGCACCTGAAACAACAGAAGTCAGAGCCGTGACATCCAGATCGAGCTGGACGGATGATGCACCGCTGGCTGTTACCTTAAAATCATTTGTTTCGAACAGCGATTCACCCTGGATCGTTGATGCACCGCTTACTTTTACCGATTTCAGCTCTTTAACAACGATGTAAGCATTTAATTTTGTCGGATTTTTTATCCCTTTGGATGAAATTTGGAGGATATCACCATCGACTTTCGTCATAACATTTTGTTGCAAATTTTCATCGGTTTCGATCTTGACAGATTGAACCTCGCCTTTAGAAATATAAACTTTCAGGGCTCCGCCTGCTTCGATACCTGTAAAGGCAGGAACATCGCGTTCAACCGTCGTCACGTTCTTATTTCCTTTTTCCTGAGCAACAATGCTGCTTGTAACCGTGGTAAATACTACTGCAATAATAACTGCCGCAAGTCTGCTTTGAATTTTCATGGTAAATTGATATTATGTTTAACAAATTGTATTTAATCGTACGACGGAAGGGGTATCTGATTTGTTACAACGAAAGGTTTCCTTGTGAAAATAATTCTTCCGTGCAGGTTATAGCCAACCCGGAAAATTATTCTTGTGCACGGGATTTGCTCTTTCTCGAAAAAGATAAGTTTTCGCCATCTAGCATATAGGCTACAACTTTCCCGTTTTCATCCAGCTCTTTTTCAACTTCAACATTTTTATCAGCCATTAAATTGTATCCTTCGATGGTGTAGTCAAGAATTGATTTTTTTTCACCTTTCCCGATAATGAAATACTTTTTACCAATATTTTCAACAAGCCTGCCTACAAAAGAGGATTTTTCTTTTTTATCCTGATTTTTATCAAAAATAAATCCATCCGATGTAACCAGGTCATCCGTTCCATCAGACCGGTTGAGTATGAATTCTTCATCTGGTTGAACATGGGTCGAAATTTGAATACCGTCAATTTTTCTCGCTGACATGAATGCTATAGAAAAATCATTTATTTCACGGTCAGATTGAGTTACGCGTTTGCTGATCTGTGGAAAATGGGTCTTTGTTTCCGCTTTCAAACTAATATGAGCAACGGTGTTTTGATCAGGTAAAAATTCAGGAGATAATTTTTTGATCTGATGAACTGGTGCATCATTCCTGTCTGCCATTACCTGATTTTCCGATTTCTTCATAAAACCAAAATACACGCCCAGTAAAATTATAACAGAAGCCGCAAGTGAAATGATATAACGAACCTGCGTTCTGTAAACAACAAATAAGCTCGTTTTTTTCAATGAATCTTTAGCAGGAAATTTTTTACTCTTATCAGGCTGTAAAAAAGTATAGCGGAAAAAATTATTTTCGAGTTTTACCTGCGGGTTCAGTTCAAGAAAAGCAGTCAACTCCGTTTTTTCATCTTCTGTGAGATCGCTTTCGAGCCCACCAATCAGAAAATTCTCATAATTTTTAAGGTTGATATAATCCGTTGGAATCAGTTCCTTTTTTTTGAGGTTCTCTTTCTTCTCGAAATGAATATTATGATCAGGGATAAGGGAAATTTTTTCAAACAAAACGAATTCAGCTTTCAGTCCCGGATTCTGTTCAAGGAAAACCATGAGTTCAGCTACCTGCTCAGGCAGTAATCTTTTCTCATAATAATCGAGAAAATAAATTTCGTAGTTTTCCTTGTTGATTTGCATAAAATAAGTGACTAAAGTGAGCTAAAGTGAGCTAAAGTGACTAAAATTATATTCGTTGTGTTTTTCATATTCTTTAAATAACTTTATCAATGCTTACAAGATAATTTTTCATAAAAATGCGGGCCCTGTAAATATAAACCTTCACCTGCGACTCATTCAGGCCGGTTATCTTTCCGATTTCATCATACGAATAGCCTTCATAATCGCGCAGCAATAAAACGGATCGCTGAATATCAGGCAGACGGCCGACAGCCTCATCCAGAATTTCTTTCAGGTCGGAATAACCTGCTTGCTGAACTTGCTCCGTTTCCGGCAATTCATCAAGTGATGTGTTGACCCGGTTTTTTCTTATATAATCGATCATCGTATGATAAGCTGCTGTAAAAAGATACGATTTGGATTTATCGACCGCGATCGAACCTGCCTTATCCCACATTTTGGCAAAAGCATCCTGAACGATGTCGCGGGCATTTTCCTCATCTCTGATATTTTTGAGGATAAACCTGTAAACACCGTCGGCAAACCTATCCACACATTCATTGTACTCTTTTGCTGTCATCCGCAAATTTCCGATTCGTCGAACCTGATTTTATGACGATCAGGCTTGTCTGTTTGTTACAATTAGTTTTTGCTTTCCTGGCTACAAATTTAATTAACAATCCGTTTGCACCATCGATTGGTTTATATTTGTGCTCAAATCAGCATAATGATCACGATTGAACGGTTTGTTTTTAATGCTTTTCAGGAAAATACCTTCTTGTTGTATGACGAAACGGGTGAATGCATCATCATCGACCCCGGCTGCTACGATCAACATGAACAGGTGGAACTCGTACATTTTATCGATTCAAAAAACCTGAAACCCGTTAAGCTTCTTTATACGCATTGTCATATCGACCATATCCTTGGCAACAATTTTATCTGCGAAACATATAATTTAAAACCTGAAATTCACAAGGCAGGCTTACCGTTCCTGCTGAACGGGCATAAGCAGGGAGAACTTTACGGTTTTTACCTGCAGAAAATTACCGAGCCGGAAAATTTCATCGAAGACGGTGATTCGATCCGTTTTGGTCATTCGGTATTACGGGTTGCTTATACGCCAGGTCATGCCGACGGAAGTGTTTGTTTTATCAATGAAGAACAGAAATTTGTGATTACAGGCGATGTGCTTTTTCATGAAGGCATCGGCCGTACCGATTTTCCGACCGGTGATTTCAACTTATTGATGGAAAGCATCCGAACGAAACTGTTCTCACTTGAAGATGACTTTGTTGCCTGGCCGGGCCATGGCCCTGAAACCACAATCGGGCATGAGAAAATGAATAATCCGTTTGTCAGGCTGTAAAAAGGTTATCCGTTAAATGGCAAATGTAAATAGGGAAAAAATTTAACTGGCAATAATTTTATTTGTACTGATCTCCCGCATGCATTTGAAATGGCCTTTCGGACAATTATCGAAACCCAGTTTGCTGCAGGGCCGGCACGACAACCCTTTTACCTCAAGAATAGTCACTTTATCTTCGTTGCCCGGCATATAAGGGTACATACCGAATTCGGGAATGGTATTTCCCCAAATGCTTGTGATCTCTTTTCTAAATGCAGCAGCGATGTGCATCAGTCCGGTATCGTTAGTAACGACTTTTTTAGCCTGTTTAATCAATGACGCAGACTGATTGATAGAGAATTTCCCGCAGGCATTGAAAACAGAATCACCGGCAGCTTGCCGTATCCTTTTTCCTCTCTCTTCATCTTCTTTACCACCAAGTAATATAATAGGCGTATTTGCTCTTTTACAAGCTTCAATTATTTTGTCCTCAGGATAAATTTTTGTGAAATGTTTCCCACCGATTACCCACGCAATATAGCCGTTTTGGAACAATCCGGGCAGAGAATTCAGGTCAACTTCATCTTTTTCAGGAATAAAATAATCGAGGCCCTTTCCGTCATTGTTGACTCCCAAATTTTCCACTGCCTGAAAATAGCGGTCGACAATATGGATATCCGGTAAGCGATTGATTTTATATTTTACGATCAGCCATTTGGCAATATTGATCTTATCGAAAGTAGTTGAGGGTTTGCTGAGAGCAATCAACACCCCTTTCGAACGGAAATTTTTATGTAAATCAATGACCTGATCGTAATTTTCGCTTTTTAGCTTTGGCAACACTTCACTAATTTTTTCCCGTAATTGTAAATAGTTTGGTCAATATACGGATTAGCTTCGATTACCGGCAGAAATGATGCTTTGGTCAGATAGTGAACCTCGGCATCCGGTAATTGCTGTTTCAGGCAGCGAACAACCGGTGTGGTTAGCACTATGTCGCCGATTGAGCTGAATCGTATGATGAGGAATTTCCGCAATGCCAAATTTTTGTCAAAAATAACGATTAATGGATTGACTAAAGTGACTTGATTGCCTAAAATGACTAAAATGAAAACGAAGACAACCGAATTAACCATATCAACTTAATTAACTCAATTAACCAATTCCTCCGAATCTCCTACTTTTGCACTATGATTTTTACCGATACTCATACGCATTTGTACCTCGATGCCTTTGATGATGATCGCCGGCAGGTTGTGGAGAATGCCATTAAGCAGGAAATCAAATTTATGTTGTTGCCCAATATCGACAGCAGATCGGCAGGCAATTTGCTGGCACTTTGCGAAGTTTTTCCGGAGAATTGTTTTCCGATGATGGGTTTGCATCCGACTTCTGTAAAAGAAAATTATAAAGAGGAACTTAAAATCGTAAGTGAGTGGTTTGAAAAAAAGAAATTTATCGCTGTAGGTGAAGTCGGGATCGATCTTTACTGGGATAAAACTTCTCTGAAACAGCAGGAAGAGGCTTTTCGATTTCAAATCGATCTGGCACTTAAATACGATCTTCCGGTTGCTATACATTCCCGTGAATCGTTTTCTGAGATTGCTGCCATTCTTCAAGATTACAGGGATACAGGATTAAAAGGTGTTTTCCATTGTTTTACAGGAACGATTGCTCAGGCCGAACTTGCCATTGACCTTGGATTTTACCTGGGAATAGGTGGTGTCCTGACGTTTAAAAATTCAGGGTTAGATAAAGTAATGGAGATGACAGAACTGAAACATATCCTCCTTGAAACCGATTCACCTTTTCTGGCACCTGTACCGTTTCGCGGAAAACGTAACGAGAGTAGCTATATCCCGCTTATTGCAAGAAAACTCGCTGAAGTGAAAAATACAACAATTGATGAAATCGCAGTTGTCACGACCTCAAATGCAAAACATCTTTTCAAATTTTAGCAAATGCAGACACAACCTTCCATATTATTACTTTATACCGGCGGGACGATCGGGATGATCCTCGATCAGAAAACCGGGGTTTTAAGACCCTATAATTTTGATAACCTGTTTGATTATGTCCCGACTTTACGGTTATTCGATTATCAAATCGATTCCATTTGCTTCGATCCGGTGATGGATTCTTCCAATATGAATCCCGAATACTGGAAAAAGATTGCGGAAACGATTGAAAAGAAATATGAGGAATACGATGGTTTTGTTGTCATGCACGGCTCGGATACCATGGCATATACTGCCTCGGCGTTGAGTTTCATGTTTCAGAACCTTAACAAACCGGTAATTTTAACCGGATCACAGCTTCCGCTGGGCATGGTAAGAACCGACGGTCGTGAAAATTTAATCACATCCGTTGAAATTGCAGCAGCTAAAGAGGATGAAACACCAATTGTCCCGGAAGTATGTATTTATTTTGAAAACCAGTTACTCCGAGGCAACCGGACGATAAAATACAATGCACAAAATTTCAAAGCATTTTTGTCTCCGAATTACCCGGCTCTTGCAAAAGCAGGCATTCAGATCAGCTATAACCGGAATGCCATCCATAAGCCCAATTTTAAAAAACTGAAAGTCCTTAGTAACCTTGATTCCAATGTGGCTGTTTTAAAACTCTATCCGGGAATTTCTGAAAATGTGGTCAATGCTGTTTTAAACACGGTAGGTCTGAAAGCCATTGTCCTTGAAACATTCGGTTCGGGAAATGCCCCAAACTACCCGTGGTTTTTGGAAAAATTGAAAGAAGCAATTGAAAAGGGCATGTTGGTGCTCAATGTCACACAATGCCAGGTAGGAATGGTAGAAATGGGTATATATGAAACAAGTATCCGGCTGAAGGAGATCGGAGTAATTAGCGGAAAGGATATTACGACCGAAGCTGCAGTCACCAAATTGATGTACCTGTTAGGCACGGTTTCCGACTTGTCAAAAATAAGGGAATCGCTTACTGTGTCTGTTGCCGGCGAAATGACACAAGAATGATTAAAAAAAAATTTCCAAGTTTATTCCAAATGAAATTTTTTGTACTTTAGCCCCCAATTTCTTAATAAGCATAAGATTATAAAGGACTTCGCTGGAGAAAGGAGAGGTGACCGAGTGGTTGAAGGTGCACGCCTGGAAAGTGTGTGTTCCGAGAGAATCGGAACCGAGGGTTCGAATCCCTCTCTCTCCGCTGAGATAAGTAATAAAAGCTATAAAAATCAGTTAAATATAATAATTAATAAACATTTACTATGAAAAGATTAATTGCCTTTTTGACATTAGCAGGTTTACTAACTATCGGGATTGCTAATTTAACATTGGCCCAGGATAGTACAGGCACCATGAAAGACACAGCATCGAGTATAAAAGATACGACTGCTGCTTCCATGCAAACGGGAGAATCTACCACTGCTGTTGAGGAACCGGCAGCAAGTGAGCCCCAGTCGTTCCACCAGGTGCTGAAAGAAAAGTTTATCGAAGGGGGCGCAGGATTTATGTCGCCTATTTTGTTGTGTTTGATTGTGGGGCTGGCTTTATCTATTGAAAGGATTTTGTACCTCAACCTTTCTACTACCAATACAACCAAACTTCTGAATAAAGTCGAAACAGCGCTGGAAGCAAACGGCATTAGTGCAGCTAAAGATATTTGTCGCGATACCCGCGGACCGGTTGCCGGTGTGTTTTATCAGGGTCTCGATAGGTATGATGAGGGTATCGATGTCGTTGAGAAATCGATCATATCATATGGCGGTGTACTAATGGCACGACTTGAAAGAAACCTTTCATGGATTACACTTTTCATCGCGCTGGCACCGATGCTTGGATTTTTGGGAACTGTTGTTGGGATGGTAAAGGCTTTTGATTCGATTGAGGCAGCAGGTGATATTTCACCTACCATTGTTGCAGGTGGTATGAAGGTCGCTTTGTTGACCACGGTATTTGGTCTTATTGTTGCCATTATTTTACAGGTACTTTACAACTATCTCGTCACTAAAGTAGAAGGAATTGTAAATTCGATGGAAGATGTTACCATTTCTTTTATTGATGTTTTGGTTAAAAATAAAAACCTAAAAAAATAACCGGATATGAATAGTCTAATAAATATAGGTCTTATTGTTACATACATACTATTGGGTTTTACTATTTTGATGCTGATTGGCTTTTCGATCTATTTCACCATTATTAATTTTAAAAGTGCCAAAACAGGATTATTCGGCATAGGTGCTCTTTTTATTATAATGATCATTGCATATATGGTATCACCGGCTAATCAGGGACAATTTTATTCCTTGCATAAGGTAGGTCCTACCCTATCAAAAGTTATCGGTGCAGGGTTGTTCTCAACGTATTTTATTTTTATTATTATCCTTATTTTGGTCGTTTATTCCGAAGTTAGCAGATGGTTTAAATGATCCGGACAAAATTATTGAATTATGGCTAAAAAACCTCCTCCAATGAATACAGGCTCAATGGCAGATATTTCATTTCTGCTATTGACTTTCTTTTTGCTGACCTCATCAATAAATACGGATTTGGGTATTATCCGAAGGTTACCGCCACCGCTTGATCCGTCCGTTCCACCGCCTAAAATTATAGAACGGAATATTTTTACGGTTTTAGTAAACCAGTACAACCAGTTACTTGTCGAAGGGAAACCCAGCGATATTTCGTTATTAAGGACACAAGCTGAGCACTTTATGTCGAACCCAAATTTAAAAGATCCGAACAGTCCCGACAACATGCCGCAAAAAAAAGAGGAAGATATCCCACTTTTGGGTGGTAAGGTTTACATTACGAAAGGGGTAATATCGCTAAAGAATGACCGGGGGACATCCTACGATACGTATATACAGGTTCAGAATGAACTGGCGGCAGCAATCCGTGATGTCAGAGATAACATGTCAATGAATTACTTTGGGGTCAAATTCGATCAGCTCACGGATAAAGATAAGATCGACGCCATACAGAAAGCTGTTCCTGTTGCTATTTCTGAAGCCGAACCTGAAAATGTAGGAGGGAAATAATATGGCAAGATTTAAGAAAAAAGGGAAAAATGAACTTCCGGCGATCAATACCGGTTCGATGTCTGATATTATTTTCATGTTTTTGTTTTTCTTTATGGTGATCACCACCATCAGGGAAACGACATTGTATATCCGGGTAAGGGTTCCTCAGGCTACCGAGGTGCAAAAACTGGAAAAGAAATCGCTGGTCAGTTATATTTATATTGGCCCTCCATTAAAAAGCAAATTGGGTACTGAATCACGTATTCAGTTGAATGATCAGATCTCTACTGTTGGTGATATCCAGCAATTCATTACGGAAGAGCGTGAATCGAGAGACGAAGCCGACAGAAAATTGTTGACTACCTCGCTGAAAGTTGACCGGGATACACGCATGGGAATCGTTTCGGATGTGAAGCAGCAACTAAGAAAAATAGGTGCTTTTAAAATCAATTATTCTGCTTCGAAGAAGAAAGAAAAGTAGAACTAAAAGTTGCATAAGCCGCCTGTTCTTCTGAAAATAAAAATGAAATAGTGTTAATGGCAGGGAATATCGTTAAGGTATTCCCTTTTTTATTCAGAATATTTATTTCTTAAACCGATTTGGCGAACCAGCAAAAGAAATACCAATGTTATAGCAAAACTAATTGCAATAACAAAACTGTTCTCAGACGAACCGAAGGAATCAGCATCCGTTTCAATTAAACCGACATTGTAAAGATAAGCTGCCACAACCGTCACTCCATTAAATAGGAAGTGCAGGATGATCGGCACCCACAATGAACCCGTCCAGATAAAAAGATACCCGAATAAAATACCGAGAATAGTTCTTGGCAGGAAACCGAAAAACTGCATATGTAACGCACTGAAAAGGATGGCAGAGAGCAATACAGCCATATGATTATTTTTAAGCCAATCCGCAAACAGCCGCAAAATCACTCCCCTGAAAAGGAATTCCTCTCCAATGGCTGCCAGCAGGGCAATGATAATTAAATTGACGAAAAGACCTCCGATTGTCTTTACATTCAGAAATGCATTTGTAAGTTGGTCCGTCCGGTCCTCACTTTCGTGCATCCAGTTTTCGATTCCTTTCAGGAATTCCGGAAGTTTCATCTGCTCATTAATTTCAACGGTCCAGTTAATGGCTGGAATACTTGCAAAAACTGCCAATGCTGAAAATAACAATAACAGAAGATTGGGTTTGCGATTAATTTTCAGATAACCTGTAATATTCCTGTTTTCAAGGTAAGCATACAACAATACAGGTAAAATGAACACCCCAATCTGGCTGACAACCTGGAAATATTTCAGAAACTGAAGGGTTGTTTCGCTATTGATAGAATCGATCGACATAAAGTTTTTTAAAACTTCTTTACCAAAGATCGGGAATGCAATAACAATCCCGAGAACCATGGTAATAAGCAGGGAAGTTGCAATTAAAAGTAACAAAACGGAAATTTTCAATAACACGTTTTTATCTTTCAGCCTGGGGAAAAAATCTATCATACTACCGAATTATGGACCAAAAATATGAAATAATGACGATGCAGTTGTTACCTCTTAATGCTACGCTTTAGAATTTTCGAGGAAACGGCTTTGAAAAACAATATTTTCAAACAACTCACACATGTCCAATCCGGGTTTTAAATAAACTGCATTGATTTTCAAGTTTTTCGCAGCATTGCAATTCTGAACCGAATCATCGATATACAAGGTTTGTAACGGATCAAGTTTACCCTTGCGCATAACAAATTGAAAGATTTCAGAGTCTGGTTTGCTTGCCCCTATTTCAAATGACCAGAAAGTTTCCTCAAAAAGAGAAAGAAGATCAAAACCAAACTGCCTCCTGAACTTTTGGGTAAAGAAATCATAGTGTATGCTATTGGTGTTGCTTAGAATAAAAAGGCGGTACTGCGCACCGAGATTTTTCAACAGTTCGATCCTATCGGCAGGAAAATTGCCGATCAATTGATTCCATGCTGCATCCAGTTGCTCATCAGAAATCGTAATGGCGGTTAGCTTACGTATTGAATCCCTGAAGTCAAATGGCGTAATAAGCCCTTTTTCGAATTTCTTAAGGATGCCCAACTGGCTTGCATTCGCGATAAGTTGATCAACATTTTTAACACCTTGTTCCTGAAATGCAGTTTTAACTTTTGACTGATCAATATTCAAAATCACTCCACCAAAATCAAAAATTATATTTTTTATTCGCGATGAAACATTCTGAATTTGCATGTTGCTTTTTTTTATTTATTCTATTTGAAAATATTGTGCAAAGTTGTAAATTCGCACCCCCATTTCCAAACGAAAGGGATTATAAAAGTGAATAGGGCCTATAGCTCAGTTGGTTAGAGCAACTGACTCATAATCAGTAGGTCCCAGGTTCAAGTCCTGGTGGGCCCACAAATGAATAAAGGAGTTGTACAGACACTCCTTTTTTTATCATCCTGAAAGTATGTTTTTTGTTTATATACTTCATAGTGATAAACTCGATAGATTTTATATTGGTCAAACTGATAATTTAAAGGTCCGATTGCAGGAACATCTTTCGAAAATTTTCCCTCATTCATTTACTGCTAAAGCTGATGATTGGGTTGTATTCTACTATTTTTCATGTGATTCAAGAAAAACAGCTATGAAAATTGAAAATCACTTAAAAAAAATGAAAAACAAAAAATATTACTACAACCTTAGAAGTTACCCGGAAATCATTGAAAACCTTAAAATTAAATACGCTGATTAATGTTCCCAGGTTCAACCCCGAAAGCTTTCGGGGCTGGTGGGCCCACAAATGAATAAAGGAGTTGTACAGACACTCCTTTTTTTATCATCCTGAAAGTATGTTTTTTGTTTATATACTTCATAGTGATAAACTCGATAGATTTTATATTGGTCAAACTGATAATTTAAAGGTCCGATTGCAGGAACATCTTTCGAAAATTTTCCCTCATTCATTTACTGCTAAAGCTGATGATTGGGTTGTATTCTACTATTTTTCATGTGATTCAAGAAAAACAGCTATGAAAATTGAAAATCACTTAAAAAAAATGAAAAACAAAAAATATTACTACAACCTTAGAAGTTACCCGGAAATCATTGAAAACCTTAAAATTAAATACGCTGATTAATGTTCCCAGGTTCAACCCCGAAAGCTTTCGGGGCTGGTGGGCCCACAAATGAATAAAGGAGTTGTACAGACACTCCTTTTTTTATCATCCTGAAAGTATGTTTTTTGTTTATATACTTCATAGTGATAAACTCGATAGATTTTATATTGGTCAAACTGATAATTTAAAGGTCCGATTGCAGGAACATCTTTCGAAAATTTTCCCTCATTCATTTACTGCTAAAGCTGATGATTGGGTTGTATTCTACTATTTTTCATGTGATTCAAGAAAAACAGCTATGAAAATTGAAAATCACTTAAAAAAAATGAAAAACAAAAAATATTACTACAACCTTAGAAGTTACCCGGAAATCATTGAAAACCTTAAAATTAAATACGCTGATTAATGTTCCCAGGTTCAACCCCGAAAGCTTTCGGGGCTGGTGGGCCCACAAATGAATAAAGGAGTTGTACAGACACTCCTTTTTTTATCATCCTGAAAGTATGTTTTTTGTTTATATACTTCATAGTGATAAACACTACAGAGTTAGGCCCATTTAAACTGAAACCAAATACCTGCAATAAATATAATAAAATTTCAACGCATACAAGCTATTATCAGCCTTAAGAAAGATTATGTGTTGTTTATAAATTTCCTGGCATCTCTGCATCTTTTTGAAACTATTTGTGATTCTTTCGTATAACAATTCGATAATAAAAAGTCTGTGCAAAGTATCGAATTATTTTATTCTGACTACCTGATACCCGTTATTTTGGTTTACATTTTTGCTTCGGTAACCATAGCAAAATTAGGGTCAGCTAAGGCGTGCGGAAGCATCAGACCGTTTTTTATATGTCTGTTGCTCACTCCTATTACCGGATTGGTGTATGTATTTTCTTCAGCGCAAAAGGACACTATTCAGGTTGTACACTACCGCTGTCCGGGTTGCGGACTTGAATATACAGATAAAGGAAAGTATTGTCCTTCGTGCAGAAAAGATGGCAAAATGCGTCAACTCTACAGAGTTACAATGCGGACCTATTAGTCAGCTAAGCAAAATTGCAATCCGGAAAATAATTGTAATTTCGTTTGGTTTATTTAAATGTTTAATTGTATACTGATTCCAAAAAATAATCAATACTCTATGAAAACTACTCGACATTTTAGCTTATCGGCTGCGGTGACATTCTTTCTGCTTTCTCTTTTTATTGTGTTTCCTTGGCAATTCGTGCACAGTCAACCTCCTCAGCAAAACTCTAATTTAAAGGATTTGCTGACCTTTCAGGATTTGTTAAAGCTCACAGCCGTTGGAAACGGCTACAGCGATCAAACAATTATTGTTTTTATTCCTGAAGCAACAACCGGCTTCGATCCGTCATATGATGCATACAAACTGAATGGCATTGCGGATGCTCCTCAACTTTATTCAATAATATCGTGCTGTAACTTAGCGATAAATGCACTGCCAGAAATTTACACCAACCTTGAAATCCAGCTCGGATTTAAAGTTGGTAACAATACAACCTACACCATTTCTGCCAACCAGCTCTATACGTTTGCGGCTTCGGTTTCTGTCTTTTTAGAAGACACTAAGGATGATTTGCTAATAGACCTGAAAGCGGATTCAATCTATACGTTTACTGCCTTGACAACAGATAATATCCAGCGGTTCAAACTGCATTTCAAATATCCGGCTTACATAGATATAAAAACCTTTCTGGAAGGTCCGTTCAATGGATCGACTATGAATGCGGATCTGAACACAGGTGGACTAATTCCGTTAGATCAGCCATTTAATACAGCACCGTGGAATTATCCTGGTGGCGAATCTGTTTCGGCCATTCCCAACCCGGATGTGATTGACTGGATGATGGTTGAAGTACGGGACGCTGCTGATGCTGCAAATGCAAATTCAGCGACGGCTGTAGAGCGTCAAGCAGGATTTTTATTAAATAACGGAACTGTTGTCGGTCTGGATGGTTCAAGTCCACTCGTTTTTCGAGAACCCGTTACTCAAAATTTATTTGTTGTTCTGTTTACCAGAAATCATCTTGCTGTTATGTCAGCCACACCAGTAACTGAAAATAATTCCGTTTATAGCTATGATTTTACATCGGGTGCTGACCAGGCTTATGGAGGCACTCTAGCCCAAAAGGAACTGGTTCCGGGCATCTATGGAATGATCGGGGGCGATGGAAATGCCGATGGTGTTATCGACAACAATGATAAAATTTCAATTTGGATGATCCTTGCCGGGAAAAAGGGCTATGAACCTGGCGATTATAACCTTGACGGGCAAATAAACAATAAAGATAAAAATGACATCTGGCACCTGAATTCTGGCTATTTTGTTCAGGTTCCTTAAATAAGCCGATACTCCTTTTTAAAATATTTGAATTCCAAACCAGTTGACTTGATTTGGATTTTGGTTAATTTAGCCATTCAATAAATTTCCAGTATCAAACTAAATCAACAAATGATGAAAAATTACATTTTCTCCATCCTGTTCATTTTTACAGGTATTCAAATATCGATTGCACAGTCCTTAATACTGATGAATTATCAGGATCAGGCACAATTATCGTCATTTGCTTCAAATCCCAACCTGAAAGTTCACTATGTCTCCGACAATTTTATCATTGCTACCGCATTTATTAACCTCAAAATGGACTTTAATCTATTGGATAGCGAACCTTGGCAAAAAGATTTTAGATATTTCATCGCCCGTTTCAATCAAGGTATCGAATCGGATTATATTAGCAACATATCAACAAAAGGAGATATTCTGTTTGGAAATGAAAATTTATTGATCCTGAAAATTCCGAGTGCAGTAAATATAGATCCTCCTAATGATGGCAGTCTGGCAAAGATTGAAAACATCAAATACAAATTACCGGTTAAAATTTCAGCTTATTCATTCGCAACTAAAACAGCCGATCAGGATATTGTTTCAATGATTGAGAATGTAGATACGAACCTGTATCTCCAAAACCTTCAGCACTTACAGGATTATGGGACACGCAACGCTTATTCTGCGCAAGGTGTGCAGGCTCAAAACTGGATCAGGACACAATTCGAAAACCTCGGCTACAGCACACAACTATTCGATTTTTCAATGCCCAGCGGGCCCGCAAGCGATGATGTTCTGGCAACTAAAACAGGATCACTCTATCCTGAAGAATATGTATTGCTTGGAGGACATTATGATTCCTACAGCTATTCGGGAAATGCTCCCGGGGCTGATGACGATGGTACAGGAACGTGCGGTGTTCTTGAAGCGGCAAGAGTCATGGCAGGATATGATTTTGACCGGACAATCATTTTCTGCTGCTGGTCGGGTGAAGAGTACGGCCTTTATGGCAGTTCAGCCTATGCTGCCTGGGCAGAAAGCCAGGGCATGAATATCCTGGGATATTTCAATATCGATATGTGCGGGTACCGATATCCGGGTGAACCAATCCACAGCGATATGATAGCACCTTCTTCTGCACAGCCGCTTGTCGATTTTTATGAAAGTGTCTGTTCACTATATCTGCCCGATTTTCTTATCGAACCGGGCAGTCTTTCTGGTGGTGATAGTGATCACACCTCTTTTAACAATCATGGTTATATGGGAATTTTCCCTTTTGAGGATAGTCAACACTATAGTCCTTACATTCATACCTCAAACGACCTGATCGGCACCAGTGTAAACAGCCTCGAAATGGCTATGAAATTTACACAAGCATCCATTGCAAGTGTGGCTTCGTTGGCAAACTGGCTGGCTCCGCCTTCAAACCTGGTGGCAGTTCCTGGGATAAATCAGATTGAACTAAGCTGGCTTCCTCTTTTAGGCATCGATTATTACAACATTTATAAAAACAATGGCTCTGAACCCATTGCTACTACAACTGAATACACTTACACCGATACCGATGTGATCAATTTTGAAACTTATACATATTATGTGACAGCCGTTTATACCGAAACAGGTGAAGAATCGAGTCCTTCAATACCTGTAATGATAACCTTGCTTCCGCGAATTTCATTTCCGTTTACCGATGATTTTGAAACCGGTGCGGATTACTGGGATTTTACAAGCTCATGGGGTTTAACAACTTCAGATTATCACTCGGCCACACATTCGATGACAGAAAGCCCTTCGGGTAATTACACCAATAATTTGAACATCGCTACAACGCTTTATACATTCAGCCTGGCTTATACTTCTGAGGCCTCTTTGTCATTCTGGATAAAATATGCACTCGAAACGAATTATGATTATCTCTACCTTGAAATTTCAATAGATGGATCAACCTGGTCGAATATGGCAACATTCAACGGTACACAAAGCACCTGGACACAGAAATCTTATTCACTCAACAGTTATTTAGGTCAATCTGAAATTACCCTTAGGTTCCGGTTTTATAGTGATGTTTCTATAACATATGACGGTGTTTATATTGATGATTTTAATATTGATAAAGAAACAAACCTCGACCTTAAAGTCTTCCTTGAAGGACCCTTTTACGGATCAACCATGAATAATGACCTGAACACACAAGGTATAATACCGCTTTCCCAGCCATACAATGTTTCTCCATGGAATTATAATGGCGGTGAATCGGTCGGTTCAATCCCGAATAACAATATTATCGACTGGGTTTTAGTTGAAATCCGTGATGCGTCCAATCCGGCCCTGGCAAACGTAAATACGATCACAGAATATGCTGCTGCGTTCGTATTGAACAATGGTTCCATCTTAGGACTTGACGGAAGTAGTTCTCTTACACTTCATGAACAGGTTTCGAAAAACATGTTCGTGATCATTCACCACCGAAATCACTTATCCGTATTATCTGCCGGTTCACCTGGAGTTTCAGGTAGTAATTACCAATATGATTTTTCTTCAGATTTTGGTCAGGCATATGGAGGATTATCGGCTCAGAAAGAACTTAGCACAGGTATTTACGGATTGATAGAGGGAGACGGGAATGCAGACGGCATGATAGACAGCAGCGATAAAACATCAGTCTGGTCTATCATTGCAGGTAAAAGAGGTTATGAGGCAGGTGATTATAATATGGACGGACAAATCAACAACAGGGATAAAAATGATGGTTGGTTTGACAATGTTGGTAATTCAAGCCAGATTCCTGATTAAAAAAATCAGAGAACATTGATTTTTTTCCCTTTGGTTTCAGGAAGCGTCCATATCCAGATTCCGGTTAGCAGGGCAAACAATGCAGCAATTGAAATGCCACCACTCAAACCATAACCAGTGGCTACCAGGGCAATCACGACAGGAGTGAAAAATTGTATACCACGGGCTAAATTAAAAGCCGTTCCCATTGCTGTCCCACGTATCTTGGTAGGGAAAAGTTCGGCAAACAAAGGCCCGTAGCCGCCAAACATTCCTGTTCCGAAACCGACAAGAAACATAAAGACAAAGATGAGATAATTATTTATTACGATTAGACTCCAGAATGTTGTGATCATCAAAAGACCGAGAACTCTAATTACAGCATAGATCGAATAGGTCGGTCGTCGGCCCAGCCAATCGGCGACAAAACCAAAAAAGAAATATCCCAGAAAACCACCAACCTGAGTGATCAGCATAAATTCAGTTGATTTGGCCAGTGTGAAATCCCTCTCCCTATGCAGGTAATCAGGCATCCAGGAATAGGTGAACCAATAGGCCGACATATCGAAAATAGCAAGCATAAGGCATAAAATAAAAATCTTCCGGTATTGCTTTGAAAAAAGCAACATGATCTTATTCTTGCTTTCCTCTTTAATAACGTCAATAGCAAGTTTACCCTGACGGATCAGATTTCTTCTTTCTTCCCAAATATCTGATTCTTTCAGGTTTTTACGGATAAAGAGAACCAGTAATGCCGGCAGTACAGAAATAAAGAAACTTGCTCTCCAACCGATCATGGGAGTGATGTATCCACCAACTACCGATGCAACTGCAATACCAATAGGTGCCCCTGTTTGCATAAATCCACCGAATCGTCCACGAACCCGCGCAGGAAAAGCTTCTCCGATATAGGTCTGTCCTGTACCCCACTCCCCGCCTACTCCAAGCCCGGTGATTATCCTGAATGTCAACAAATACCATAGACTATTTGAAAAGCCACAAAAAAATGTGCCGATGCTATAGGTTAGGATCGTCCACTGGAGAACCCGTTTTCTTCCGAAGCGATCGGATAAATACCCAAAAATAATACCCCCAACTGCCGTTGCAGCCAGACTGGCACCAAGAACAAGCGAAATCTCTACTTCTGTAAGTCCGAGGTCGGTTTTTATCGAACCCATCAGAAAGGTATAAAGGATGAGGTCGTAGAAATCGAAAACCCACCCAGCCCATGCCATCAGCAATATATAATAATGCTTGCGGGTTACTTTTTCATATTCATTCAGATGTGGGGACATTTCTTGAATATCGAACAATCAAAAATAGGGAAATATTTTTTTAAAATCCAAAAACAGGTTAAGTTTTATTATTCTCTTCAGATATCAGAAAAGAGAAATATAGTTGCATTATGACCTCAACCATTTAACTTTATAACAATCCTGCAGGTTGAATTTTAATTTATGAAGGTTTTTCAAATTTGCGAATTTTCCACGATGATAGTTTCAGATAAAAAAAACAGGTGGATCACTGATTTAATGTGCCTGCTCATATTTTCGTTGAGCCATTTTCAGATGCCTTCTGAACAATATTCAGATTGGGCCATAACTTAATATCCACCTGTTAAAAATTTGTTAAATCGCGCCAGATACTGGAATAATACCTCTTTTAATTTATAATTTTACTGTCACTTATCCAAATCATTAAGAAAATAATAGCAATTTCACAAAAACAGGATGGTTGTTATCGTCCTGTTTTTTTTGTCAATGAGAACCAGGTTAGTAATCAGGATAAGGCTTTAAATCAATCAAAACTATATTTTTTTTGTTATAAAATATTCAACCATCACAAAATTTTATTAAGATGAAAAAAACTGTACGTACTACAAAACTTTTCCCTCTACTTTTATTATTACTAATCTCAACCTTTGCAAGATCAGCAATTTTTCAAACTACCGGTGTTGGTGGATTATGGAATGTTGGCTCTACATGGGTAGGTGGCATTCCACCTTCTCCGACCGACGATGTGGAAGTATACGGTGATCTTTACCTCAATGTAAACACTTCCATTGACAACATTACTATTTTCAATGGAGCAACTTTTCAAAATGCCAATTCGAATAGTTATACGCTGGATGTACTCCAGGATATTACCAATCACGGCGTGATCCAGGATAATAGTTACAGCCTTTATCTCAATATATTCGGAAATATTATCCATGATGGTACATGGCAAAACTACAGTACTCAATTATTTGGTACCGGTCCCCAAAGTATCAATGCGACCCAGCCTTTTTACTGTCCGGTTTTTCAAAACAACATTACCGCGCATACCATCGATGTTACTTCAAACAGCCTGCATTTTGTAGGTTCTGCGGTAAATTTTGGAAACTGTGATGTCACTTTCGTCAATGGAACCATTGTACTGGATGGTGGCTATTTTACAGGGGCCAATATTACCTGCAATCAAATGGATATAACATTGAACTCAGGTGCCTATATTCAATACTTTACCTGTAACTCGGAATATATCTGGCTAAGAGGCACTTTCAAAGTCGGACCTAATGTGGTTTTTAACGATAATCTGTCGAATGTGGTGGTTGAGGTAGTAGATAGTCTTCAGAATTACAATTCGAACAACGTTACCCTTGATGTTAATGGCGATCTTTATAACAACGGCATCATCAAAAATAATAGTTACAGTTTGTACCTGAATATTTCCGGAACACTGGTCAACAACGGTACATGGAAAAACCAAACCACCAACCTCACTGGAACCGGAAACCAGTTGATTACATTCAACCAGCCGTTTGACGGGGGTTATCTTACCAACACAAATACCGAGGGCTATCTTACAGCTACTGCTATGCTTGTTTTCAACGGGACCATTTTCAACCTGAACAACGATACCATTTATTATGGAAATTCAGCCGGTGCTGTAACATTCAACGGGGGATACATGAATAATTTCACAATGATCAGCAACGGAACACCAAATGCTGTGTCGATCGACCTGAATTCAGGCGCCTATTTTAATTCAGCAAACCTGATCTTTAATGAGATCACCCTGTTAAATACCTTTCAGTTTAGCAATACAATGAATTTTTATGGAAATGTGACCGTACAAGGAATTTTACAAAATTATTTGACAAATAATTATACGGCTCATGTTTATGGTGACATGAACAACAACGGTTTGATCACTAATAATAGTTATGATCTGAGCTTGTACATCGATGGCGATATCTGGCAAAACGGTACCTGGAATTGTTTGAATACCTATTTCTCCGGAGCTGCCGATCAAAATATTTATTTTAACCAGGATTTTGATGGAAACAACCTCAACAATTCGAATACCAACGGTAAAATCATTACCCATACAAACCTGAAACTGAACAATACTTTTTTTGAAATGAATAGCGATACCCTTGAGTTTGCAGATGCGGCCGATAGTTTAATATTAAATGGAAATTATACCCAAAATGCAGTCCTTATAAGGGAAGCAGCCAAAGTTTCCGGTAGTCTGAAATTCGACCTCCTAAATAGTGCCTATGTGCAGAACTTCAATGTATTTGCCGACGAAATTTTGTTATATGGAACTTTCCAGTTCAGAAGTGCGATGAATTTTTATGGAAATGTGACCGTGAAAGATATATTAAGGAATTATGGTGATAATAATTACACAGCCACTTTCAGTGCCAACCTGGTTAACGAGGGAAGTATCGTCAACAATAATTATAATTTGACGGTGAATATCAATGGCGATATCTGGCAAAAGGGAATTTGGTCAGGATATAGTACAAATCTTTCCGGTAACGGTGATCAGAATTTTTATGTCGAAAATGATTTTGACGGCGCCTACCTCACTAATTCCAACACTAACGGGAAAGTTATCCTCATGACAAACCTGAAGCTGAACAATACTTTTTTTGAAATGAACAGCGATACCCTTGAATTTACCAATGCTGCTGATAGTATTACCATCAATGGGAATTACATGCGAAATGCTACCATTATCCGTCAAGCCGCCAAGGCTTCAGGCAACATTAAATTCAATTTGGTGAACGGTGCTTACGTTGAAAATCTGAATGTTTTTGCCGATGAAATTTTGTTATATGGAACCTACCAGTTCAGAAATGCGATGAATTTCTTCGGAAATGTTACCGTGAAGGATATACTAAGGAATAATGGTGATAATAATCACACAGCCGATTTCAGTGCAAACCTGGTTAACGAGGGAAGTATCGTCAACAATAATTATAATTTGACGGTGAATATCAATGGCGATATCTGGCAGCAGGGAATCTGGTCCTGTAATAGTACAAACCTCTCCGGTGACAATGATCAGAATCTTTATATCGAAAATGATTTTGATGGCGCCTACCTCACGAATTCCAACACTAACGGGAAAGTTATCCTCATGACAAACCTGAAGCTGAACAATACTTTTTTTGAAATGAACAGCGATACCCTTGAATTTGCCAATGCTGCAGATAGTATTACCATCAATGGGAACTACATGCGAAATGCTACCATTATCCGGCAGGCCGCCAAGGCTTCAGGCAACATTAAATTCAATTTGATGAACGGTGCTTACGTTGAAAATCTGAATGTATTTGCCGATGAAATTTTGTTATATGGAACCTACCAGTTCAGAAATGCGATGAATTTCTTCGGAAATGTTACCGTGAAGGATATACTAAGGAATAATGGTGATAATAATCACACAGCCGATTTCAGTGCAAACCTGGTTAACGAGGGAAGTATCGTCAACAATAATTATAATTTGACGGTGAATATCAATGGCGATATCTGGCAGCAGGGAATCTGGTCCTGTAATAGTACAAACCTCTCCGGTGACAATGATCAGAATATTTATATCGAAAATGATTTTGATGGCGCCTACCTCACGAATTCCAACACTAACGGGAAAGTTATCCTCATGACAAACCTGAAGCTGAACAATACTTTTTTTGAAATGAACAGCGATACCCTTGAATTTGCCAATGCTGCAGATAGTATTACCATCAATGAGAACTACATGCGAAATGCTACCATTATCCGGCAGGCCGCCAAGGCTTCAGGCAATATTAAATTCAATTTGATGAACGGTGCTTACGTTGAAAATCTGAATGTATTTGCCGATGAAATTTTGTTATATGGAACCTACCAGTTCAGAAATGCGATGAATTTCTTCGGAAATGTTACCGTGAAGGATATACTAAGGAATAATGGTGATAATAATTATGTAGCCAGCATATATGGCAACCTGACCAACCAGGGATCAATACTCAATAACAGCTATATTCTGTCGCTTTACATCAGTGGCGATATCTGGCAAAATAATCTGTGGGCATGTTACTACACTTATTTAAACGGCAGCTCAGCCCAAACAATCCATCAAACAGCACCTTTTAGCGGATCCGTATTCCAGGATCTGGATAGCGGAAGTGACATTATTTCTACCACCGATCTTGTTTTCAATAATACCGATGTGAACCTGGGTGGTGCTAATCTCTTAATGCCCGATAATTCGATACTGGCAATTCAGGACGGTTATTTCATCAACGCAAATATTTCGGGAAATGACATTGAATTTTCGATGAACAGCGACTACCTGGAAAATATTACAATGCAAAGCGTAACCTTATTTGGAAGTCTGCAAGCCCGGAATAATGTAGTTTTCAATGGTAATGTTATTAACAATGGTATTTTACAGAATTACGATAACAATAATTATACAGTGCATGTCAATGGTGGGCTGATCAACAACGGCACTATTAAAAACCTTAATTACTCTCTTTACTTATATGTAGAGGAAGATATTCTCAATAACGGAACCTGGGATAATACGTGGACCCAACTAAGCGGGTACGACGGTGCGATCAATCAAGCCGTAACCTTGCAGAATGGTCATGACATTACGGGTCAACTCAGATTGTATGCCAACAATTCGTCCAATTTTAGCTGGCTAAAGGACAATGTTTCACTCATTGGCAACCCTTCGTATTCGGGAGCCAATCTGCAGATTTTGCAGTTTCTTGTTCCCGCTTCAGCGACTACAACCGGAATTTATAATTGCTCAACCGCTGCCGGTCTTTCAAGGAATATTACGATCAATACAACATCCTTTACCGCTCCTGAGGTAGATCTGAAAGCCGTTCTTGAAGGTCCGTTTAACGGCACCGACATGAATACGGATCTTAATGACCAGGGGCTGTTGCCTCTTTCTCAGCCTTATGATACTTTTCCATGGAATTATTTCGGAACCGAAACTGTTGCAGCAATTCCGGGCCCACAAGTTGTCGACTGGGTAGAAATCGAATTCAGGGATGCTGTGGATGGTGCCAGTGCAACGAAAGCTACCCGTTTTGAACGGCAGGCTGCTTTCATTTTATCCGACGGATCCATTGTTGGAATGGACGGCTCCAGCCATTTGTTTCTGTCGAAGGATATAGTTAGTAACCTGTTTGTGATCGTCAATCACCGTAATCATCTTGGAGTTATGTCGGCAGTTCCTCTTATCGAAACAGGGGGTATTTACACTTATGATTTTGCCTACGACACCTGGAATTCTTATGGTGGACCCAACGCTTCCAAAAATGTGGGAACTGACCTGGACCCCGTTTACGGGCTCATGGGAGGAGAGGGAAATGGAGACGGTCAAATCGATCAGGCTGATCATGTGGCCTGGCCAGCAACGGTTGGAAACCGTGCAGGTTATGAACTGACAGATTTCAACATGGACGGCCAGATCGACAACCAGGATAAGAATGATAGCTGGATTGAGAATATTGGAAATAGTGTTCAATACCCTGAATGATGAGTTAATTGCTATCAATGAATTCTTCTATATTCTTTTTCTTTTCCTTGAGCCTTTACATATGCTTGAGTACCATCTTCATCTCCATGACAACCACGAGTGCTAAAATAAAATCCCTTTATCCAAAACTCATCTCCCTAAAGTTTATACTCTATCTCTGGATGAAGATTTAAAATTTTTTTGCTGTAATATTTTTTACCCTTTGAAATATCCTTGTTGGATTCTGCATTGTAACACTTTGAATCATAAAATGATCGTGTGTTCAATCTCTGTACCTATTTCAATAAACGAAATTTCAAAACGCCTGGAACCTCAAGACATAATTCTTTCAAACTCTCCCCAACAGAAGCATTAAATACAATTCTACGTATTTTGAAGGACAGATAAAAAGATACAACAATACCGAAAGTTATGACTCTTATGAATAAATTCACTCTCATAACCAATTTAAAATTTAATTTCGGAGCAGAGCCTGGGGGAACGAACCCTTTGAGAGATTAGATTACAATGTTAAGACTCGAACTTGTTTCATTAATATTATTTATATTCGTAACTACTGAAATTTCTTTCTCCAGATTGTTTTCAGCACACTTTCCTGATTCGAATGTGTGCTTTCTTCTTTTATTGCAATCAATTCATAAATATTCAATATCTTAGTCAGGAATTTTTCGCAATCAAAAATGAAGAGGTCAATTCAATATCATGTTTTACTTGTTGGACTTATTCTATTGAGTTTTCCCTCCTTTTCGCAAGAGATAAAAAAAATTGACTCTTTAACAAAACTTGTTGCTACACTTCCAGATGATACTGTTAAAGTTAAAATCCTTCAAAAATTATTCTGGGAATACAGGCGAACCGACCCCAATAAAGCCCTTGAATATGCAACAGAATCTTTTAACTTATCTAAATCCAGTAATAATGCCCATGGCATACCAATGGGTCGGTACATGATGGCTATTATCTTAAAAGAACAAGGGATATATAATGAAGCATCAAATTTATTAACGGAAGCAGTGTCCGATTTTCAGAAATTAAACGATACCATAAAAATTGTTTCCTGTCTTACCGATTTAGCAGATCTCTACCGTCAGCAGGATGAATATGAAAAGGCGCTTGGTTTTTTGGAGGAAGCAAGGAACCTCCTGAGTCAAACAAAAAATTATATTAAGCTAGGTAGAATTTATAATATGATAGGCATGTTATTCCTGGCGCAAAATCAGTTTGACAAGGCGCTGGAATACTACAATAAATCTCTTGAATTGAATGAGAAAGAAAATTTTAAATTAGGGATGTCGGTTAATTACAACAATATTGGCAGTGTGTATTTAGAGTTAGAAGATTATCCCAAAGCCAAAATGTACTATCTGAAATCCTTTGAAATCAAAAAAGAAAGAAATGATGCAAGTGGAATTGCAGCAGCTCTTACTAATCTCGGAAGGATTAGTTTCCTTGAAAAGAAGTATGAGGAAGCCATAGCTTATCATCAGCAATCTTTAGGAAAATATACCGAGATTGGAGATCAATCAGGAATTGCTATTTGCCTCACTAACCTGGCCGATGATTACCTTGAAGTCGGAAATTTTCACTCGGCAATTGAATTTGCCCAAAAAGCGATTACAATTACTACAAGCTTCAATTTAAAAGGTTCTCAAACCGAAGCCTACAGGATCCTCTCGGGCGCCTATGCAGGATTGCACAACTTTGAAAAAGCCTATCAATATCAAAAACTCTATAAATCACTCAATGACAGTATTCAAAATGTCGAGGCAGTAAAACAAGTAACCGAAATAGAGGCCAAATTTGAAAATGAAAAAAAGGAAAAGGAAATTACTATGCTCAATGCTGAAAATGAAAAACAGGAATTGAAATTGCAGAAGCAGCGTTCGCTAAGAAACCTGATGGTCGGTTTTGCTTTATTTGTTTTGATTATATTTCTTGTTTTGCTCAAGAATTTCAGGAACAAGCAAAAAATCAATAAAAGGCTGGAAGAACTCAATCTGATCAAATCGAGGTTCTTTGCAAATATCTCCCATGAATTCAGGACGCCACTCACATTACTTTTAGGACCCCTCGAAAAACTCTTGAAGAATCCAAAGCAGGAAGAAAAGGAGTTAATTAAAATTATGCACCGCAACGCACGCAGGTTATTGATGTTGGATAACCAGTTGTTGGATTTATCAAAGCTTGAATCAGGGAAGCTTAAACTGGAGGTTTGTAAAGGCGATATCATTAAGGTATTGAAAGGGATGGTGATGTCCTTTCAATCGCTGGCAGAAAAACAAAAAATTGATTTTCAAATCCATTTTCCAAATAATGAAATTGAAGCCTGGTTCGACCAGGACAAACTGGAAAAAATTGTCTACAATTTACTTTCAAATGCCATGAAGTTTACCCCCGAAAAAGGAGCGGTGAAATTTGAATTGTCTTTGATCACTGAGAAAAGAAATCTGCAACAAAAAATAAAGAAGATACCCGGACAATTATTATGTATCGCTGTAAGTGATACCGGGCCAGGAATAGCAAAGGAGCACCAATCCATGATTTTTGACCGGTTTTACCAGGTTGATGCTAAAATGAACCGAAAATTTGAGGGTACTGGTTTAGGATTATCCATTTCGAAGGAACTGGTCGAACTCCACCAGGGCATTCTCGAATTAGAGGGTTCAGAAGGTAAAGGAAGTACCTTCAGGGTGTATTTACCGATTGAGGAGAAAGCTTATGGTACGGATAAAATTGTTTCTGAATCTTCAATAAACCATATCAAGGAAGATATTGAAATCCCATCCCAAATTAATGACCTTAGCGAAGATGATGCATTAAACGAACCCATCGAAAAATCAAATGAAACACTAAAAGATAAATTGAAATTATTAATCGTTGAGGATAATCCGGATATGCGACGTTATATTACGGATTGTTTCGGCAACCGGTACGAAATTCTGGAAGCAAATGATGGCAAATTGGGTTTGGGAATAGCAATTAAAATCATTCCTGACTTAATCATTTCCGATTTGATGATGCCCGAAATGGATGGTATAGAGCTTTGTAAAAATTTGAAATCCGATGTACGGACCAGCCATATCCCTGTAATCCTGCTAACAGCTTTGGCTTCTGTTGAGGATAGAATTAAAGGACTTGAAACAGGTGCAGATGATTATATCGCAAAACCCTTTAACCGGCAGGAACTACAAACCAGAGCACAAAATCTTATTGACCAACGTAAAAAACTTATCGAGCAATTCAGCAAGTCTGTCAGATTAGAACCGAAAGATATTGCCATCACTTCAATAGATGAATTATTTATTGAAAAACTGATCTCTAAGATTGAAAAGCATCTTGCCGATCCGGATTTAAGCATTGATGCCCTGATTGAAGAAGCAAACCTCAGCCGTTCGCAACTGCATCGAAAGTTGAAAGCTTTGACAGGGATGTCCGCCACAGAATTTATTCGAAGTATCCGTCTGAAAAGGGCAGCACAACTTTTGGAACAGCATTTTGGAACTATTGCCGAAACAGTATATGCAGTCGGATTCAATAACCTATCCTATTTTTCACGATGTTTTCAGAAGCAATTCGGTTCTACACCAAAAGAATATATTGATCGATCAAACTCTTCCAAACTCCCCTCTTGAGAGGGGGTGCGTTGGGTTTAACGCAGGCGGGGGTGTTTTACTCCCCTCTTGAGAGGGGGTGCATTGGGTTTAGCGCAGGCGGTGGTGTGTCACTTCGTACTCCCCAATATACCCTTCAATTTCCCTTATAACATTTTCAATATCATGAAAAACTTCCTCATCCTGAAACCTTAGTACATTTATACCAAACTTATTTAACGATTTCTCTTTCATTTCGTCTTTTTCAATTACTTCTTCCAAAATATGAGAGTAACCATCCAATTCAATAGCCAGCATCAATTCATAACAAAAGAAATCAACGATATAATTATCAATTGGTTTTTGTCTGTGAAAATCATACCCCTTCATCTGTTTTCCTTTCAAATGTTTCCAAAGGATGATTTCGGATTTGGTACTGTCGTTTCTTAACTGACGTGCAAGTATCTTTAATTTTGGGTTATATGGGATAATTTTACGGCGTTGCATAATTTGGATTTGTGTAAAAATAAGCATTTTTTACACACCCCTACCCCTCTCAAGAGGGGAATTAACAAACTTCAAACCCTGAACTTCGAACTGTTTTCGCAATGCAACATCTGTGTTAAAGATTGCAACATGTGTGCTTTTAGGAACCATCCTACAGAAGTAATTTTATGATTTCAAATTTTGTATCAACTAAATGTAAAATCATAAAAACAGGTTATCATGAAAAAATTATTTACTGCTCTCATGCTGATGGTATTAATTTCAGCTAATGTATTTTGTCAACCACCGCAAGCTTTTAAATACCAGGCAGTGGTGCGCAACAGTTCAGGTGATATAATTGCCAATCAGGCGGTGGGGATTCAAATCAATATTCGCAATGGATTGCCGTTGGGTCAAATTGTTTACCAGGAAACACACACTGTTTCAACGAATGAATTTGGATTGGTAAACCTTGAAATTGGGAAAGGAATCCCAAATGTTACAATGGGCACTTTTGACGCCATTAACTGGAGCTTGAATCCAAAATTTCTTGAAGTCCTTGTTGACCCTGCCGGAGGAACCAATTACATTTCGATGGGGACCTCGGAGCTTCAAAGTGTTCCCTATGCTTTGTATTCCAGGATTGCCGCCAACAGTCCCTGGGAATTGAATGGTAACGATATTTATTTTAACAATGGCAATTTAGGAATTGGTACCTCAAGCCCACAATACCGTTTGGATGTATGGGCCCCAGGTACAACCAGTACCGGCATTGGTGTTTTCAGGAATTCTCTTGGTGAAAACAAAATAGTGCTTCGTCAAAACAGCAACGGGTGCGGCGCAATGAATCTCTATAATGCTACTGGCGAGGCATCATTAGCCTTAGTTGGCGCAGGAAACAGCTATATCAATGGTGGTGGGCTTGGCATTGGAACAACAACCATCGCAAATGCGAAATTACAAATAGAAGGTCCCGACACATATGATGCAATGGTTAAATTAAATAATACGGGTACTAATGGTGCCTCCTTTTTTATGGGTTCTACCAATAGCGCCTGGGGAGGCGGTGTGAACGAAAATCTGTTTGTGATGGGTTATGGTGCTCCGGCAAGTTCGAATATTGATTTAACGGTCAACCCCAGCGGATATCTAGGAATTGGTACAACAGCACCCAGCACTAACCTTGTAGTGAAATCGGCTGGTTATACTCACGGCATGTATGTAAATTCAAGCAATGATCAACCTATTTTCAGGATCAGGCAAAACTCAGATGAATCCGGCTCTTTATATCTTTATGATGAACTAGGTAACACGACAGTAGGTATTAGCGGTGGGGGCAATTCTTATCTTAATAATGGCAGGCTGGGTATTGGCACTACCGGTCCATTAGCAGGATTGCATTTGGTTGGGGATCAGTTTCCCAATTCCTTCATTTATATCCAGAGCGATGCATCTCAAGATGCCGGATTCCGGCTCTATGAAGGGTCCACTGCCAAATGGCATATCTTTAACAATTCCGCTCTTGGGGGATTGCAGATATATAATACAGCTTCCCAAACAGTTTTCTTTGCCAATCAGTCAGGAAATGTAGGTATTGGAACAACCTCACCGACAAGCCGACTTGATGTAAGAGGCAATGTTACTATCCGCGATAACAGCACCGGCGCTATAGCGGTTGAATTGGGAACCGGTCTCGATTATGCAGAAGGGTTTAATGTTTCGGATAAAACAAATATTGAGCCCGGTACAGTACTTTGCATAGATTCCGAAAATCCGGGAAACCTAAAAATCAGTTGTCAGTCGTATGATACAAAAGTTGCCGGAATTGTTGCCGGGGCTAATAATCTGGGAACAGGGGTCAGTCTTGGAAGCGGCATCCATGACCTAAATGTTGCACTTGCCGGACGGGTTTATTGCAATGTCGATGCTTCATCATCATCGGTTGAAGTGGGTGATTTGTTAACCACATCTTATGTTCCTGGTTTTGCAATGAAAGTTTTAGACAGGGATAAAGCACAAGGTGCGATTTTAGGTAAAGCAATGGAAAGCCTTGAAAAAGGTCAGAAAAAACAAATACTTGTACTTGTAACCTTACAATAACCCGGAGGTGTATCATGAAAAAGTTAATTTTCATCTTTCTGTTGCCGGCTTTTCTGTGTCAGATTCAGAAAACATACAGCCAGTTCATCAATAAAGCCGAAGCCACACTTGTCGCCAACAACTGGATTCAAATGGTTGTTGACAAATATGGCGGTTGGGGAAAAAGTGAAACTGCAACAGCATTGCCCATACAGGAATTCAGAAATAAAGACCGCCTGATAGGCTATTATTGCCAGGTAGAACCGAATGGCTACATTATTGTCTCATTGCGAAAAGAACTGGCTCCCGTCAAAGCCTCTTCTGAAGAAGGTTATTTCGATCCATCGGAAGAAGAAGGGATGGTTAAGCTTATCAGGGATAAAATGACTTCCCTGGTTGATGCCATTGAATCGAAATTTGGCAGCATTGAGACAACCAACATGGAGGATGTTGAGAGTATTTGTGAAATTTCATATCCCGAGCAATGGGAGGCCATTGAGACATATAGTCCGGGTACTTTTACTAAAGAAACTGGTGCCGCTGATAATTATATCCAGGGGCAGGTGCTATTAACGACATGGTGGCATCAGGATGCGCCTTTTAACAATGCCTGTCCTGATTTGGGATGTACGACTACGTATAATGGCCGCGCCCCTGCTGGCTGTGCGGCAACAGCAGCTGCTCAGATCATGAGGTACTGGGCATATCCGCCCCATCATAACGGAGGTTCTTTCTTATACGATTGGAAAAATATGATGAATGCGGTTTACACCAATTCACCACAAGAACAACAAGATGCTGTCGCAACAATCAGTGTTTATTGCGGGTGGTTTTTAGACATGACTTATGGCTGTGATAAATCAACAGCTCCCCTGGATAATATTCAAGCTGCATTTCATGATGATTTCTATTATTTTCTGTGTGGGAGGATTGACCGACACGATTATAATTGGTCCGACTGGTATGAAATTATTAAAGCACAATTGAATGCTAACAGACCCATACAATACTATATACCTGCTCATTCTATTGTTTGTGATGGCTGGAGAAATTTCGGCACTCCTGAGTATCATATGAATTATGGTTGGGGACCAGGATCTACTTACACTACCTGGTATACAATCGATGCACTTTCTGGGGGCGATGTCAATATAGAAAATATGGTTATAAATATTTTACCTATTACTAGTTTGCAAGGCACATTAGATGGCGTCTTTCCCAGAGATCAGGGTTTTCCGGTAAGATATGTTGATTTAAATGCCTCAGGTTATAATGGTGTTTTTGACCCCGGTCAGTTCATCCAATTTCTCAAAGGCACAACAATAAAAGGGACTGGTAATGACCTGGGAGTAAGATTTTATGGGGGTTCAGGATTGGTAACGATTCTTTGCACGGAAGGAAAATATGACGACGGTATTAAGGTAGTAAACGGCGGAATGAAATTGAGAAATAATGGAATGGTTTACATTCATTAAAATCACAAAATCAGATTAAATCGTACTATATGAAACAGAAATTAACATTATTATTGATTGGAGTCGGCATCACCTTTATTACGCTGGCCCAGCCCCACGAAGCATTCAAATACCAGGCAGCTGTTCGCGATGCTGCAGGTAATCTTATCACAAACCAAACTGTCAAATTCAGACTAAGCATTATTGACAGTTACGAAGCTGGCCCTATTTTATATCAGGAAACGCATTTGGAGGCCACCAATGATTTTGGGATGGTAACTTTGACCGTGGGTGAAGGAGCTCCGGTAATTGGATATGCCTTCGAGGATGTTGACTGGAGCAATAATTTTAAATTCTTGAAAGTGGAAATTGATCCTGCGGGTGGAACCAATTTTATAAATATGGGAACATCCGAACTTCTTTCAGTACCCTATGCATTATATTCAGAGCGTTCGATGGATAGTTACTGGGAAAATAATTCCAATAAAATTTATTACGTCCCCGGGAATGTAGGCATTGGCACAAATGATCCTGCCTATCCTTTTCATCTTATAAATTCATCAGGCATTAACTGGGTCGCAGGAATTCATAATACAAGCACTAGTGCCACAAGCAATGGTCTTGTATTACGTGCTGACGGAGGTGATCCTTTTTGGGTTCAAAACAATTCCAGCACCCTTTTTATGATTAAAAACAACGGGAATGTTGGGATTGGCACAACGAACCCTAATTACAAACTCGATGTAAATGGGGGAAGTAATATTGCCATTAACGCTACCAGTACAAATAATTATGCCATTTATGGAAAAACAGCAGGATCGGGAACTGCCGGTGTTCTGGGAGAGGGGTCTTCAGCCGGTAACTGGGGAGTGTATGGCTATAATGGATATGGAGGTGTTGCAGTTCGTGGATACAGCACCGGTGGATGGGGTGGTTATTTTTATGGGAACATGTATGTTTCCGGGAATACAGGAATTGGAACTAGCACGCCTGATAACAAATTGGTGGTTAAATCATCCGGCTCTGGGGATGTGTTGAAAATTCTTAGCAATACCGATAATACCCTGGCCAAGTTCCGGCACACAGGCAACAATTCAGGTGCTTTGTACTTATACGATGGATCAAATAACAATACCATTTTTCTATACGGAGATGGGAACAGTTTTATTAACTCCGGGAGTTTTGGTCTTGGAACAGCAAGTCCTTCCAATGCAAAGCTTCAGATTGAAGGCACAGGTACCTATGATGCAATCCTTCGCATGAATAATCTGGAAACAAATGGTGCGAACTTTTTTATGGGATCAACAAATAGCGCATGGGGTGGTGGTACAAATCAAAACCTTTTTGTGATGGGTCATGGAGCACCTGCCAGTGCTAATATAGATCTTGCCATTACAAGTACCGGCCATGTTGGTATTGGGACAACCTCACCAATAGCTGCGCTAAGTGTTGTTCCCAGTTCTGGATATGCAATATATGGCCTAAGTACAGAAAGCTCAGGTGTTTGGGGAGCTTCAGTTTCAAATATTGGTGTTTTCGGGCAGAGTACTTCGGGTTGGGCAGGTTATTTCTCAGGCAATGTCAATGTCACAGGTGCTCTTTCAAAGGGTGCCGGTTCTTTTGTCATCGATCATCCACTTGACCCGGAAAACAAGCTTCTCCGGCACAATTTTGTGGAATCGCCTGAAAACTTACTGATTTACCGCGGTAAAGTTAAATTGGATGAAAATGGAGAAGCAATCGTAACTATGCCGGATTATTTTACTGCACTGACCATGGAAAATGAAGCAACCGTTCAATTGACACCGGTTGGGAAATCACAAAGTGATTAAAAACTATGAATTGAGTTATGATTGGTCCGGAACCTATGATCATTTTATAATTTATGGTGAACCCGAAAGGCAAATATCCTGGATGGTGATGGCTGACCGGGACGATCCGGTCATTCATGAGCTGGGAAGACCAGTCGAAGAGGAAAAAGGAGGTGATAATACCTTGTGTAAAAAAGGAAAGTTGCTTTATCCGAAGGCGTTCGGATATCCCGAATCAGCAGGAAGAGACTATGAAATGAAACTCAAAGCTGCAGAAACAGCCGATAAAAATGACTAATAACATAAAACAAAACACATTTAAATAAACATCAATATGAAGACAAAAATCTCATTTATCATATTTTTTGCCGGTGCAATAATATGTAATGGTCAGTCCATCGAAAGAAGCGTAGTTGGCAGCTCCGGAGATTACTTTGAGGGAACCAATATTTCACTAAGCTGGACCTTAGGTGAAATAGCAACTGAAACCTATACCAGCGGTAATACAATAATAACCCAGGGATTCCAACAACCGGATATTACTGTAAGAATTTATGTTGACCTGACTGCTTTTCTTAGAAGGGCCGTTTAACGGGACAATCATGAATTCTTCATTAAATACAGGGGGACAGTTGCCTTTGTCTCAACCTTACAATCAACCTCCATGGAATTATCCGGGCGCTGAAAGTGTGAGCTCTATACCAAATAGCAATGTTGTGGACTGGTTATTAATCGAACTTCGGGATGCTGCAAATGCACCTTCAGCAACCCCGGCCACAAGGCTAGCCCGAAAGGCAGCATTTGTTTTAAAAGACGGTTCTGTAGTGGGAATGGATGGCTTATCAAATCTCGAATTCAACTGTACAATTAACAATCAATTATATATGGTGGTATGGCATCGAAATCATCTGGGCATGATGTCGGCATTCCCGTTAACGCAAACGGATGAAGTTTACACATACAATTTTACAACTGCCATGGGAATGGCCTATCTAAATGGACAAAAGGGTTTGAATGGCAGTGTTTATGGAATGTATGCAGGCAATGCCGATGGTAACGGATCAATTAATGGAAACGATAAGTCACTCTGGGAAGGTGATGCCGGTAAAAAAGGGTACATAAACACCGATTTTAATATGAACGGACAGGTGTCTAATCAGGATAAAAATGATAAGTGGCTTGGAAACAATGGCGCCACTTCAAAAGTCCCCGAATGAAATTATCCTGACACAAAGTTTGATGTTTAAATTGAATACACAATTAAAAATATTATCAGTTCTCTGAAACCATTCCATAAGGAAAGCTCCATTTCATTGCTATGAAATAATTATTAACTCTTCACAATTTTGTCAAGTAAACCCCGCAATCTTTGCGGGGTTTACTAATTTTATGTTCCGGTAATCCGAGTATCTCCTGGTAATTTTCTACTATCGTTCAATGATGCATATGACTTGTATCATTTTTCCTTATTTTCGGCTGCTTGTTTGTCTATTTTATGCATAAGAGGTTAAAAATACCAGAACATTTCAAAAAGATATGGATATTCTTTCTGACTTGTTTTTTAAGTGCCATAATTATTTCAGGAAAAAGTAATTCAAACTTTCTCTCTGAAAGCACTTCCGGTGATTCTCCTTTTTCTATCCAGCATATTTCAAATGAAAATGGACTACCTTCCAATGTAATTTCAGGGATTGTCAAGGACGACAAAGGGTATATGTGGATTGCAACGTCCGATGGTCTTTGTCGATGGGATGGGTTTAAAGCCGAGGTATTTAAACACTCCGAGATCGACAGTTCAACCCTTATTGATAATGTAATACCAAGAAACGGGCTTATATGGAATGAATCCGAAAAACAACTTATCATCGGCACCAAAGAAGGGATATCCATTTTTTATCCGAAAACTGGAAAATCAGTAAATTACTTTGTTGATCCGTTAAATCCGGGATCGGTTCAGGCGCCTGTAAATGTTGTATTTATTGATAACGAAAACGTTCTTTGGGTGGGAACAGATAATGGATTTGCGAGATTCAGCAAGGAAACAGATTCGTTCGAAGCCTTTTTATACAGAGAAAAATTACCGGATGGCCTTATCCTGGATCCGAATGCAATCAATCGAATTTTTGATATCAAACAGGATAATTACAATAGTTCTGTGCTTTGGCTTGCAACACTTGCCGGCTTACTCAAATTTGATAAAAACACCAGACATTTGTCGTGGTTCTATTACCCTGAAAAGGATTACCTCCGGGAGATCAACCAGTTTACCATGATCGTTCCTCACCCTGATGGGCAACTTTATTTGGGTACCTGGAACTTTGATATGGTTGTCTTCGACACCCATTACGAAAAATTTACCGGACGTTATGGCCCAACATCAAAGGAAGAAAATGCGTTGACCAACAGGATTTCACCTTATGCTATCAATCCTGATCATGACGTCTGGGTTTCATCATTACAGGGATTGGGCATCATGAATGTTCAAACTGGAAATATCAATTTTATACAATCCTTTAAAAATGAAAGCAGCCACCGTTTTGCTCCCGAGCTTTTTTTACGGATGATGAAGGACAATTTTGGCTAGGATCAGAATATGGTGTATTCATTCTCAAGCCCGGAAATCATCCAATATCAAACTATTTTTTTGATCCTAAAGATGAAGATCACTGGTATCTTACCCTTTCCCTGTTCGAAGATACATTGCAAAACGAATTGCTCATCGGTTATGGCCGTGGAGAAGGATTGCATTATTTTGATTTGGGAACAAACCGTTTCGGCGTAATTCCCTATCAAAAAAAGATCATAACAGAATATAACATTTCATCCATCCTTCAGGTCCAATCTGGGGAAATATATTTTCTCGCTGCCGATGAAATCTATCAGTTTTTTCCTAAAGAAAATAAAACAAAGGCCATTGATTATCCATATGAAAATTATCCTGCTTTTACCGATATGAAGCAGGATTCGAAGGGTAACATCTGGGTGGCATCCGGTAATCTGGGATTACAAATATTTGATCCGGTAAATCATACTGTAAAAGACATTCGTAACTGGAATAACTTCTTTACATCGGGACGTGAACTACCATTGTTTGGGGAATTATTTATTGATCCGGGAGACAGGGTCTGGTTCAGAAGAAGGGGCGAATCTTACGGTTATTATGATCCGGGAACCGATTCGTTGCGCTATTTTAACGAACCAGGTAAAAAATTTGATCTAACCTGTTTTGGTAATGTAGCTGGTGATACGATTTGGGTGGCAACCGCAAAGAATGGAGTGGGATTTATCGATATTAAAAATCCGGAACAGGGCGTAAGACCGGCCATTGCACTCGATTCGATTTTTCCCGGAATAATCGAGGATATGATCCTTGATAAAAAGAACCGCCTCTGGTGCCTGACTGAAAAAGGTCTTTTGAGATTGAATACGAAAGATGGTAAACATGTTTTATTTGATGAAAACTACGGCATTACGATCCGTGATGCCTGGTCAAATAAAAACGCACTCATTCCCGGACGATTAAAATTATTGTCGGATGGCCGGATGGTGATAGGTTACCGGCGCGGACTTGGATTTTTTCACCCCGACAGCCTAAAGGTTATATATAAAACGCCCGAACCCTATTTTTCGTCAATCAGGATATTTAATAAAGAAATTTCAGGGGATGACTCCCAATTTCTGAAACTGAGTTATAACGAAAACTATTTGTTTTTTGGCTACTCGGCTCTTGACCTGTATCATAAGGGAATTTCATTCAGACACAAACTTTCAGGTGTGGATCAGGATTGGCATGAAAATATACCAACACAGGAAGCAACTTACCCAAATCTGCAGCCGGGTTTATACCAATTCAAAGTTCAGGCACTTTCAAAATCCGGTTTTGGGGAAACCAAAGAGCTAACGTTTAACTTCCGGATTTTACCCCCATGGTGGAAAACCGTATGGGCCTATTCCATTTTTCTTTTACTGATCTCAATACTATTGTATGTTTTTTACAGATTTCAGCTAAACCGTCAATTAGCCCATCGTGAAACAAAACGGTTACGTGAGCTCGATGAACTTAAAACAAGGGTTTACGCTAACATCACCCACGAATTCCGGACGCCTATCACTGTGATTATGGGCCTGGCAGAAGAACTCTCGGATTCATTAGAAGCCATTGAGAAGAAACATTTCAGAAAAAAACTGGAAACCATCCAACGAAATGGCGGCAACTTACTCCACCTTGTAAATCAGATGCTCGATCTGGCCAAACTGGAACATGGCAAACTCAATTACAATCCCATCCGCTCCAACATCATCCCATGGCTGCAATACATCGTGGAAAGCCATCAATCACTGGCCGCAGCAAAAGAAATTCAACTCACTTTTTACCCTGAAACCGAATCGCTGGAAATGGATTATGATCCTGATCAGCTTTCAAAAGTGATTTCTAACCTGTTGACCAATGCCATTAAATTCACAGAGAATAGGGGTAAGGTTATCTGTCATGCAAAATTTGAAACTGCTGAAAATTCTTTGCACGTTAAGGTCAAAGATACCGGATTGGGAATCCCGGAAACAGAGCAATCAAGAATATTTGACCGATTTTACCAGGTTGAATCTACAGAAAGGCAAAATAGCGGAGGAACCGGTATTGGGCTTTCGTTAACAAAAGAGATCGTGGAGAGGATAGGCGGAACCATTTCTGTAAAAAGTCAACCGGGCAAAGGAAGTGAATTTGAAGTGGTTTTACCGGTTACACAAAACGCCCCGGAAACTTCATCTGAACAAATGAAATTTGAAAAAGTGTTGATCCAGAATACAATGCCTATGGATATTTCTGAAGAAGATCAACTGAATATTTTCAATGGAAATGAAAAACCCCTGGTATTAATTGCAGAAGACAATCCCGATGTGGCCGGATATATTCGGGACACAATCCGGACCCAATACAAAGTGAAATGGGCATCAGATGGTGAAAAGGCGTTACAAATGGCTTTTGATCTCATCCCCGATCTGGTGATCACCGATGTAATGATGCCCGGGAAAAATGGGTTTGAGGTTTGCAATACATTAAAACTCGATGAACGCACCGATCACATTCCGGTGGTTATGCTCACGGCCAAAGTCACTGATGCCGACCGGATTTCAGGATATGAGCGCGGTGCTGATGCCTACCTAACCAAACCTTTCAATAAAAAGGAACTGCTGGTTCGTCTTGAACAGTTGCTCAAGCTCAGAAAGCAATTGCAAGCTAAATTCAGTATGCTGAATATGAAGCCTGAGGTTGGTAAACCCATCAGTCCGGAAGAACAATTCATTCGAAAAGCGGCTCAAATTGTGGAATCTAATTTGGAAAAATCAATGTTCAATGCTTCCGACCTGGCCAGCGAGGTACACCTCAGCGAAAGTCAGCTTTATCGAAAATTGAAAGCTATTTCCGGGAAATCAACGGCCATCTTCATTCGAACAGTCAGGCTAAAGAAAGCGAAGGAATTACTTAATACTTCAAATCTATCCATTTCCGAAATAGCATATCAGGTGGGATTTAATGATCCGGCCTGGTTCAGCCGGGTGTTTAAGGAGGAGTTTGGGTTATCGCCTACTGAAGCGAGATTGAAAAAATAGATCAAAATCTATAAATTCCAGTATTATTATCCAGCCAAAATTAAAAGGAGGTTTTAAAAGTGGCGGAATGTTTTATTTTCAATGACATTTGCAAAAATACCCCAACCCTTCGCAGAAATACCACAAGCCCTTTTCTACAAGAGGCGCTAATTTCGTGGGATCATTAATCTCACAATTATGAAAACTAAACTGCTCCGGATATTTTTGATCCTGTCTATTTCAGTCATAGCAATAACATCATATTCGCAAACCTGGACAAAAACCTTTGGTGGGTTGAACGATGATGACGGATATACGGTCCATCAAACTTTTGATGGAGGGTACGTTATTATCGGACAAACAAAACCGGTCAATGCTTTGAACGCTGATCTATGGTTGATTAAAACGAACAGCAACGGTGATACCCTCTGGACTAAAACTTACGGTGGTGCCGGTATTGAAGAAGGCATTGATATAAAACAAACAACTGACAATGGTTTTATCATTACCGGGGTTACAACTTCTTTTGGTGCCGGTAATTTTGATGTTTGGTTGATAAAAACCGACAGTAATGGCGACTCCCTGTGGTCGAATACTTTTGGTGATCCGAATAATGACTACGGAAATTCTGTGATTCAAACCGCTGATAACGGTTATGCGGTCATCGGATCGACTGAATCGTATGGATCTGGTGGTTCCGATTTTTGGATGATCAAAACAAACAGTATCGGCGACTCACTGTGGTCAAAAACTTACGGGGGGAACTATCACGATATTGCCTTTTCAGGAATACAAACTTCGGATGATGGTTTTGCACTTACCGGTTATACGCAACCGGCCGGGTTTTCTAACGCTGATGTCTGGTTGATTAAAACAGATCACCTCGGTGATGTTGAATGGTCACAAACCTATGGGGGCAACCTCAATGAGCTGGCCAATTCGGTTCAGCAAACCTATGATGAGGGTTATATCATCACCGGTTATTCCAATTCTTTTGGAGCAGGTGCTCAGGATGTTTATCTGATTAAAACAGATATGTATGGCGATACGATCTGGACCAAAACTTTTGGCGGTGCATCGAATGATGTCGGGAATTGCGTCATTGAAACAGCCGAAAGTGATTTTATCGTTTGCGGATTTAACTTTTCTTTATCCCCGGATGGTGATCCGGACCTCTGGCTGATTAAAACGGATATAAGCGGCGATACATTATGGACCCGGACTTATGGTGGAAGTGGCTCTGAAGTAGGTAATTTTGTTGAGGAAATCTTTGACGGTGGCTTAATCGTCAGCGGATGGACTTCATCGTATGGCGCCGGGCAAAAGGATATTTGGCTGCTTCATACCGATCAGGATGGCATAGTGGGAATACAGGATCATCCATCCCTGAACTCATCTGGTTATCTGTTAAATCAGAACTACCCGAATCCATTTTCAGGTGCAACTACCATCGAATATTATATCCCTGCTTCAGAAAATGTTTCCCTGAAAATATATGACTTGTCAGGCAGACTTTTAGCAACACTTGCCGATGAATTTCAGCAAGCCGGAAGCCATTCGGTCCAATTTGAAGATAACCAACTGGAAGGTTGCATCTATTATTACCGAATGCAATCAGGTACTTTCGATTGTACAAAAAAGTTGATAATAAGCCGGTAAATCATCTCGAATCACCTTTTGCACAAATAGCAAAAGCCTTTGCTGAAATACCACAAGCCCTTCTCCCCAAATGCAGCTACTTTGGCCGCAATTAAAAACATCTGTAATGAAAAAGATCAATACAATTCTATCGACACTCTTTTTACTTAGCACCATTTTAACTTTTGGTCAGCGTATAGGCATCAACACCGATGAATCCGATCCTGATCCTTCGGCTATCCTGGATGTAAAATCAAGCACAAATTCCCCAACACCCAAAGTTATTGAAGCTGAGCAATTCAGCATTTCACAGCCTTTGCGGGATATGGTTTCAACATCAGCTATCGGCACGGATGCTGAGGAAAGAGAGTCAGACTTGAAAAAATATCGATTATCCCAATAAAGAGACAGCATTACCAAAAGGACCAGACAAAGCATGGCAAAAGGAAATGGGCTCCTCATCGGTAAAGTGGAATCCAACAACAAATTTTGCTGGAATTGCTAATGGAGATTACGGAGGATCCTATGGAATACCACCTGATACACAAGGTGATGTTGGGCCCAACCACTATTTCCAGGTGGTCAATAAATCTTACAAAATCTGGGACAAACAAGGAAATATCCTCGTCGGAACAACCAGCCTTAGCAGCATTTGGTCGGGATTTAACCCAGGTCCACTTTCTGATCCCATCGTGCTTTACGATGAAATAGCGGATCAGATGGTTTCTGTCGATTTTCGAAATATATTCACCTTTCAGGGTACTTATCGCTGTATCCACGACACCTGATCCTACCGGAAGTTTTTATTTGTGGTCTTTTGCCTGGGACGGCCAGCCCGACTATGCAAAATATGGAATCTGGCGTGATGGTTATTATTTTGGTTATAACAATGGAACCTGTGTTTATGATGTGGGTGTGTACGACAGAAATGCCATGTTAGCGGGATATGCCAGCCCGGTTGTAGTTTTTTTCGACAATCCGCATCCCACCTACGGTAATTGCATTCTGCCTCTCGATAACGATGGTGATTTTGCCTTAAGCGGGACACCGGGGCAGTTTATCCACTTTTATGACGATGCCTGGCCGGCAAGCAGTACCGATCAGCTATGGATTTATACATTGAGCGTCAATTGGAGTAACCCGCTTTCATCTACTTTCAGCCGTACCCAAACCATTAATGTCACCCCTTTCGACTCCGATATGGGGCCTTATTCCGTTGGGGTTTCACAACCCGGAACCACCCAAAAACTAGCTACAGTCTCTAATCAAATGATGTACAGGGCTCAATACCGCAAATTTGATACGCATGAAACCATGGTTTGCTGCCATACCGTAGATGTAGACAATACCGACCATGCCGGTATCCGATGGTATGAACTTCGCAGGACAAGCGGCAATTGGTGGGTTTATCAGGAAAGCACGTATGCCCCTGACGGCAACAGCCGTTTTATGGGCAGTATTGCCATGAATGGACTCGGAGATATGGCCCTGGGATATACTGTTGCCAGCGGTTCCGTATACCCATCCATTCGTTATACAGGCAGAAAAGTAAGCGATCCCTTAAATACCATGACGATCACGGAAGGTGAAATATTCAAGGGTTCTTATTCACAAACCGGTTCAGAACGCTGGGGCGATTATTCCTGTATGTCGGTTGACCCTTCTGACGATACCCGTTTTTGGTACACGAATGAATATTCTCATGGTGAACAAAACTGGAGAACCCGCATTGCAAGCATTGGTGTTGGTGACCCAATCTACTGCAGCGCATCAGGTGGTTGCGATGAATTTATTTCACGGGTGCAGTTCGGAAATATCGACTATAGCACAGGATGCTCAGGCTATCAGGACAATACTAGTGTATCAATTTCGATACCTGCAAATGGGACGCAGCAAATTATAGTTACCAACGGACCACCTAATTATGGGATTGATGAATGTGGTATTTGGGTGGATTGGAATCAGGATGGGGACTTTTATGATGCCAACGAATCAATTGCAGTGAGTGGCAGTCCGGGTGTTGGGCCCTATACAGCAAACATTTCTCCACTATATGGTCTACCGCTTGGTTATTATAGGTTAAGAATACGGATTAAATACGGCAGTGGGCTCGATCCTTGCGGTACAACACAATATGGGGAGGTGGAAGACTATACGTTTAGCCTGGGACCTAAACTCACCAATGAATGGACAGGGGCATCCAACTCCTATTGGAATCAGGCGGGCAATTGGTCTCTTGGACACAAGCCAACACCCGATGAGGACGTAATAATCAATAATGTTGGGTTTCAACCGCCTATAATATCTTCCGTAAATGAAGAATGCAACAATCTTACAATAGGTACCGGGGCATGGGTATATGTAATGGAAACTACTTTGACAACCAATGGAAATATGGCCATATCAGGAAAATTGAGCATGGTTAACGACAATGGTGGGATAATTTGCTATGGCAATGTGGATTGGAATAATAACTCAACGGCTAACTTCACAGCCAATAGCCTGTTTCAGGTTTATGGCCACTGGTTTTTCAATTCCGGCTCGAACGCTCAATTGAACAATGGTACCGTGAATTTTATTGGCAACAACCTCAGCGAGGTTAAATCCAAATCTGCAACATGTAGCTTTAACAATATTTATATTGATAAAAACTACAATGCTTTAAAAATCATCAGTGATGCCAACCAGCCGCTTGTTATCAATGGCGATATCGGTATCCAAGCCAATAGTGGGTTTTCAAATGATTCGCAACAGGATATCATTTGCAGGGGGAACTTTTACAACAGCGGCTATTATTATTTATCGGATGTAAACAAGCTCAGTACCTTTATTTTTGACGGAACCAACCAGTATATATTCATGTTTTCTGCCAATGGTTTTTTCAATCACCTTAAGGTAAACCCGGGGGTGAGCGTGACTTTGGGCGGAAGCATTCATACTGAAGGAGATTTTATCATCGAAAGTGGAGTACTTGACACGCAAGGCAATAATATTATCGTTGACGGCGACTGGGCCAATAATGTGGGACCCGATGCTTTTCTCGAAAGCACCGGAAGGGTTATATTTAGTGGCACGAATATCCAGTACTGCTCAGATGAAGTATTTAACATACTTGAAATTGATAATCCCCCGGGAGCTGTTTATATAAGTGGTACGAATGTAGTTTGTACGACATATGACTGGACGGCCGGTGCAATTGATGTGTTTAACGGAGGTGTATTTACGGCAAATGATTTGACTGATAACGGAATTTATGGGAAATATGTCCTGAATGACAACAGTACAATAAACCTGACTAATCTCGATGGCTATGTGGACCTTAATGGCGAACTATACATTAGTGGGGGTACCATGAATGTGTATGGTGGTACAACCCCAAGTTACTGGCCCTTTGCTTCAAATGCCACGATAAACATGAGTGACGGGGTACTCGATTTTCATGATCAGGGCATTTATATCTTCAATACGCCCACATACAGCCTGGCAGATAATATTACTGGCGGCATTGTGAGAACATCTAAAGGCTTTCAGGGAGAACGGCCGGATTTCACACCAACAGCGGGAACCTTTGAATTTTACGGGCCTGATGACTTCCTGATTACACAAAGCAATGGAAGTACACTTTATAACGTAATAATTAACAAGTCAGTAATAAAGGGCTCTTCATCACCCCCTGGAATTCCGGTAATTGACGAACGCTCTAAAAAAATATTATCCTATGGAGGAAAATCAAATACCTCAGTCTTAGGTTCTGATATTGTAATTACAAATATTTTAGAGATTGATAATGGTGAATTAAAACTGGGAGGCAATTCATTAACGGTAGAAAACATGTGCTATGTTTTTGGAATATTCACCATGGACAATAGTGCTGATGTGCTTATTTTTGGACAGAATTACAATAGCAGTCTGGCATTTTACCCCGGGTCTACTGCAAATCTTCTAAACGGCACTATCAATAATTATGGCTGGGTGCAACCCCTGGCCGGTTGTACATTTAACGCCTCTACAAATAATACAATAGTTTTTAAGGGATATTCTGGTGGAGGCCTTTCCAATTACGAACCTACAGCAACCTACGGCAATGTAATCCTTGATAAATATGCCGGACAGGTTACCTACATTGATTCATATTCACCTGAAGCAATAATTGTAAACGGCTCCTTTACCCTTAATGGCGACAACAATTTGGAAATGCAAAACCAAACATTAATCGTCCACGGCAATTTTGTTGATAACCAGACCAGCAACATTCATACCTATGGTACCAAAAAAGATTCAGGTCCTAAATCAGGCATAAAGAATGGAAACAGTGTCGGTGGCAGTAAAGTTTCAGGAGGGTATCTGGAAATTGACTCGGATTTCACCCTAAACGGTTATCTGAATGTTGGCAGCAGCGGAATGGCTATCGTTCACGGAAATTTTGGATCTGCAGCAAGTGCTTCCCTGGTAATTAACGGGGGATCTTTTATTGCCGACAGCCCACACATTCCCGGTGGCACCTGGCAACATTATAACGGAGAATTGGTCATGTTCGCCGGTCTTTTTGAGGAAACCTATAACAGTATCATCTTCGATGCAGGTACAGCCACCTTTTTAAGTGGAGGAACTATTCGTTGCGGCGAGGCATTTGATGCATGCTTTTCAAATGTGCCCGGTGGATTTTTACCCGGAGCCGGTGTGGTTGAACTCACCGGAATTACAGGTGACTCCTATATTCATTGTCCAACGGGAAACTTTTTTCATGATTTGAAGATTAATTGTACCGGCGGGTCTACTATGACATTTACCGGCTCCTCAAATATCCAGGTTTATAATGATCTGATCATTGATGCCGGGCATTTGGAATCCGGAAGCATTAGTAACTTTAAACTAAAGGTTGGGGGCAACTGGACAGACAATGCAGGAGGTTTTATTCCTGGGACCGGCACAGTGGAATTCAACGGCACCAACACTTCAGCAATTATTACGGACGAAACGTTTAACAAGCTCTCCATCAACAAAACTTATTATAATACCGGCCTTGTTATTCTTGACGGGCTTACCATTGGTGTACAGGATAATTTAGATATCACTACGGGGGTTCTTACCATGGGAAATTCCACCCTCAATGTCATGCAAAACCTGACAATTAATTCTTCCTGCTTGTTTGAGGTAGTCCCTTCCGGGACAGCTGCGATAAATATTGGTGGGGACTGGCTGAACCAGAATCCCGTAAACACTCCTGACTATGGATTTTCTCCCGGCATGTCAACCGTCACTTTTAACGGTAATACCGATCAAAATCTTAATTCAAATGCAGATATAGAAAGTTTTTATGAATTCATTCTCGATAATGGACCCGAATGTACTTTACAATTACACAAATATCGAATGTCTTGGTGATTTTCATGCATTTAGCGGGAATATAGTCGATAATTATGGCGATAACAGTGATGGCCATCTTTTTTGGTCGGACTTTATCATCGAACAGAATGCTACTGTGAGTTTCGTTTCACATATCCTTGGTTTTGTTGGTAGTAATGATGCAACATTTTGGGATGTGTCAGGCAATGGCTTTAATAGTAGTAATTATGGGGCCACAATTCATATTAATAAAGATAACCCTGCAACAACAATGAATTTTATGGGAGATAATACAACGGGTTTAAACATCGGTTCAACTATCATGATAAGCCAGGGATATGTTACACCGCTGGTATCATTGACTGCTGCGGGAGGGATATACATCGATGGCGGCACCATGCACATTGGGGCTGAAAAGATTTTAAGTGTTGATGGTGCAATAGAAGTAAATCAAGGAGGTTCAATTGAACTGTTGGGCAGTACCCTAAATCCTGTAATTGTTAAAAATACAGTAGCTGGTAGTTACTACCTTGATATTAAAAATGGTGGGAGCATCCGGGCCGAAAATGTAATTTTCGAGGGAATGAAGCTGACAGGTATCCATATTGAAGATGGTGCCTTTATCGATCCGGCCTACAGTTTCACTAATTGCAAATTCCAGGATTTTATTAATCCCGATCCGTCTTCTTCCTTTCTGACTATCGATAATGACCAGGTATTGACTATAACCGGTGCTTCTTTCCCTGATAACAGCAGCGCAGCATATAACATAAAGAAAAAATATTGATCAGGGTCAGATTACCCTGGTTGATTATTCAGGGCCGTTTTCCGGTGAAACCTTTGAAAATGATCTTTACAGCAGGGTTGATTGGTTTGTCCCGACTTACCAGCTTGATCTGACTGTATTCCTCGAAGGACCTTTCAACGGAACTGATATGAATACGGATTTAAACAATAAATCATTATTGCCATTAAATCAACCTTATAATACATTGCCCTGGAATTATACCGGATCCGAATCAGTTGCCGCTATACCCAACAACCAGGTTGTCGATTGGGTACTCATTGAGGGGAGAGACGCCTCCGATGCAGCCTCTGCGACAGAAGCCACGGCTTTTGCGCAGCAGGCGGCATTTCTTCTGAATGATGGTTCCGTGGTGGGATTGGATGGGTCGTCATTGCCTGAATTCACAATAAATCTATCTCATCAACTTTTTATAGTTATTCATCACCGAAATCATCTGGGGATCATGTCTTCCTCCTGGCTTTCTCCTGCCGGAAATATTTATTCCTGGGACTTTACTTCATCCACCGGGCAGGCCTATGGCACAAATGCATTGAAAAATCTGGGTAATG
>CAVXTE010000049.1:0-10937 GCA_963764475.1 uncultured Bacteroidales bacterium
AGCTAACTTATTTACTGCAGCTGTTTTATGCACAGCATTTACATCATTCGGGCAAACCGAAAAGAAACCCAACATCCTGATTATTATGACCGACCAGCAGGCATGGGATGCCGCAGGTTATTCTGGAAATAAAATGATTAAAACCCCGAATCTTGACCGGTTGGCAAGTGAAGGTGTTAATTTTAGTCAAGCCGTTACATCCTGTCCCGTTTGTGCTCCTGCGAGAACTTCTATTTTAACGGGAAGGACAACTGAAAAAACGACCATTCGATCTAACCGGGACATTAAAAGCAACGATTGTTATTATCCAACGTTTGATGAAATCCTCGCCAAGAGAGGCTATCATACGGAATATTACGGTAAGTTTCACTCACCGGAACACATGGCACGGGTGTATATGGATCCTCCGGTGAATGGAAGATCCGGAAGCGATCCTATCGTAAATTGGGAACCAATTTATGTAAAATATATTCAAAATAAATTTCCGGAGAGACCTCTAAAAAATGGCGAATTGTATGAAACATCTTTTTATGGAGGAACAGTTCCGTATAGGCTTGATCCGCCTGATAGTCAATACGACAAACTGATGGCTGGTGAAAAAATCAAGAAAGCAAAATTAAAAAGTATAGGTCAGGGAGATGTTCATGGTGTGCTCGATTTGCCAGCCGATTATACCATTACGGCAGTTCAGGGGAAACAGGCGCTTGCTGCATTGGATAGAATTAAGGATAAACAGTTTATTCTTACCTGCTCGTTTCATTCTCCGCATGTACCTATTACGCCTTCAGAACCTTATGCTTCCATGTATGACGCAAAGGATATGGTAACGCCCGTTTCCATTGAAGACAAAAGAGAAAATATACCTTACCATAAAGGTCAGGTAATTCCTCCTTACAATGAAAAAGATAAAGTAAAGTATATGATTGCCAATTACTATGCCCTGGTAACCGAAGTTGACACCTGGGTGGGTAAAATTTTAAATAAGCTGGACGAATTAAAATTAACCAATAATACCCTTGTGATTTTTGTTTCCGACCATGGTGAGATGTTGGGGGCACACGGAATGCGTGGTAAATTTTGTTTTTACGAAGAATCGGTGAGAGTACCTTTGCTTTTTAGATATCCGGGAAAAATCGAAGCGGGGAAAGTGATTTCAACCCCGGTTTCCACACTTAATATATATCCGACCATTCTTGATTATGCCGGTTTAAATAGCATTCCGAGTGATGGATATTCGCTTAGAGGAGTAATGGAAGGTACAGCACCACCAAAATATGATTTTGCGATTTCCGAATGGGACTGGAACAATGAAAGTGTTCCATCCATAATGATTCGGACTAAAAACTGGAAATTAATGACTACCCATCGGACCGGAGGGAAAGATGTTGAAGTACTTTTCGACCTGAAAAACGATCCGCATGAGCTAAATAATTTACTGGGCTCCAATAAAGACCGATTTAAATATAAAGATAAAGCTGAGGAATTACGCTCCAAATTGGTGGGTTATTTAAAAGATGTAAACTATCCGCTTGTTAAAGGAATTGAAGATCGAATTTTAATTCGTCAATAGTTGCCCAATTTTTAAATTATAAACCAATAAAGTGAAAGAATCTGACCTGAAAACATTATTTGTATTAGTACTGATTTTATTATTTCTCAATATAAAAGGACAAACTATTGTCCTTCCGCAGTGCGATGATATGGTTGTGGAAAAAGTGAAAACAGCAATGCTTTGCATGCAGCGCCATTCATGGGAACAGGGAACGGCTATGCAAGGAATGTTGGAAATTGGAGATACGACCAGTCTGATAATTATGGCCAGAGAATCGGTTCAGAGGAGTAAACCGGATGGTAGGTTATCAATGGTTGGCTCTGATTTTAACATTGCGGATACCGGAGTAAATGGTCCGGGAGTTTTAGCTGCATTCAAATTTACCGGAGATGAGAAATACAAAGAGGCAGCGATGGCTCAGTACTTGTATCTTAAAAAGCCGGAGTCTAAAAATGCAAATGGAGTTATTTACCACAACAATAAATCGAAAGTAATTTTTAGTGACAACATGTTTATGGTAGCACCGTTTCTGGCTCAAATGGGAGACTACGACGAGGCTATTCATCAGATAGAAGGCATTCGCGATGTACTTTGGAATCCGAAAGAAAAGTTGTTTCACCACATTCGAATTCAGGAAACCGGCGAATTTAAAGATCGTTCGTTTTGGGGAGGCGGCAACGGTTGGTGTGCCGCTGCAATGGCACAGGTAATTAATTTATTGCCTGATAAAAGAGAAGCTGATAAGCAAAAGCTGATAGGGTATTGCACTGATTTGTTGGATGGTTGTATTGCCCACCAATTGCCCGATGGACTTTTATATGATAAGATTACCGAGCCCAATTTTGAAGAATCAACTTTGCCTGAAATGCTGGCATACACTATTTATACAGCAGTAAAATCGGGCTGGTTAGATACATCATATTTAGTTCCGGCTAACAAAATGCGATGGGCAGTCTATAATAATGTCGATGAATTTGGATTAGTACAAAATGCAAGTAAGGCGCCACGCTTTAATGCGCCGGGAACTTCGCCCGAAGGGCAAGCGTTTTTTCTGATGATGGAAGGCGCTTTCAGAAAACTGAATAAATAATGAAAAACAGAACTACTATATTTCTTATTTGCAGTGTTATCCTGATAGTACAGGGATACAAAATCAAAGCTGGCAATTTAAGCATTAAAGCTTTAGATAAAAACCATATAATTTTTGCACAAAGTGAATCTAATTCTTTGGACTTAACGGGCGAAATTAATCTGACAATTGACAGAGAATATCAGGAAGGTGATTGTTTAATCGTTGAAGGAGCCAAAAATTTGTTTGTTCAATTTGACGAAAATATTCCGGGAAGTTATGTTTTTGCACCTGGAGGGAGTTTTACATTTCGAATACCATTTCATGAAAACGGAAAGAATTATCCGGAGGAAAGTTTTTCCGGGGAGAAACACCAAATAAAGCTACGGTTTTGTAGAAAGGAAGAATGGTTGGCCTATCGAAATCTGGCGCTAAATTCATTTGATATACGGGGTGAAACAGATTATTATCCCCATGCAACTTCAAACAGCGAGTGCCGCAATGAAAGTTATTATGCTGCCCGAAACGCAATAGATGGATACGAATTGAGTTCGAAACATGGCAAATGGCCTTACCAGGCTTGGGGACCAGACAAGCGCGATGATTTATGGTTCAAAATTGATTTCGGAAAAATTGTTGAAGTGGAAAAACTGGTGATTGTGAACCGGGCTCAATATTACGACTTGCACGATAGTTACTGGAAAGAAGCAACTGTTGAGTTTTCTGATGGTTCTACCGAAAAAATTAAAATTCAAAAAACGCATTTACCTCAGGAAATCAAAATAAGCAAACATTTAACATCGTGGGTGACATTCAATAATTTAATGGAAAATGAGAATAAATGGTGTTCGTGGATTGAAGTGGAAGTATGGGGCCGGAATTTATCATTTAATGAGTAATTTAATCAAAATATAAAACAGAAATTATGAAAACAAAAATTTTATTGTCGTTGCTGATTACAATTTTATTCTTTCAAAGCACCGTTGCATTTTCGCAACAGAATAAAAAGGGAAAAAAGGAAAAAAAACAAATCGTATTGTTCGACGGCACTTCAACCGATGCCTGGCAAAGTATAGACTCGGACAATTTTCCCGATCATGGTTGGAAAGTGGAAGATGGTGTTTTAACAGTACTTGGGAAAACAGATCAACATGAAGCTGGGCATGACATTATAACTAAAGAACAATTTTCCAATTTCGAATTAGATCTGGAAGTACGATTAACTGAAGGTGCTAACAGCGGAGTTAAATACATGGTAATAAATTCTTACCCCGGGGGCAAAGGTCAATATCTTGGCCTTGAGTATCAGTTGATTGACAATGAAAGACATCCGGATGCACTTCAAGGAAAGTTTGGAAACCGTAAAATGGCTGCTTTGTACGATTTGCTTCCAACCCGCGACGACATCAAAATAAATCCTCCCGGAGAATGGAATAAAGTGAAACTTATTGTCAACAAAAACCATGTAGAACACTGGATAAATGGTACAAAAGCTGTTGTATACAACAGAAATACCGACTGTTTTAAACAACTGGTTCGATTGAGTAAATACAACAAACTGAAAAATTTCGGCGAACAAAAACAGGGGCATATTCTTTTGCAGGGACACGGAAATGATGTATCGTTCAGGAATATTAAAATTACTACATGGTAGTTGAAAAAAATAGGTTAAAATAAAAATCATATTTTATGCAACGTCGGGATATCATCAAAATCATCGGATTAGGAGCATTGGCTATGCAATCATTTCCTTCATACTCGGCCGTATTGTTGAATAACGCACAACAACAGACTTCAAAAATTCCGTTGGGGCTATGCAACCATTCTTTACGAAGTATGCGGTTAAATGCCCGGCAATTAATAGAATTTGCAATTGATCATAAACTGGATTCTGTTTTGCTAAATACTTTTCAGCCTTTCGAAAGTCTTGAATCCGGCCATCTTTCCGAACTGAGAGAATTGGCAAAAGCGAATGATGTTAGTATTTATATTGGGATTGGAAGTATCAGTGAAAAATCTACCGTATTTTCTGATAAATATGGAAATGCTGAAAAATTATTAACGGAAGGCATTCGTGTGGCATCTGCAGTAGGGTCTCCGGTAGTTGGCTGTCGCATTGGTTCATATGAAGATCGGTATTCAGACGGCGGAATTGAAGCTCACATTGAGGCGGTGGTTAAATTAATGAAATCCTTTAGAAGCCGTGCATTGGATGCAGGAATAAAATTTGCTTTTGAAAACCATATGGGTGATCTCCGTTCAGAAGAGCTACTCTCCCTGATAAATGAAACCGGAACCGATATTTGCGGAGCCTTATTTGACCCTGCAAATGCCGTTTGGGCAATGGAAGATCCGATGGATGCTCTGAATATTCTTGGTTCAAATATAGTTTGTACCAGCGTGCGGGATGTCATGGTTTGGGAAACCAACGAAGGAGCTGTTTTCCAGGGAATGGCAATTGGTGAAGGAATGCTGGACTACCGGCAATATTCAAAAACGATGGCTGAATTATGTCCGGGAGTCCCCCTTCATGTGGAAACAATTTCAAATTCAGCCCGGGAAGTACCTTTTTTAAAGACGGAGTTTTGGAAAGGTTTTCCTAAGCTTCTCGCTGCAGATATTATCGATTTTTTAAAGTTGGTCAGAAAAGGTCAGCCACAGGAAATCGTTAAATCACCGGCAGGAACGAATAAAAAAGATTTCGATATTAAACTACAACAGACAGAACTAATGTCGAGCTATAATTATCTGCGTAAATATTGTAATGCAGGATTGAAAGCGATATAGTTTATAACAAAATTTGCATCCGGCAATTCTTATGAAATAACTTTTGCACACTGATTGTAACAGTAAAACCAACTAAAATAAAATTATAAAATGAAACATCGATTTTTAATCTCAGTCATCTTTTTATTGTTTTTGTTTCTGAATAGCACGGCCCAAACCAAACATGCTGCAAAAAGCAAGTTTATGTCATACAAAGGGCTTGTTATGGCAGGTTATCAGGGTTGGTTCAATTGCGAGGACGACGGTGCGGACAGAGGCTGGACACATTACAGTAAAAACGGGAAATTTGAGGACGGTAGTTGTACCATCGATTTTTGGCCTGAAATGGACGAGTACAAGGTAAAATATAAAACTCCGTTCAAATTTGCCGACGGATCGCCGGCGTATGTTTTTAGTTCCTATGACGAAAGTACGGTTGATCTGCATTTTAAATGGATGAAAGAATATGGAATCGACGGAGTTTTTATACAACGTTTTTTCTCTGTGCTTACAAGTGAAAACAGATTAAATCATAATGATAAAGTTCTGAGATCGGCTATAAAAGCTGCCAATAAGTATGGTGTCGCCATTTGCCTGATGTACGATATTAGGAAGTATGGACGACAGCAAATACAATTTGGTGATTGATGACTGGAAACATCTGGTTGATGATCTTAAGCTGACCAACCAGGGAAAAAAAACGACTTATCTGTTTCATAACGGAAAACCCCTTGTGGCTTTTTGGGGAATTAGCGCCGGAACGAGGGAATCGGGTCACATTCCTGAAATATTTGATATTATGGACTTTTTCAAAAACGATCCGGTTTATGGCGGCTGTTCCATTCATTTGGGTATTCCTTCGCGCTGGAGGACACTTGGTTCGGATACCAAACACGATCCGCGATTGTTCGATGTACTCAAACAGGCAGATGTTATCCATCCCTGGCTGGTGGGGCGTTATAATGAACAAACTTACGAGTCATACCGGCAGGAAAATATTATTGACGACGTGAAATGGTGCAGGGAACATGGGAAATCGTATGCACCTACTGTTTTTCCTGGCTTCTCCTGGCACAACATGAAAGGGGATGTATCGAATAAAATTCCAAGGAACAAAGGTGAATTTTTTTGGAAACAAATTGCCGGAGCTATTAAAAGTGGGGCAGAAATGCTTTATATAGCCATGTTTGATGAGATTGATGAAGGCACTGCCATTATGAAATGTGCACACAAAGTTCCGGTTGGAAAGAGCGTTTTTGTGCCCATCGAAGAAGAAGTTCCCAGCGACCAATATTTATGGTTAACCGGCATGGCCGGGAAAATGCTTCGGGGCGAGATTCCATTTTCTGAAAATATGCCGGTTCGAAAATGAAAAAGATAATCATCATGAATTTAATTTTAGGCATGAAAAGAAAATTTGCGTTGAAGAATATCCTGTTATTATTTGCTGTCATATTTATAACAACCAGTATTTCAGCAAGTACAAACAATCCAGAATTTATCAAACTTGAAAAAAATAAGTTTAAAATTGTTTTTTCAGAAAAAGAACCCGGTCCGCTTAAAATTGCACTGGAAGCATTCAAAAAAGACTTTTTTAATGTAATGGGCTTTGTGCCTGAAGTTGTGAATAAAGTGGACCAGGATAATTCTATTCCTGAAATCGTTATTGTCAACCGGACTACAGGAGCTTTTAATATCCCTTCCGGTAACGATAAAAAATTGGATGGTTTTGAGTCGCACAGGTTATTTGCAGATCCTGATGCCAATAAAATATACCTTGAAGGATACGATGTCAGGGGAACAATTTATGCCATTTATACATTTTCTGAAAAATTTCTGGGCGTACCTCCCTTGCATTACTGGTGTTCATGGGTTCCGGTGAAAAAGGATAAAATCCTGATTGCCGACGACTGCGATATTTTCTTTAAATCGCCACAGGTAAGATACAGAAGTATCCTGCCCGGCGACCAGGATTTTTTCAATCCGTGGAAAAAGCTTTCTGAGGAAAATCAAAACGTTTGGCTCGAAACGGTACTTCGGTTGAAACTGAATACCGTTGAGACCTATTCTACGATTGAACCGGGTTACAAATTGACGGATTATGCTTATTTAATTGACAAATACGGATTAGTCATTACATCTCATCATACAAGCGGACTTAATACTTCATTTGGAACCTGGGATACATATTGGAAAGAACAAAGACACAGGAATCCACCGGAATTGCTTCTTTCCAACGAAAAAGAAATTGAGGAATTTTTCAGGTACAATGCTGAAACGGTCGTGAAGAATGGAATAGAGAACCTTTGGACCGTTGCCTTTCGTGGAAAAGTAGATCAACCGTTTTGGAGCGTTTTTGGTGATGCGCCGCAAAACGATAAAGACAGGGCAGAAGTGATTAATAAAATGCTTCGGATTCAACTTAATATAATCAAAGAAGTAACCGGAAATCCCGAACCGTATGTTCGAATTACTTTTTACGATGAACTTGCAGATTTAATGAGCAAAGGGTATTTAAAACCACCCGAAGGTAAAAATATGATCTGGACTTTTGTAGCTGCCAGACGTGATCCTTATCCATACGATGATTTGGTAAAATTTAATTCAGAAGAGCCTGTTAAACTGGGTTACTATATGAATTTTGGATTTGCCTCAACAGGCGCTCATGTTGCCCCGGCCGAAAGTCCATGGAAAATGGAGTTTAATTACCGGTATATCAATAATAAATCGCCCCTGTTTTTTTCTGTTGTAAACGTTGGGAATATGAGAGAGTTTTTGTTGGAACTTTCAGCAAATGCAAAAATGTTGTGGGACTATAACAGTTACAACACTGATGATTTTATGATTGATTATTGTACCCGGTATTTCGGGGCCGAACATGCAAAAGAAGTAGCGCGACTGTATAAGGATTATTACAATGCTTACTGGCAACCTAAAAAAACGGAATTTAAAGGAATGAAACGCCAGTTTTTATTTCAGGATTTAAGATATGCAAGGGCGTTTGATCATATAAATCAGAAATTTTATTCTACCGGAGATACGATAAATATGAATCCATTACATAAAATTGGGTATGAACGTGTTCCGGGTCGCACTTTCCGTATTGATTTTGACTATAACCACAGTACAAACCAGGTCGATGCCATTTTGTACGGAATGAAAAAAACGATACCAAAATTTGAGTCGGTTGCTGATCGTTGTTCAAAAATGATGCCCCGTCTGGATTTGGATAAACAAACTTTTTTTAATGATAATCTGCGTTTATACAGTTATTATATGACTTATATAAGTAAAACACTTTACCATTATGTTTTAGCATACAAGTATCAGAAAGGATAAAGATGCACTGGTAAAAAATCTTGATCTCGCTTATAAAGATGCTGCCACGGCAAAAAAATATTTATATGAAGGACAACATGGTATCTTTTCAACGTGGTATTCTAATGCCGAACCTCTTACAAGGACCTTTCAGATTGATTCGTTAATGAACAAAATTAGATTATTAAAAAAAGAAGCCATCGATAAATAATAACAAAAAACAATAATGCAGAAAGCTGATTTATTTTTATTAGTCTTAAAAATTAAAAATATGATTTCACGGGTGATTTATTTATAGTGCATTCAGACGATTCATGCTGGTTCTTTTCCTTTTCTTCTTTTCTGTTTCGATATCGTTTGGGCAACCACCTCAATCAAAATCTTCTGTGAAAACAATTGATCCCGGCATCAATTGATCTTACCCAACCAACCCTGTTTATTGTTCCCTATACCCATCTCGACGATATGTGGCGATGGTCATATCCACAAGTCATTCGTGATTTTCTGAAGAACACGCTTGACGATAACTTTGACGCATTTGAAGAGTATCCTCATTTTAGCTTTAATTGGACAGGTGCCAGCCGCTATCAAATGATGCGCGAATATTATCCTGAAAAATATAAAAAACTTAAGCAATGGGTGGCAGCAGGGCGATGGAATCCGGCAGGTAGTTCCTGGGTGGAAAATGATGTAATCCTTCCATCCACGGAGTCTATGATTCGTCAAATACTTATGGGAACTCAATATTTTAAAAATGAATTCGGAAAAGAAAGTCGGGAGTATATGCTGCCGGATTGTTTTGGGTTTCCTTATTCATTGCCATCTGTATTAAATCATTGTGGAATTCGTGGATTCTCAACCCAGAAATTAACCTGGGAATCGGCTAATGGAATACCGTTCAATGTAGGTCGTTGGATTGGTCCTGATGGAAAATCAGTTATTGCTGCACTCAATGCAGGCAATTACGCCGGTGCACATAAAAATGTGTACAGTACAGATAAAAAGACACTGGAGCGTTTAAAAGAAAATCAGAAAAATTCAGGACTTCCTATCGATTTCTTCTATATGGGTGGTGGCGATAAAAACAATGCCGATCGTGGTGGATCACCGCAAAAGGTTTCGCTTGAAACGCTTGAAAAATGTTATGCAACTGAAGGTCCGGTTAATGTTATTGCCGGGCCGGCTGACCTTATGTTTAGAGCTATTACGGATAAGCAAGCCGCGAAATTTCCGACATGGAATAGTGATTTACTGCTTATTAAACATTCAACCGGCGTTCTGACATCGCAGGCCTATTCAAAAAAATTAAACCGCGAAGCTGAAATATGGGCTGATGCTGGTGAACGAGCTGCGGTTGCTGCCCATCTGTTAAATGGTGCCGAATATCCGTATGAAGCTATTAATGCCGGATGGAGACTCATGCTGCGCAATGAGTTTCATGATAATATTACCGGAACAAGTCTTCCAAAAGCTTATGAATATGCATGGAATGACGGAATCATTGCCCTAAATCGGTTTGCTGGAGTATACAAAGATGCAATTGGCACATTAGCACAATCACTTAATACCGATGTACCCGGAGTACCTGTGGTCGTTTTTAACCCACTTTCAATCCCGCGTAAGGATAATGTGGAAGCTTTTATTCCTGAAGAACTGTCAGATGCCGGATCTCTTGCTGTATTCGACGCAAAAGGGAATGAGGTTCCTTCGCAAATTACAACAGGATTTGATGGCAAACGCCGCATTTTATTTCAGACCGATCTTCCTCCTGTAGGAGCGGCTGTATATTCTGTTCGTCAGGAAATAACGCAAATTAAGAACACTGAATTAGTTGTTCGTAAAAATTATTTGGAAAACAAAAATTACAAGGTAACCATAGATAACAATGGTGACATATCAAGCGTTATCGATAAAAGAATTAAAAAAGAATTGCTTGAAAAACCCATACAACTTGAATTTGGAGAAGACTTCCCGGATACCAAACCGGCCTGGCGTATCTACTGGAAAGATATAAAAAAACCTGCCCGAAGTGTAGCTGCCAATCCAGGTTCGGTTAAAATTGTTGAAGAAGGCCCGGTGCGTGTTGCTATTGAAGTGGTTCGTGAAAATGAAGGATCAAAAATCACCCAAAGAATAAGACTTTCAGCAGGAGCTGACGGGAGCCGGGTGGAGATCGCTAACAAGATTGATTGGAAAAGCCGTGGAGCTTTGTTAAAGGCTGCATTTCATTTA
>CAVXTE010000050.1:0-8072 GCA_963764475.1 uncultured Bacteroidales bacterium
GTGACAAGGGTCGCTGCCTGTGTTTGGTGTATCACTTTTTTATTAAAATCCTGAAGTTCTTTTGCTGCCGTAAAATTTCCTGCCGTCACCATCGGCCTTCCACAGCAAGCTCCTCCGTCTTTATCGATAAACACATAATCTGTCCCTGAGGCTTCAAAAATGCGGATCATCGCGTTTTTTATGGTTGGGGTCAGGTGCGTCATACATCCCGCAAAATAGGCCACTTTGGCCTTTTCAATGCCGTTTGTTTTCAGATAACTAAAATTCGAGCCGGTAGTGATAAAATTGTTGCGGTTGACGATACGGAGGGCATTGGTACTGATACCTACCGGGCAGTATTCCTGACAGCGGCCGCAAACCAGGCAGTTGAAGGTCTGTCCGGCTTTTATTTTCTGGGCTCTTACCGAATTCAGAAAATATACGGATGGCGCTTTGGTGTATTTCAAAGAAGTTGTGAGCTGGCATTTATCGATGCAGATGCCACAGCGGGAACAGGAATAGACTTCAACCTGTGAAAAGGTCGTAAAGGATTTATCTGTTTGAAGACCAAATTTTCTCAGGGCGATCAGGATGATCTCCGTCGGTATGTGCATGTACCGTGAGTAGGGCAGGGCAACAAAGAAAACACCAACGGATAAGGAATAGAGCCACCAAAGCGTATAGCCTGTATTGTGCATGGGTAAAAAGGAAGCGAATACATCTCCGAGCGTATTGGTCAGAAATCCGCCGTTGTGATAAATGCCTGCTGTAAAGCTTTCGGCCAAAAGCCTCAGCGGGAAGATCAGCCAGAGCGAAGTGAGGGCAAATTTATCAAAGACGATCTGACGCGTTGTCCTCTTCATCCCAAATAAACGGGAGTGAATGCGTTTGTAAAAAGCGAGAAAAACCCCTGATAAAACGAATAACAAAATAAAATCCATGACAAAGCCGAAGAACCCGGCAGCCGGAATACGGGAAACGTCGCGGTCAAAATATTGCAAAAAGATGGGATCCCAGGGTGGATTGAACCATTTATGGCTGATCACTTTCGATTCGATGGTGCCGATTACGATCAGCAGGAACCAGCCAAAGGCAAGGCTCATGTGCATATAACCCAACATCCGGTTCACTTTGAAAACCCGGCGGTGAAACAGCGATTCGAGGATAATTTCTTTAAATACAGAAAATATCTTCCATGATAATAACCCTCTACCTGCTTTTCTTCGCTCCTCGATCGGTAAGTGCTTGATCCAGTCGTATCCTTTGGCAAAGAACATGATCGTCAGGGTATACAGGCCGATGGCAAACGGCAATACAAACGGATCAAAGTTGCTCATTGTCCTTGATTTTTTTAATTCCTTCTTTGATGATCAGAATGACATTACGGGTATTGACTCCGCGCGGACAGACCAGCTCGCATTTCCCGCAAAGCATGCATTTTTCTATGCTTTCTTTTATTTCGTCGATCTCACCCCGCATAAGCAGTATGTTCAGCCTTCGGATGTTATAGAAACTGGTAAGGTTTGCTGTCGAGCAGGTGGCCGTGCAGGCTCCGCAGGAAATACAAAGCTTGTAAGAAGGAACATACTTCTTAATGTAATTTGCCAGTCTTCGGTCGTTTTTGTCGTAGTCGATCTGCCGGTCTTTGTTGATCTGATAACCCCAGTTTGTCATACCCAGGTTTTTAATCGGAATTTTTGTTCAGGAATTCAGCAATTTTAAGAGTTGCAGCCCTGGCATCCGCAAACGTATCGGGTATCGTCTTCGGTGCTTTACAGGTTCCCGCTATAAAAACACCCGGTATATCCGATTCGTTGTTCATCGTAAACTCGTCCTTTGGTTTAATAAACCCTTCAGCCGAACTCCCGATACCGAGCATCCTTTGGATTTCTTTCGTACCTGCCGAAGGAACGAATCCAACCATGAGTACAAGCAGGTCCACCCGCATCTTCAATGGTCTTCCGGCAAGCGTATCTTCCACTTTTATGAGGATGGAACCGTCAAGATTTTCCGAAGCTTCCGAAAGCCTGCCGCGGATAAAATTGACATCCCATTTTTCCTGCGATTCCTTGTATAGTTCTTCGAAATGAAGTCCGAACATGCGTATGTCCATATAAAAACAGAAGACTTCGGTACGGGGTAATTTCTCTCTCATTTCGATGGCTTGCTTCACGGCCGTTACACAACAGACCTGCGAGCAGTAAGTGTTCCCAACTTTTTCATCGCGTGAACCGACACAATGGATGAAAGCAACCCGCTTCGGCGGCTGTCCCTGGGCCGTCAGAATTTCCATTTTGTTCAGGAACAGGGATTCCAGTTCAGCCGAAGTAATAACATTGTTGTAGATACCGTATCCGTATTCTTCCTTAATCCGCGCATTGAAAAGATCATATCCGGTAGCGATCAACAGCGCTTCAGCCTGGTGTTCGCTTTTATCATCGAGAAATACAGTAAAGCTCCCATTTTCCTTTTTAATGTCTTTAACAACTGTATCGAATTTCGTTCTGAGATTGTGTTTATCCAGATTTTTTTGTAAGAATTCAAGTATCTCTGCTGCCGGCTGTTGAGAAGGAAACAACCGGTCCCATTGAAGAAGCTTCCCGCCGGGCGTTTTACCTTTTTCAATTAAAGTTACATCGAACCCCATAGATGCAAGTTTTGAAGAGGCTTCGATTCCGGCTACTCCGGCTCCGATGACAATTACTTTTTTCTTCATAATGACACTGGATAAAAATTCAATACATTCGGACTTTCGGGCCGCCCCATATCATTACCCTGCAGAGTTTTAAATTTTTCAGACCGGTCGTAATTCACACCCATTTTGTCGAGCAGGGGTTCAACAGAAACCTGGTGCATTTGCAGACCAAGGTCCCAGGGGTCATAACCAAGAACCAAACCGGCAAGTTCTTCATATGTCAGAACGGGTATCCCCTGATTTCCTTCCCCGTATGTTTTTCCTTCCATTTCGCTGAGCACATATTGCCAGCGGTCAAGAAAATAGTGACAACCGGGACAATTGGCCAGAATGAAGTCAGGCTGGTAGGGTTTCATCGATTCGAACTTTTTTCGTGAACAAGCGATTGAAAAACCACGGTTGGCTTTTACAAAATATTGTCTGAATCCGAATCCGCAGCAATGACGGCGTTCGGGATAATCGACAACATCGCCGCCCCATTCTTCGATAAGACCGGCTAAAACATACGGAAATTCTGCCCCGCCGACACCGCGATGCGGAAACATTTTGGAATAATGACAGCCGATGTGTTCAACAACATTCAGTTTTTTACCTGTCAGTGCATTGATAAGCCTGTATTTTGATCTTTGTGCAATTTCTTTGCGAAACTTATAAATAATGTCACTCGCATGGGAAAGATTTTGTGGGACTTGAAATTCCCTGCCGGTCGCTTTGTAAAGAAACTCCCGCGTTTTTTCCTCTGTTTCCGGAAATTCCTCCCAGGTCTCCAGTATCTCCGTGAAAACACCGAACGAGGTGATACAGGATGTGATCAGGTTTTCATAACCAGCTTTTGTCATCAGGGCAAAAATACGCGCCACTACCGTCATGGTCGTTTCCATCGGAACCACATCGGTGTGATAACCGATCCCAGTGCAGGTAGTTTGTTCAGGATCATCCATGATATCTTTTGAGAGTTCATCGTTCAGGATTCTCAGAAAAGTTGTTTCAGAACCCGGAAAGAAATTTTGCCGGATACAACTTCGCATGTAATAGTAATGGTCGTCAGCAATATTTTTCTGATAAATCGACCAAACCGTTCTTTTTCCTTCGTTGATCATTCGCGCGTATGTTTATGATTGTTATCCGTAAAAACTTTTTTAAAATAGCCGTCATCCGTGCCTTTACCTGTAAATTCGGTTCCCATCTCCTTTGCTTTTAAACGTGAATATCGTTCTATTTTCCTGAACCGGTCGAGCCCTCCGGAAACCTCAAATATTTTATTGATCTCATCGAGGGTTTCATTACTTAATTTTCGCAATCCTCCTGCTCCCTTTTTCCCGTAATTTGCACCCATTCGCTCCATTACTTCAGGCAGGTTTTCACTGATCCATTGCCATACAGGACCCTGTTCAGGAAATTTGTCAAGAGTAACGTGGCTGGCATGCACGCAATAACCATGTGTCAGAATGGTTTCGCCGATCATTCGTTTAATGGCCAGTTGCTGCCGTCCTTTTTCCGATTCGGTAAAGTACCCCAATTCCTGCGACAGAGAACGTAGGGCAATGATGACAAGGCCCGGTGCATTACCTCTGGGACAGCGTGTTTTACATGACATACATTCAGCACAGTACCAGATTTCTTCTCCTTTGAGCAGTGCTTCGATGCGTTCATCATCCTTCAACTGAACAATATCGAGAATAGCTCGCGGTTCATAATTATAAAATTCGGCAGCGGGGCAGATTGCCGTGCAGGTGCCGCAGTTAATGCAAGCTTTCAGTCCTTCACGGAACCTTACGTCTTCGAGCAATTTTTCGTATAAAGAGCCCATAATAAGGTTTATCTTTTTGTTAATCGATTAACAGTAATGGCAAAAGTATATAAATAGTCATGACCAATACAATTCGGATAAAATTTTTTTAGGATTTTAGTGCGAGTTTTTAGAAAGTGTTCTGCTACGAAAAAAATAAAAAAGTCAGGGGCGATTAGTTGATTCGTTTTTCCTTTCCGGCCCATTCCTGGTTTCGAAGGATATATTTCTGAACCTTACCAGTGGAAGTTCTTGGCAGGTCGCCAATTTCGACTGCAGCAGGATATTTAAAATGGGCGATCTGTGTAAGACAAAATTCCAGGATTTCTTGCTCCGTGGCATATGCTCCTTTTTTTAAAGTAACAAAGGTTTTGGGCCGCTCGCCCCATTTTTCATCGGGGATGGCAATGACGGCACATTCGAGGACTGCGGGATGACGAACAACGGTTTGTTCAACCTCGATGGTCGATATATTTTCGCCTCCTGAAATGATGATGTCCTTTAAACGATCACGTAATTCGATGTAGCCATCGGGATGCCAGACAGCCAGGTCACCGGAATGAAACCAACCCCCGAAAAAGGCTTTGTCAGTCGCATCGGGTTGGAGGAAATATTCCTTCATTACATTGTTGCCATGCATCACCACTTCACCGACTGTTTTTCCGTCATTCTTTCTGAAGACAGATCAGAAAAGAATTACCTGTAAAAACAGGGAATAGGGCAGAACCGGCAAAGAAATAATGATAAATTTTTTTAGCTGATTCTGATAAAGGCGTCGTTAGCGAAACCTTTATTCCTCAATCAATTGTTTTTTATATATTTTGAGTGCAGCTAGCTGTTCTTTTGATACTTCCGGGTATGCAAGTTTTAAATCGTCCATTTTCCGAATGATGATCTCAGAGATGAGCAGCCGTGCAAACCATTTATGATCGGCAGGAATAATATGCCATGGTGCATATTCCGTGGAAGTCGCATTAATGGCTTCCTGGTAACAAGTTTGATAATCATCCCAAAATCCCCGTTCCTTGATATCGCCTGCCGAAAACTTCCAGTTTTTTGATGCATCATCGATACGGGCCAATAAACGGTTTTTTTGTTCTTCTTTTGAAACGTTCAGAAATAGTTTTACCGGCACAATGCCATTTTCAACCAAATATTTTTCGAACTCCCTGATCTGGCGATACCGGTTGTCCCAGATTTTATCTGTAATGAATTCCGAAGGAATTTGTTGATTTTTGATGAGGTCGTGCACTTTAACAACCAGCACTTCTTCGTAATAAGAACGGTTAAAAATGCCGATCCTTCCCCGTTCGGGCAAATGATTACTGGCTCTCCAGAGATAATCATGGTCGAGTTCTTCGGCAGAGGGCGCTTTGAAACTGTGAACCTGCGTTCCCTGCGGATTCAGTCCTGACATCACATGCTTTATCGCTCCGTCTTTACCTGCTGTATCCATGGCTTGTATGATGATGAGGATCGCATAATTGTCCTGTGCATACAATTTATCCTGCAATTTGGCCAGTTTTTTTATGTTTTTTTTCAGGTCTTTGCGGGCATCTTTTTTCGAATCGAGATGTGCCTTGTCATTTGTACGGTAATCAGCTAATTCAAAAGAACCGTGACCGTTGTAAATATAGCCTGACAGATCAATATTTTCCATTGTTTAGTATGTTGTAAATCGATTAATTTTAAACTACAGATCACTTGTGCATCTTTTCAAGGGATAAAATATTACGAATTGAAAAATTCAACGAACTTTCAAACGCAATTGCATGAATTACTATTTTAAAGTAACAACAATTAAGTTAATTTATTGGTTTTGTTTATAGTTGTTTTTTATAGACTACTTTTGCGCACCCTTTATCAGGGGGTAAGAATTAATAAATTATGCAGAATATCAGAAATATAGCGATCATTGCTCATGTGGATCACGGGAAAACAACCATGGTCGACAGGATTCTTCATCAGGTAAAACTTTTCAGGGAAAACCAGGAGGTCGATGATTTGATCCTCGATTCGAACGAACTGGAAAGGGAACGCGGGATCACCATTTTATCAAAAAATGTTTCGGTTCGCTATAAAGAGGTAAAGATCAATATTATTGATACTCCTGGCCATTCCGATTTTGGTGGCGAAGTTGAACGGGTATTAAATATGGCCGACGGTGTTTTGTTGCTGGTAGATGCTTTTGAGGGGCCGATGCCGCAAACCAGGTTTGTTTTACAAAAGGCGCTGGCTCTCGGATTAAAACCGATCGTTGTAATCAATAAAGTGGATAAACCCAACTGTTCGCCTGATGAAGTACACGAAGCCGTTTTCGAACTGATGTACAGTCTCGATGCAAATGAAGATCAGTTGAACTTCCCGACTGTTTATGGTTCATCCAAACAAGGCTGGATGTCTGATGACTGGAAAAACCCGTCGGATGATGTCAGTTACTTATTGGACGCGATTCTTGAATATATTCCTGCTCCGGTTTCGAATCCGGGTACGTTGCAACTTCAGATCAGTTCTCTCGATTATTCATCTTACATGGGACGGATTGCCGTTGGACGAATTTTAAGGGGAAAAATCAAGGCAGGTATGCCGGTCTCGCTTGTAAAAGCCGATGGAAGGATATTGCGTTCTGTTGTGAAGGAATTATACCTTTTTGAAGGACTGGGAAAAGAGAAAGTCAAGTGGGAGGTGGAAGCCGGAGAAATATGTGCCGTTCTCGGTCCTGAAGATTTTGATATCGGTGATACCATTGCTGACCTTGAAAACCCTGAAGGCCTTAAACCGCTGCGTGTGGATGAACCTACAATGAGTATGGTATTCACGATCAATACGTCGCCATTTTTTGGAAAAGAAGGGATTTATGTGACATCGAGGCATCTTCGCGAACGGCTTTACAAGGAAACAGAAAAAAACCTTGCACTCCGGGTCGAAGAAACGGGCTCACCTGATAAACTCCTGGTGTTTGGAAGAGGAATACTGCATCTTTCCATTTTGGTAGAAACCATGCGGCGTGAAGGGTATGAATTCCAGCTTGGTCAGCCTCGTGTGATCGTCAAGGAAATTAATGGAAAGAAGCATGAACCTGTTGAAATGCTTACCGTTCATGTTTCGGAAGCTTTTTCGGGAAAAGTGATTGAGATTGTAAGCAGACGAAAAGGAGAAATGATCACGATGGAAACAAAGAGGGACCGGATCGTTTTGGAATTTATGATACCTGCACGTGGCCTCATCGGTCTGACAAATGCTGTCTTAACATCTACTGAAGGAGAAGCAGTCATGGCCCACAGGCTGATTGGGTTTGAACCATGGAAAGGAGAGATGCAGGTCAAAAGGAACGGATCGCTTATCGCAATGGAGACAGGAATCGCAATTGCCTATTCCATAGATAAATTACAGGACAGGGGCCGGTTTTTTATTGAGCCGAACGATCCTATCTATGCCGGACAAGTGATTGGCGAAAATACCCGCCTCGACGATATTGTGGTCAATGTTATTAAAACCAAAAAACTCAGCAATATGCGTGCATCCGGATCAGACGATAAAACCATGATAATCCCTGCAATAAAATTTTCACTTGAAGAAGCTATGGAGTATATAAAAGACGACGAATAC